>DATINY010000458.1:0-5341 GCA_035473755.1 Streptosporangiaceae bacterium
GCCGACACGGCCAAGGCGCTGTACGCGGTCGATGAGTTCCCGAAGTTTGTCGCCATCCAGACCGAGACCGCGGTCCGGCACATCGCCTCCAGCTACCCCTACACCAGCCACGCCGGCGGGGGGCTGTCGCTGCGCGACAACGCCGCGGAGATCACCTCCGAGCTGTCGGCCGAGATCGCCGACCGGGTCGCTCCGGCCGGAGTAGCGATCATCGAGTCCCGGCTGACCCGGCTGTCGTATGCCCCCGAGATCGCTCAGGCGATGCTGCGCCAGCAGCAGGCCAACGCGGTGGTCGGCGCACGGACGCGGATCGTCGAGGGCGCGGTCAGCATGGTGCAGCTGGCCCTGCAAAGGCTCAAGGACGAGGGCGTCATCGACCTGGACGAGGAGCGAAAAGCGGCCATGGTGTCGAACCTGCTGGTCGTGCTGTGCAGCGAGCAGGCCACCCAGCAGGTCATCAACACCGGCTCCCTCTACCAGTGAGGCAGGCACGGTTACCGCGGTGAGCGAGCGAAAAAGCATCCTGCTGCGCCTGGATCCGGCGGTCCATGACGCCCTGGCCCGGTGGGCCGCCGACGAGCTGCGCAGCACCAACGCCCAGATCGAGTTTCTCCTGCGCCAGGCGCTGGCCGACGCCGGGCGGCTGCCCGGCAGGGTCGGAGCCATGCGCAGGCCCGGCCGGCCGCCACGCGCCACCCCGCCCGGCTAACCACCGGCCTGCACCTTCATGGCCCCCATCGGTACCGTGATGCCATGGAGTTTCAGGATGTTGTCCATCGCCGGCGGATGGTGCGCAGCTACCACACCGGCCGGCCCGTGCCACCCGATGTGGTCGACCGCATCGTGCACAACGGCCTGCGGGCGCCCTCCGCGGGCTTCTCCCAGGGCTGGGGCTTTCTGGTGCTGGACAGCCCGGCCGACGTGGCCCGGTTCCGCGACGCCGTGCGCCCGGAGACCGGCCCCGAGGGATGGTTCGCCGCCAGCGTGGACGCCCCGCTGCTGATCGTCCCACTCTCGAACAAGGACGCCTACCTGGACCGCTACGCCCTGCCGGACAAGGGCTTCACCGACCGGTCGGACGCCTGGTGGCCCGCCCCGTACTGGGACATCGACACCGGGTTCGCGTCGCTGCTGATGCTCCTGACCGCGGTGGACGCGGGACTAGGTGCCTGTTTCTTCGGCCTCCCGATGGACCGGATCGGCGTCTTCCGCGAGGCGTTCGGCGTGCCGCCGCAGTTCACCCCGATCGGGGCGATCTCCATCGGCTACAGCGACGAGCCACCGCGCGACGTGAGCAGCCGGCGCAAGCCGCTGGCGGATGTCGTGCACCGCGGCCGGTGGGGCCAGCCGGTGGGTTAGCCGGTACCGGGCTGGGCCCGGCCGGAACCGCCGGGCCCTCGCCTGCCCAGGTTCAGCAGCCGCTGTTCGAGTTCGGCCCACTTGCCGCTCCACTCGGCGAGCGGGCCGAGGACCTGCTCCAGCACGGCAAGCTGCTCATCGAACGAGGACAGCTGCGCCCTCAGCGCCCCGATGCTGCGCCGCTGTGCGGTGATGCTGTCGGCGATCGACGCCAGCTGGGCCGCGGACAGGGTGCCAGGTAACGGAAACGCGCCGGGCGCGGGCGGGAAGCGGTCACGGATGCCGGCCAGGCCCTCCAGCCCCTCGGTTATCCCGCGGAGCTGGGCGGCGAATTCCTGGACCAGGCCCGGGACCGGGCCAGGCGTGCTCTGCTCGTCATCGGCCATCGGCTCAATCCTTCCGCGGGGCCGGCGGCGGGGTCCTGCCGCCATGCGATCATTCCCGGTCCCCGCCGGGTAACGCCCCCTGCCGCCCCGGCCGGGCCGGAGACCGGCGGCCGGGTCTTGCGAAGGCTGCGCCCTCGCCGGGCGGCCGCCTCAGCTGACGACCCGGCCGGGGAACCCGGCCGTCAGAGCCCGGCCGTCGCGCCAGGTGACGGCGCCGTTCACGATCACCAGGTCCACCCCGGCCGCCAGCTCGCGGGGGGCGTCGTAGGTGGCGCGGACGGTGAGCCCGCCGGGGCCGATGACGCAGATGTCGGCGGCCATGCCGGGCGCCAGACGTCCCCGGTCACGCAGCCCGTAGACGTCGGCGGCGTTCGCCGACAGGTGGCGGGCGGCCTGCTGGTACCCGGTTTCCGGGCCGGCCAGCAGATAGTGCGCGACCAGGCGGGCGAACGTCGCGTAGCCGCGGGGGTGGGGATGCTGGCCCTGGTAGATGCCGTCCGAGCCGGCGCAGTGCCGCTCTCCCGACATGAGCCAGGCCAGGTCGCCGTCGCTGAGGGCCGGCCGGTCCAGGTGCCCGCCCACGTTCAGCCCGGCCTCGATCAGCAGGTCGATGACCCACTCCCCGGCCGGCCGCGAACCGCGGGCGGCCGCCGCCCGGGTGACCGGCTGCCCGGCCAGCTCCGCAGCGCTGGCGGGCACGCGGCCCAGATAAACGTTCTGCAGGTACTGGTCGGTGAACTTGTCCCCGGCGAGCAGCGCCGCGCGCTCGCGTGGATCGGCGAGGGCGGCGAGCGTGTGTTCCGGGCCGCGGGCCTGCAGGTCGGGTGGCAGCAGCAGCGACGCCAGGATCGTGCTGGACCTGCGGTAGGGGTACATGTCGTAGCTGACGCCGACGCCCGCGGCGTCCGCTGCCCGGAACGCCGCCGCGATGCCGGCCGGGCTGCCCCACAGATGGCTGGCGTGGACCCGGACCCCGGCGCCGCGCCCCACCGCCACCAGCTCATCCAGCCCGGACCCGACGTCGCCACCATAGGCCCGCAGATGCGAAACGTACGGGCGCTGCGCGCCCGCCAGCGGCCGCGCGATGTCGGCGATCTCCCCGGCGGCGCCGAACCGGCTGGGCAGGTAGTCCAGCCCGCTGGACAGGCCGACCGCCCCCTCCGCGAGCGCGTTCTCGACCTCGCGCCGCGCGGCGGCCCGCTCGGCGGGATCGAGTGGGCGGCGGGTCAGGCCGGCGACGTTGTGCCGGATCGTGCCCTGGGAGGCGAGGACGGCGACGTTCTGCGTCAGCCGGCCGGCCACCGCCTCCCGGTAGGCGGCCAGGCTGAGGCCGCGCGGGGGGTCCAGCGCGCCGTTGACCGGCGCGAAGTAGCGGTTCAGGTACCGCGCGGTGGCCGCGGTGGCGCCGATCCACGACTGCCCGTCCTGGCCGACCACCAGCGTGGTCACGCCCTGGGCGAGGGCGCCGTCCACCCGCCCGGCCGCCAGCAGCGGCCCCTCGGCATGGGCGTGGGCGTCGATGAATCCCGGGCAGACCACGCTCCCCGGGGGCAGGTCGATCACCTCGCAGCCGGCCGGTGGATCCCCGGCGCCGATCGAGGCTATGACCGGCCCGACGATGAGAACATCGCCCGGCACCGCGGCGGCGTCGATCCCGTCGACGATCAGGCCGCCGCGAAGCAGCATCGGTGGGGACAGCGGCCGATCCCCCCTCCGTGCGCCTGGCGGGCCCGTCCTGCAGCCAGAATCTACCTGGGGGCCGTCACAAATGACGGCGCCCTGGGGCCGTCACAAATGACGGCGCCGGAACGTCCTGTGGGCGACGGCTCATGGACGTGAGGAAAGACCGATGACCGAACAGGGCTGGCTGGCCGAGCAGTTCGAGCAGAACCGCCAGCATCTGCAGGCGGTCGCCTACGGCATGCTCGGCTCGGTCAGCGAGGCGCAGGACGCGGTGCAGGAGGCCTGGCTGCGGCTCGGCCACAGCGACACCGGCGCCATCGATGACCTGCGGGCATGGCTGACCACCGTGGTCGGGCGGATCAGCCTGGACATGCTGCGGTCCCGCAAGGCCCGGCGCGAGTATGCAACGGGCAGCTGGCTGCCCGAGCCGCTGGTCGGCGAGCCCGGCGAGGGCGGCCCGGAGCAGCAGGCGGTGCTGGCCGACTCGATCGGCCTCGCGCTGCTGGTCGTGCTCGAGAGCCTCAGCCCGGCCGAGCGCCTCGCGTTCGTCCTGCACGACGTCTTCGCGGTGCCGTTCGACGAGATCGCCCGGGTGGTCGACCGCAGCCCGGACTCGGCCCGCCAGCTCGCCAGCCGGGCCCGCCGCCGGGTGCAGGCCGCCCCGCAGCCGGACCGCGACGTCGCGCTGCAGCGCCGGGTGGTCGACGCCTTCCTGGCGGCGGCGCGGACCGGGGACTTCGAGGCCCTGGTAGAGGTCCTCGACCCCGGCGTGGTCTTCCGCGCGGATCTCGGCCCGGGCAGCCCCGCCCGCCCGCCGCTGGCCGGGTCCGGCGCGGTGGCCGGGCACGTCCTCCGGACGGCGCCGCGGTTCGTGAACCTGGCCCGGCCGGTGCGGGTGAACGGCGAGGCCGGTGCCCTGTTCGGCACCCACGACGACCCGGTCGCGGTGATCGGGTTCACCATCGTGGGCGGCCGGATCGCCGAGCTGAACCTGGTCGCCGACCCGGCCAAGCTGCGGCATCTCACGATCGAGCCCTAGGAGGTCCCCGATGTCCGCCGAACACCTGCAGCGTGCACCCGTCCCGAACTCCCTCCGCCTGGGACCACGTGCCCGGCGGCTGATCAGGTCCGCCGCCCGGGTGGTCAACCCGCTGGTGCTGCGGTTCGCCGGCGGCCGGCACATGCCGGTGCTCGGGGTCCTGCACCATCGGGGGCGCCGGACCGGCCGGGAGTACGCCACGCCGCTGGGAATCCGGCCTGCCGCCGGCGGCGGGTTCGTGATGCCGCTGACGTTCGGCGAGGCGGCCGGCTGGTACCGCAACATCCGGGCGGCCGGCCGATGCGTGATCACCTGGCGGGGCCGCGACCACACGGTGACCGACCCGGTGATCGTCGACCGCGCGGCGGCGCTGCCCGCCTTCCCCCGGTACGAGCGGCTGGCGCTGCGGCTGGCCGGGATCGAGCAGTTCGTCTGGCTTCGCGACGCGCCGCCGGCCGACGCCGGTTCCGTTGCGGCATAGGGCGGCCGCGGCCGGACCGCCGGTGATCCAGGCCAGCCAGGGGTAAGGCGACAGCGATCTCAGCGGCCGGGCCCGGCTCCCACTCAGGTAGTGTCCCGGGGCCACAGCTCCAGCAGCTGCGCCGGGCTGATGTTGCCGCCGCTGCAGATGACGGCCACCTTGCGGCCCGCGAACCGCCCGGGAGCGCCCAGCACCGCCGCCAGCGCGGCCGCGCCGGCCGGCTCGACGAGGTTGCGCGTCTTCTCGATCATCACCCGGGTGGCGGTCCGCAGCGCATCGTCGGAGACCAGGACAAAGTCGTCCAGCCGCTCCCACATGATCTGCTGCGGCAGCTCGAACGCGCTCCGGGTCGCCAGCCCCTCCGCGAACGTGCCCATCGTGTCCTCGACCAGT
>DATINY010000459.1:0-4453 GCA_035473755.1 Streptosporangiaceae bacterium
GGTGGATCTGTCCGCCGGGACGGCCGGGCTGGTCGAGGAGATCGCGGCGGCGGCGCGGCGGGCGGGCCGCCCGGCCCGGCTGCACCTGAAGGCGGACACCGGGATGTCGCGCGGCGGTGCCACCGTCCAGGCGTGGCCGGATGTGGTGGGCGCGGCCCTGGCCGCCGAGGCGTCCGGGGATGTCGCGATCATCGGGATTTTCTCCCATCTGGCCTGCGCGGACATGCCCGGTCATCCGTCGATCGACGCCCAGCTCGCCGCGTTCCGTGACGCGGTCGCCCTGGCGGAGAAGGCGGGCGCCAAACCCGAAGTGCGGCACCTGGCCAACACGCCCGCCACGCTGACGCTGCCGCAGACCTGGTTCGACCTGGTGCGGACGGGCGGCGGTGTGTTCGGGCTGTCCACGCTGCCCGGCGGCCCACCCGGCTGGCTCCGGCCCGCGATGACGGTCAGAGCCCGGCTGATCCAGGTCAAGCAGGTGCCGGCCGGGTCCGGGGTGTCGTACGGCCACCGGTACATCACCCCCGGCCCGAGCACGCTCGGGCTGGTCCCGCTGGGCTACGCCGACGGCGTCCCGCGCGGGGCGTTCGGCCTGGCTGAAGTGCACGTGCGGGGACGGCGCCGGGCGATAGCCGGCACCGTGTGCATGAACCAGTTCGTGGTGGACTTCGGGGACGAGGCCGCCCGGGAGGGGGACGAGGTCGTGCTGTTCGGGCCCGGCGACGCGGGCGAGCCTACGCCCCAGGACTGGGCCGACGCCCTGGGGACGATCTCGTATGAGATCGTGACCAGGTTCGGTGGGCGGACGCCCAGAAGCTACTCTGGAGTAGCAGATGAGCACGATTCCCGTATCCCGGCGTCCCCCGCGTAACTGTGTCAGCCGGCGTCAGGCGCCGCTCCGTGAGGACAGTAGCCTGCGCAGGGCCGCTCTCGGGCAGATCCGGACTGGCAGGTAGCGGGAGGACGTATGGCGAGCTGGCGGCGGATCACCGGCGCAGCCGGGGTGATCGCGGGCGCGACGGCGGCGGGCGCGGGGGCCATCGTGGCCGCCGAGCGGATCGCGGTCGCGCGGATCCGCGGCCGCGGCGACCCGGAGTCCACCGAGCCGTTCGGGAGGCTGCGCGGGCGCCCGCTTACCGTGCTCAGCGAGGACGGGGTGGCGCTGCACGTTGAGCTGAACGGGCCGGCGGCAGCGCCCGTCACCGTCGTTTTCTGTCATGGCTACACGCTGAATCAGGACTGCTGGCATTTCCAGCGCCGTGATCTGGCTGATCACCGGCTCGTCTTCTGGGATCAGCGCGATCACGGGAGGTCCGGCCGCTCAGAGTCCGGCGCCGCCAGCATCGACCAGCTCGGCGCCGACCTCAAGGCGGTCCTCGACGCCGTCACGCCGGGTGATGCCCAGGTGGTCCTGGTCGGCCACTCCATGGGCGGCATGACCATCATGGCCCTCGCGCAGCAGCACCCGGACCTGTTCGGGACCAAGGTGGTCGGGTCGGTGCTCATCAACACCACCGCCCGCGGCCTGGACAGCGGCAGCCCATGGATGCCGGCCCCGATCCGCCCGCTGCTGAGCAAGGCGCTGCCGGGGGTGCTCGCGGGCGCCGCCAAGGGCAGGCGCGCCATCCTGGTGGAGCGCAGCCGGCAAATGACCGATCTGGCGTTCCTGGGCTCGCGGGTCTTCGGGTTCGGGGACGGCGAGGTCAGCCCGGCCGTGATCAGCTTTCTCGGGGAGATGGTCGGTGCCACCCCGATCGAGGTGGTCGCCCGGTTCGGCCAGGCGCTGCTGCTGTGCGACAAGCGGGACGCGCTGGCCACGGTCGGCCGGGCGCCGGCAACGGTGATGGTCGCCGAGAAGGACCGGCTGATATCGCCGCGGCTCGGCATCGAGCTGGCCATGGACATTCCTGGCTCCCACCTCATCTGGGTGCCGGGTGCCGGCCACGCGGTCATCCTGGAGCGGCCCGGCCTGGTCAACGACGCGATCACCGGCATGCTCGCCCAGGTCGGGGCGGCCAACCTGCCCCGGTCGGCGTGACCGGCGGCGCGACGCGGGGCGGCGGGGCGGGAGGCGGGCCGGTCATGCGTGAAGAACTCACGGCAGCGAACGCCGATGACATGCTGGCGCTGGGCAGGCGGCTGGCGGCCGTGCTGCTGCCGGGTGACCTGGTGGTGCTCAGCGGGGACCTGGGGGCGGGCAAGACGACCCTCGTCCAGGGGATCGGGGCCGGCCTGGGGGTGCGCGGGCCGGTCACCTCGCCCACCTTCGTGATCGCGCGGGTGCATCCCTCCCTGACCGGCGGTCCGGCCCTGGTGCACGCCGACGCCTACCGGCTCAACAGCCCGGCCGAGGTGGACGACCTGGATCTCGACGCCAGCCTGGAGACGTCGGTGACCGTGGTCGAGTGGGGCGGGGGCCTGGTCGAGGGTCTCGCCCCCGACCGCCTGGACGTCAGCATTGCCCTGGCCGCCCCCGGCCCCGGGCCGGGAGGCGTGCCCAGCGGGGCCGGCCCGGCTAACGAGACCAGCCCCGATGACGGGCCCGGGCCGGATGACGGGACCAGCCTGGATGACGGGACCAGCCCGGATAACGGGCCCGGGCCGGATCGGGAGCCTGGGCCGGATCAGGAACCGCGGACGGTACGGCTGGAGGGCCACGGCGCCAGGTGGGAAGGCGTCGATGGCCTCCCGCCTGCCGGAAGCGCGGCCGCCTCCGGTGACGGGCAGGCCGGCGGCGTACCCGCCGGAAGAACGCCCGCCAGGCAGCCGTCCGCCGGTGGTGGCACGGCTGGCTGGCGCATCGGCCTTCTTGTACCGATTTGGTGGGCGAAATCATCTCAAATCAGACATGATCATGGCGAAAAGCCGTGAGAGGTGGCTGATGATCCTTTCCCGGGAGCCGGTATGTGTGTCTGGCCCACCACCGTGGGCCGCAGGCTTTATAGTTCGAGCGTCCTCACCTTGACGGTTCGCGCATCCTTACCTCGCCTGGTCGGCCCGCTGGTAGATGGCCGCCCAGGCTTGGGTGCTATGCGCCGTCAGGCATGGTCCGATCCCCTCCCGGAGGCGCACCGTGGTTCAGCAGGGGCCTCCTCCCCCTCGGTCCGGCGGGGTGCCGCCTGGCCCCCCGCGCCGTGACTGGTCCGACGGCGACTACGCCGACGACGAGGAGTACCCGCCATGGGCGGTACCCGGAACGGTCCCGCGCCGGGCGGACCATGACGAACGTGAGCGCCGCCGGCCCCGGGGCCGGCCGGGCAGCACCAACGGGGAGGCGGACACCGGGCGGCAGGCCCGGCGCCGGGCACCGGACGTTGACGTCCCATCGGGCGGGCGCGGGCGCAGCGCCCGCGGGCGGGCCGCGGCCGACGCGCGACGGGGCCGCCGGGCCGCGTACATCTGGGGCGGCGCCTTCGTGGCCGTGCTGCTCATCGTCGCCGGGGTGGGGTACGAGTACCTCCACCGCCCCCGCCCTCAGCCGGCGCCGGAGTCCATGGTCACCACGTTCCAGCCGGGTGAGTTCAAGACCGTGCCGAACGCCTGCTCGGCGGTGACGGCGGCAACGCTGAACCAGTACCTGCCGGGCAGCCGGCGGGTGGTCACCCCGAGATCCCTCTACGGCAGCGCGCAGAGCCTGTGCGACTGGACGCTGGACGCCAAGCCCATGTACCGGGTGCTGGAAGTGACCGTGCGTGCCTACGCCCCCAGCGGGCTGGCCAGCGGCAATGGCAGCGCCACCTTCGCCGCGAAGGACGCCTACCAGCAGGCCAGCCTGGCGAAGACACACCCGCCACGGGCAACCCACCTGCCCAGGGCGACGGTGGTCAAGCTTCCCGGGCTCGGCAGCAGCGCCCTCGCCGCGCTGCAGGTGCCGGCGGCGGGCGGGGACAAGACCAACCTGCTGACGGTGGTGGTGAGGGACCGCAACGTGCTGATCACGGTCGTCTCCCAGGGCCCCGCACGGGCCCGCGGCGGCTACCAGCCCGTGTCCCCGCTCGCGCTGCGGGCGGCGGCGGTGGCCGCGGCCAGGGACGTCATTGCCGGGATGCGCTAGGGGCCCCGCCCGGGCCGCCGGCGGGAACCGGCGCGCGCTTCCGGCCAGCCCGCGGCCAGCGGCTCAAGACCGTGCGCGCATGCCCTACGCTGGGCAACCGTGCTGCTGCTTGCGTTCGACACCGCGACGCCCGCCGTGACGGTCGCCGTCCACGACGGGGACCGCGTGCTGGCGCAGATGACGACGGTGGACGCCCGGCGGCAGGGAGAGCTGCTGGCGGGCCACATCGAGAAGGTGCTGGCACAGGCCGGCGCGAGCCCGGCCGAGCTGACCGCGATCGTGGCCGGGGTCGGGCCGGTGATCACATCGTGATCTTCAACGAGATGATTCACGACGCGCGGATCGTGCCGCTCGGCGGCGCCGCCCCGCCACCGGCGTCAGTGCGGCGCTGGCAGGGCG
>DATINY010000460.1:0-14023 GCA_035473755.1 Streptosporangiaceae bacterium
CCCGGCCCACCTCGAACAAGCGCAGCGGTCCTTTTCCTCGCATGAGGTGGAAGAAGATGTCCGCCGGCAGCTTGGGCGCAGCGTCGCCTTCGGCGCGGGTGACTCGCAGGTCTTCCTGTACGCAGGCACCGAGAACGCGGCCAGGGACGCCGAGCGGGTCGCCCGCGACGTCCTGGCCAGCCAGGGCATCCAGGCCGAGTTCGCCCTGCACCGCTGGCACCCCATCGAAGAGGAATGGGAGGACCCGGACGTCGCGCTGCCGCGGACCGAGGCCGAACGCGAGGCGGAGCACCAGCGGCTTGAGGACGCCGAAACCGCTGAGTCCCTGGCCGCCGGGACCGCCAAGTGGGAAGCCAGGGTTGAGTTTCCGTCGCACCACGAGGCGGTCGCGCTGGCGGACAAGCTGCGCAGCGAAGGCCGGACGGTCATCCGGCGCTGGAGGTTCCTGGTCGTCGGCGCCAACAATGAGGATGACGCACGCGAGCTCGCCGAGCAGATCCGGCAGGAGGCACCGCCCGATGCCACGGTCAGTGCGGAGCACTCCGGGACGCGCCTGCCGTTCATCCCCTTCTGATCCCAGGGGCCGGCGGCCGCGGGGCACCGGAATGGCTGGCGGCCGGCCATGCCAGATGTGCGAGGCTGTGGAGTATCCACGGGCGGCAGGAGGCCGGTATGGCTGACACGGCGTCGGGGCCGGAAGGCCCCGAGGACGAGGCGAGTCCTGGGAACAAGGCGGGTCCCGGGGGCAAGGTGAGTCCCGGGGACGATGCGAGTCCCGAGGACGAGGCGAAGCGCAAGTTCCGTGAGGCGCTGGAACGCAAGCGCGCCAAGGAGGCCGACACCGGCCGCGGCCGCGGGAGCAAGGACACCGGGAAGATCCACGGTGCTCACGGCCCGGCCCGGAGCCGGCGTTCGTTCCGCCGCAAGAGCGGTGGCTGAACCCGGCTGACCGCGGCCGGCCATCCAGGGGCCTGAGCGGCCCCGGGTCCTCCAGCCGCCTTGGCGGGTCCACGGCCAGGGAATGTCAGGCCGGGTCGGCTTGCCCGGTGAGCTGCAGGCTGCGGTTCCAGAGCTCGGCGCGGGCGCGGGCGTCATAGGCCTGGGAGTTGGCCCGGACGTCGCGGGTCCGATCGAAGAACCGGCCGGTGACCTGGGCCAGGGCGGGGTCGCTGACCAGCCTCCGGGTCGCATCGACACCCTCCTCGAGGCTGTCGATGCTGTGCCCGATCTCATCCAGGACGATCTTGGTGGGCATGTAGGTCGCCGGGTGCAGGCTGTTGACGGTGACTTCGCCGCCGGGCACGCGGCCGGCCAGCTCAAACCCGGACATGATCTGGGCGAGCTTGCTCTGGCCGTAGGCACGGATCCCGCTGTAGCCGCGTTCGAGCATGAGGTCGCTGAAATCGAGTGGGTGCTGGCCGATAGAGGCGACGTTAACGATGCGGGCCGGCGCCGACGCCCGCAGCAGCGGGAGCAGCTCCAGGGTGAGCAGGAACCCGGCGAGGTAGTTCACGGCGAACCGCAGCTCGTACCCGTCGGCGCTGGTACGGCGATCGTGCCCGTCGGGCTGGCCGCCGCCGATGCCCGCGTTGCTCACCAGCGCGTCGAGCCGGTCGGTCGCCTGCCGCACGTCAGCGGCGAGCCTGCGCACCTGGGCCAGCTCGGCCAGGTCGGCCAGGATGGTGCGGGGGCGGTCCGCACCCCCGGCATCGCCGATGTCATCGGCGGCGCGGTCGAGCCTTCGCTGGTCCCGGCCGTGCAGGATCAGGGTGGCCCCGTCGGCGGCGAGCGCCTGGGCCAGAGCCCGGCCCAGGCCGTCGGTGGCGCCGGTGATGAGGATCACTGGCCGGTCGGTCATATCGGCTCCCTGGGTCATTCCGCTATGCCACTCCCGGCTGGGCGTCGCCGATCGGCGCCGCCCAGCCGGGGCGGGGTATGAGGCAGAAAGGATGCCCGGCCGGGTCGGCATATACCCGTGAGCCGCCGTCCCCGCCCGTCAGCCGCCGGGCACCCAGCGCCAGCACGCGCGGCTCGGCGGCGTCGACGTCGTCGACCATGACGTCGAAATGGATCTGCTGCGGCCGGCCTGGGCCGGGCCACTGTGGCGGCTGGAAATCGGGCGCCAGCTGGAACCCGATGCCCGAGGATTTGTCATCGCGTGCGACGACGGCAAAGTCCTCCTCTTGCCAGGTGATGGGCAGGCCGAGGAGCTCGGAGTAGAACCCCGCGAGCGCAACCGGGTCGGGACAGTCCACGATCACGTGGTGAAGGCGTCCGATCACGGCTCCATCTTGCCCCGGCCGGCCCGGCGCAGCCCAGCCCAGCGGCCCCGCCGGCATCGGGTGTCAGCTGCCGTCGGGCCATCCGCCACGGTGCAGCACCATCGGGTAGTGGGGCAGCGCAGCTCCGGGGTCGTTGAGCACGGCGGTGGTCTGGCGGAGGTAGGGCCCCGTCGCCCGCCACCCGTCGGGGTAGGGCCGCAGCCCCAGCGCGAGCGTTGGCCGGCCGCCGTCACGCTGCCCGGTGACCGACAGCAACGACCGCCGGAGCGTGTCGATCGCGGCGGGGCCGAACCGCGCCCGCCAACGCTGCTCGACGGCATCCAGCAGGCCGAGGTACTCGTCCTGCGCCGACCGGCCCCGCGGGGTGAGGCGGATCACCGTTCCCCGGCTGGCCGCCGGGTCCGGCCCGGTCTCGGCGCATGACCGGCGGGTGAGGATCCCGGCCGCCATGCTGAGGGCCTCCTTCGACACCCCCGTCAGGTACGGCAGTTCGCGGATGCGGATCCCTCCCGGGGTGAGCACCCGCAGCGCGTTGGCGGCTATCGCGAGCGACACCGCCGAGTCGCGCTCGAAGTCCAGGGTGAACGCGAGCAGCACCTGGGACAGGAGCACCGACAGGTCGGCGGATGAGCTTCCGCCGGCGGCCGGCCGCGGCCGGAGGCGCGTGATGTCGGCGAACATCTCGTTATTCACGACCGGCAGGTAGCGCGGCAGCCCGGCGCCGAGCCGGGTGGCCAGTGGCTGCAGCGCGTCCCACAGGACGGTGATCGCCGGCCCGCCGAACCGGGCGCGCCAGCGGTCCTCGATGAGGCCGGCCAGCGGTTCCCACATCTCTTGCGCCCGGCGGCCGGCGCGGGTGGGCTTGACGATCCAGTCGCGGCGCGGCGGCGCCGGCCGCCCATCCGCGGGGTCCGGCCCGACCGTGACGTACCCCCACCGCTGCAGGCCGGCCAGGTTGGTGATGCGGGCGAGGTCGTCAACCTCGCGCAGCGGCACCCCGTCCGCTCCGACGAACTGCATGAAGTTGGCCCACATCGCCTGCGACACCAGCCATGGGCCACGGCCCGTGCCGCCCGCCGCGCCGCGCGTCGTGCGGTGCTCCAGCCGGTGCTCGGCCTCGTTGTCGAACTCGATGGTGAACGCGATCAGCAGCCGCGACAGCAACGTGGGCAGGGGAAGATCATCGGCGGTCACGGCGCCACGCTACGTTGTCCCGCCCCGCCCCCATTAGGGTGGGTACGGCCATGACATACGCCGCTGACCCGCGTGTCGACGCCTATATCGGTGCCCTGCCCGACTGGCAGCAGGCCATCTGCCGTGAGGTACGCGACCTGGTCCACGGCGCCGACGCCGAGGTGGCCGAAACCATCAAGCGCACCCGCCAGCCGTACTTCGTGCTGCAGGGCAACATCTGTGCCCTGCTGGCGGCGAAGGACCACGTCAACGTTTTTCTCTATGACGGCGGCATCGTTCCTGATCCCGAAGGGATCATCACCGGCGGCCATGACAACAAGACCGCCCGTACCGTGGCCATCCGCCAGGGTGGAACCATCAATGCGCCCGCCCTCTCCGCCATGTTCAGGCAGATCATTGCCAACAACCGGGCCGGCGGCTGGCGCAAGCTGAAGCGCGAAAGCTGAAACGCCAATATCGGCCAGGCGCCAGGGCATGGCGGAATCGCCCGTCCCGCGGCGTCCGCGGGCGGCCGGGAACCCCGGGCACCGGGGAACCCCGCGGCCGGCTTCCCTACCGGGAAGGCCGTTCGAGTGCCTTGGGGTGGGCCCGCCGGTAGTGCTCGGTTAGGACTTCGCTCGCTTTGCCGGGCCGGTACGCGACGGTGCGGTGACAGATCTGGCAACGCATGACCGGGAGATGCGTAACGGTCACGGGAAAGCGGCGGGAACTTGCGTTACTCATCACATCCCATAATGCCAGCCCGGTGGAGCAAAGGCGTCGGCGGAGGTGGATTTGACGGACGGGGATCCCGCCAGATGCCCGCTATGCGGCCCGCGTTCATCTCCGGCCGGTGCGTCCCGCGGCCGATCGACGATGCCGGCTGCGGACCGACATTCCCGGTTCGATGCGCAGCATGGCCATCGGGTTCCTCGCGCCGCCGCTGTGGCAGGCCTGGGGGCAGCTCGCCGAGGTTGTCCAGACCGGCCGGCCATCCGACCCGGCGTCCTGGGAATACTCGAATTCCTGCGGCAAATAACACCAGTGCCGTCACCGGCCGACCTCCGGCCGGCCGCACGGCCGGGCCCGGCCCGTCACGGGATACATAACGGCTGGCGCGAACCGGCCGCCGCTGGGTTGCAATAGAAGTGCGATGGACGACGACGGGCTGGTCGCCCGGGTAGCGGCCGGCGATGACACGGCGCTGCGGGAGCTGTTCTCCCGGCACGCGCCGTGGCTGGCGGCCCGGCTGCGCGCGGTGCTGCCCGCCGCCGAGGTGGAGGACGGGCTGCAGGAGACGTTCCTCGCGGTATGGCGCGGCGCGGGTGGCTACCGGCCCGGCGGCGCGGCGGGGGGATGGCTGTGGGGCATCGCCCGCAGGCAGGCCGCGCTGCTCCTGCGCCGCCGTGGCCCGGCCGTGGCCGCGCTGCCCGACGAAGTCACGGCGGGCGCACGCCAGGCGGCCGACCCGGCGGAGGTGGCGCTGGCCCGGGCGGACCTGGCGGCCGCGGTCGCCGCGCTCGGACCGCCCGGGGGCCCCGAACGCGAGGTGTGGCGGCTGCTGTACGTGGAGGACCGCCCGGTGGCGGAGGTGGCGGCGCTGCTGGGGGTCCCGCCGGGCACGGTGAAAAGCCGCGCCCACCGGGCCCGGCGGCTGCTGCGGGCGGCGCTGCGCGGAGGCGCGACGGCGGAGGGAGGGTGGCGATGAGCGACATGGATGCGGCCCGGCCGCCCGGGGCAACGGCGCCGTGGGACACGGTCCCGGCCGACGTTGACCTGGGCCGGGTGTGGACCGGGGTGGCCGCGCGGGTGTGGCGCCGCGACCCGGGTCAGGTGGAGCGCCTGGCCTCGCGGCTGCTGCGCTCGCCGGGCCTGGCCCGGGCGCTGGTGGCCACCCCGTCGCTGCTGCTCGGCTGGATCATCGCCACCGCGGTGGTCCTGGCCGTCGGGGTGGCGGCCACCCTGGGGACCGGGACGCCGTACGTTGCCCTGTGCGCGCCCGCACTCGCCGCGGCGGGCATCGCCTACGCCTACGGGCCGGGGATCGACCCGGCCTTCGAGCTGTCCCGCAGCATGGCGGTCAGCGACCGGATGGTCCTGCTGGTGCGGGCGCTGGCCGTGTTCGGGCTGAACGCGGCGCTGGGGCTGGCCGCCTCGGCCGCCTCGGGGGTCGCCGCGGCGCTGACCTTCGGCTGGCTGGTCCCGATGACCGCGGCCTGCGCGATCGCGCTGGCGGCCGCGACGCTGGCCAGGTCGGCGAACGTGGGCGTGGCGGCGGGCGTCGCCGGCTGGGTGATCATGGTCCTGGCCGGGCGGGCCACCGTCGGGCAGTACACCGCCGCGGTCACCGATTCCGCTCTGGTGCTTCCCTACCTGCTGTTCGCGGCCTGCTGCTGCGCGGTCGCCCTGTTCGCGACCCGGATCCCGAGAGGAACGTCATGAACGTCGACATCACCGACCTGACCCGGCGGTTCGGCCGGACCCAGGCCGTGGCCGGGGTGAGCCTGCAGGCCGGCCCGGGGGTGTTCGGGCTGCTGGGCCCGAACGGGGCGGGCAAGACGTCGCTGTTGCGGATGGTGGCCACCGTGCTGCCGCCGACCTCGGGCCAGCTGCGGCTGCTCGACCGCGACCCCCGCTCCTACGCCCCGCGGCGGGAGATCCGGCGGCGGCTCGGGTACCTGCCGCAGAACCTCGGCTACTACCCGGGCTTCACGGTCGCGGAGTTCGTCGAGTACTTTGCGCTGCTCAAGGACATGCCCCCCGGGCAGGTACCGCGGGCGGTGGCGGCCGCCATCGAGCACGTCGGCCTCGGCGACAAGGCCAGCACCAAGCTGCGCACCCTGTCGGGCGGGATGCTGCGCCGGGTCGGCATCGCGCAGGCGATCGTGAACGGGCCGGAGCTGCTGCTGCTGGACGAGCCGACCGCCGGGCTGGACCCCGAGCAGCGGGTGTCGTTCCGTGCCCTCCTGCGCGACCTCGGTCAGCGGGCCACCGTGATCGTCTCCACCCACCTGGTCCAGGACGTCGGCGCCGCCTGCACCGAGGTGACGCTGATGGACGCCGGGAAGATCGTGTTCCACGGCACCCCCGATGAGCTGACCGCCCGCGGCGAGGGCAGCGGCGCGGCGGGCGACGCCCCGCTCGAGCGCGGCTACAGCGCGGTGCTGGCGGCGGCGCGGTCGGTGACGGCGGCCCGGTCATGACCGCCACCACTGACGCCCCCGTGCGGCCGGGGACGCCGCGCGCCGCGCGTGCGGTCCCGCTGACCGCCGCCCGGCTGCTGCGGATCGAACTGCGCCGCAGCCCCATGCCGTGGATCCTGCCGCTGATCGCCGCGCTGTTCTGGTTCGACTCCTACCGGCCCAGCATCAGCCAGCCGCCGATCTGGCCGCTGCGTACGTTCTGGGACATGGGCCAGGGCCACACCATCATCGACTTCGGGCCGTTCGTCGCGGGCATGGCCGCCTGGATCGGGTCGCGGGACGGCCGGCGCGCCGTGGCCGACCTGGTGACGGCCACCGCCCGGCCGCGCTGGGTGGCCCAGCTCATCACCTGGGCCGCGGCCGCCATCTGGGCGGTGGGCGCCTACCTGGTCTTCGTGGGCGTCATGTTCGGGGTCTACGAACATCAGGGCCTTGGGGGGTCGCCGCCGTGGTGGTGGGTGGCGGTCGGCGCGGTGGGCGTGGCCGCGTTCTGCGCGGCGGGGTTCGCCGTCGGCGTCTTCTTCCCCAGCCGGTTCGCCGCGCCGCTGGCCGCGTTCGGCGCGTTCCTCGCCTGCCTGACGTCGTCACAGATCGGGTTCACCCAGCAGAGCGGATGGGCGCTGATCTTGCCGACCAACTCGAACGGCAACTACGAGGCTGTGTCCGGGGTCTTCTACCGTTACCTGCCCGATCTGCCGATCGCCCGGGTGTTGTTCCTGGCCGGGATCGCGGTCGCGGTGCTGGGCCTGCTCGGCCTGCCCTCGGGGGCGGGCGGGCCAGGACTGAGGCGGGCCGCCGCGGTGGTCACCCTGGCCGGGGTGGCCGCGGCCGGGACCGCGGTCGGGCTGGCCGGTACCGCCTGGCGCGGGCCGCACGGCATGGTCATCCCCGCGCTGCACGACGCGGCGAACGACCAGCCGATCCCCTACACCCCGGTCTGCGGCCGGGCCACCGTGGCCCCGGTGTGCCTGAACCCGGCCTACCGCCAGTACCTGGCGGACGTGACGGGCGCGCTGCGGCCGGTGCTCGCCGAGGTGGCCGGCCTGCCCGGCGCGCCGGCCCGGGCCATCCAGGTGCCCGGGACCTACACCAGCGGCGAGGGTGAGGCCAACCCGGCGGTAACGATCAGCGGCCGTCCGCCAGTGCTGCGCGTGCCGCTGGACGCGCTGGCCACCCTGCCGGGCTTCACCGGTTTCACCGGTAGACCAGAGACCGAGACACAGTTCGCTGACCAGTTGCAGGCGCTGTCCGTGCACGCGTTCGTCGGCGCGGGCAACGGCATCGGGACACCGGCCCAGCAGGCCGTCCAGGCCGCCCTGCTGCAGGGGGTCGGTGTGCCGTTCAAGGCGCAGGCCAATTTCATGGACGCGGGCAACGGGCCAGGACCCCCGCCCGGGCCGGCGACCGGGCCGGCCTACGCCGCGGCCCGGCGGCTGGCCGCGCTGTCGCCGGCCGCCCGGCACGCCTGGCTCGCCGCCCACCTGGCCGCGCTGCGGTCCGGGCAGCTGACCCTGGCGCAGCTGCCATGACCGCGGCCGGCGTTCAGAGCTCATCTCCCGGGGCCGTCCCGGCCCAGGCGGCGGCCAGCCCCGCCGTCGAGTGGCTGCGGCTGGCCCGGCTGTACGCGGTCAGCCGCCGGGTCCCGACCGCGCTCGCCTTGCTGGCGGCGCTCGGCTGCCTGCTGTGGGCGGCGTTGTACTGGCGGTGGAACATCGCCGGCGGCCCCGCCGCCCAGCAGTTCTTCCCGCTGGTGATCGAGACCGGGGCCGCCGCCGTCATCGCGGTCACCACCTACGGCCCGTTCGGGGAGCCGGAACGCGCCACCGGCCGGTGGCTGCCCTGGCTGCGGCTGGCCGCGGCCCTGGCCCTCACCGCGGCCGCGTTCGGCGCGCTGGCCGCCGGGGCCACGGGTGGAGAACTGCCCGGCGGCACAGCGGCCGTGCTCCGCGACCTCGCCGGCCTGGCCGGCACCGGCCTGCTGGCCGCGGCCGTGCTGGGCGGCGCGTTCGGCTGGGCGGGCCCGATGGCCTACCTGCTGATCACTTTGACCGCGCTCAGCCAGGGCTGGACCACGCCCTGGATCTGGCCGGCCCGGCCCCCGCACGACCTCGGCGCGGCGCTGTGCGCGTTTGCGGTGTTCGCTGCAGGGATCGTGGCCGTCGCGATCTTCGGCGCCCGCGACCCCAGCCGCCGGTAGCCGACGGCACCGCTCGCGGCGCAAGCCCACCGCCGCGCTTCCCCTGCCGCCCATCCGCATGATCACGAAATCCTCTCAGTCACTATGACTGACTCGTTTCCGTGATCATGAAAGACGAAGGGCTCAGGGCTCGCTGGCGCCGAGTGCGGCCGGTCAGCCCCGGGCCGCCCCGTAGCCGAGCAGGGCGGCGAGCCCGAGCGCGCTCCGCGGCGCGTACGCGATCCGCCACAGCCCGCCGGGCGCGGCCGCGTACGCCTCGTCCTGCCACGGATGATCGTGCACCGGGCCGCCGCCGGTGTGCAGGTCGTGCACGAGCAGTGCGGCCATGAGCACCGTGGTCGTGGCGGGCTCGAAGACCTCCACCCCGAACCGGTGCGCGCCCGCGTACGCCGCGGCCAGCACCCGGTTCTGCACCACCGACTTGGTGCGCGTCGGCGGGGCGACGTTCAGGGACACCGTGGCCCCGCCGTCGCGGGCGAGCGAGGCCCGCCAGCGCTGCAGCCGTTTGGCCAGCGCGTAGTTAGGACCCTGCTGGGCGACCAGGCTGTCGTTGATGCCGGGGTCAGCGCCGGGCAGGTAGGCGCGGCGCAGCAGCCGCCCGCCCGACAGCGTCCGCAGCGGCCGGCCGGCCAGCTTCGCGCCACGGGAGCGGGACGCGTAGGCGCTGACCGACTGCGCGACCGCGTCGGCGCTCACCGCGAACACGTCGGTCGGCGTGGCCAGGAACGCCAGCGCCAGGTCGCCCCGCGCGGCCTGGAGGCGCACAGTGAGCGCATCGACCGCGGCGGAGACCCGCACGTTCGCCGCGCCATTGGCGTAGACGTAGTTGCCCAGCACCAGCGGGCCCTCGAGGCCCGCGAGCCAGTCCGCGGCGGCGGGCACGTCGCCGGCCAGGTCGATGCCGCTCCGCCCGGCCAGGGTCTCCCCGCCCACCGCGTCCGGCACGCCCCCGGCATGCGGCGCGCCTCCCGCATGCGGCGCGCCTTCCGCGTCTCCGGCGATCCCAATGCCCCTCTCGCCGGGCGCATTCCGGCCGGCCGACGGCGCCGCGACCGGGACCAGCAGCGTCCCCCCGCTGTCCTGCGCGGTCCGCAGCACGCGGTCCCACAGGGCGGGCTGCGGCAGGTCGACCCCGGCCACCCGGGCTCCCCAGCCGAGCAGGACGGGCAGGGGGCCGATCTCGGCGCCCGCGCCGAGCACCGCCACCGTCCGGCCGGGCAGGGAGAGCCACTCCGGGTGGGCCGCGACCGCCCGGATCGCGTCAGCGCAGGTCGGCTCGATGATCCCGGCGGTCACCCAGGCGTCCAGCTTGCGCGCCAGCGCGTCCCCCCGCAGCCGGTCGCCGTGGTAGGGCAGCGCGAACTCGCGCTCCGCCTCGCCGGTGCCGGGCACGGTCGCGGTGACGAACCGGTGCCGCGCGGGGGCGGTCAGCAGGGAGCCGAGGCCGGTCTCGTCCCCGCCGGGCACGGCGACCCGCATCCGGGTGTGCAGCGAGTCCAGCCCGCCGCGGGCGATCTCCAGCCAGGCCTGCTTCGAGGCCAGGCCCGCTTCGATGAGCCGCCGGAAGTGCACGAGGTACCCCGAGCGCCAGTTGGTCTCGTGCTCGGCGCCGAGCGCCCCGGCCGGGTCGACCGGGCGGAGCGCGTCGGCGACCACCGTACGGCCCAGCGCGGATGTGCTCCGGCGCCCGTCCGCCGCCGCCGGGAAGACCACCCCGGCGCTCTCGCCGCCGTCCATCGCGCTCCCGTTCATCGCCGGCCGGTCAGCCGCCGCTGCCCGCGGTCTCGAAGAAACGGCGCGGGTTCTCAATCAGCATCGTGGCGATCTCGCCGTCGGTGACGCCGCGGTCGCGGATGTAGGGCAACACCTCGTCGCCGATATGCAGGTAGTGCCACTGCGTCATGAGGGGGAGGACCTCCTGGTCGATCCAGTCGATGTAGCACGACGCGTCCTGCGACAGCACCATGCTCCCCGCATACCCGCGCCGGCACATCTCCACCAGCGTGTCCGCCCGGGCCTCGAACGTCGTCTCGACGTTGAGCCCGAACCTGTCCATCCCCAGTGTGAAGCCGGCGTCGGCCAGCCCGGCCAGGTGGTCGCAGTCGGTCGTGTCGCCGCTATGGGCGAGCAGCACCCGGCCGGGCTCCACTCCCGCGGAGTCGCACAGCATCCGCTGGACCTCCAGCCCGGCCCTGGACCCGGGATGGGTGTGCACCATTACCGGCGCGCCAGTCCGGTGGTGGGCGGCGGCGACGGCCCGCATGACCCGCTCGACCCCCGGTGTCATGCCGCCCGCGTCGATGGCGCACTTGAGCACGCCCGCCCTCACGCCGGTGCCCGCGATTCCCTCGACGATGTCGGCGACGAACATGCCCACCATCGGGTCCGGCACCTCGGTCCCCAGCACCTCGTTCAGGGCCGGGCCCCGGTGCCGGAAGAAGAAGGGGACGCTGTCGTAGGTGTAGAGGCCGGTGGCGACGATGATGTTCAGCTCGGGCACATGCTCCGCGACCCGCTGGATCCGCGGGATGTACCGGCCGAGCCCGACCACGGTGGGATCGACGATGGTGGCGATCCCCTGGGCCGCCAGCGCCCGCAGCTTGCCGGCCGCGTCGGCGATACGGGCCTCCTCGCTCCCCCACTCCTGCGGGTAGTTCTGCTGCACGTCGGCGGTGAGCGTGAAGATGTGCTCGTGCATGTAGGTCGGTCCCAGTCCGGCGCTGCTGACCGGGCCCCGCACGGTCGGTACCTGGCTCATCGCTGGACGCCGCCCGCCCTCAGCGGTCCAGGATGCGCAGCCGCTGCGGGTCGTACGGCGGCGCGATCTGCAGCCGGGCGGGGACCTCGCCATCCGGGGTGCGCACCCGGAAGTCGCCCTCCTTGAGCCACTGGCCGGTGACGCCGTCGTCGCAGGCGACCTGCGCCAGCCCGACCGGGCCGCCGACCGTGTAGCCGTAGGCGGCGGCCCGGACGTACCCGGCCCACGCGCCATCGGCGAACACTGGCTCGTTGCCGAACAGGTCGATTGCCGGGTCATCGACGATCAGGCTGACGACGCGGTCCCGGGGCGGGCCCTCCTCGTGCGCCTTGACCAGCGCGTCGCGGCCGATGAACCCGCCGGGCTTGTCCCACGCGACGGCGAACCCGAGCCCGGCCTCGAGGGGGTTGTCGGTGTTGTCGATGTCGACCCCCATGTCGCGGTAGCCCTTCTCCAGCCGCAGGCTCGACATGGCCTGCAGGCCGACCGGCCGGAGGCCGAGGTCCCCCCCGGCCGCCACCAGGTCGTCGTATACCCCGGCCGCGTACTCGGCGGGCACGTGCAGCTCCCAGCCGAGCTCCCCGACGTAGGTGACCCGGATGGCGAGCACGGGCGCGTAACCGACGTGGATCTGCCGCGCGGTCAGGTAGCCGAACGCGTCGTTGGACAGGTCGGCGTCGGTCAGCCGGCCGATCAGCTCCCGCGACGCCGGGCCCTGCACGGTCAGCAGGGTCGTGCCCGAGGTGACGTCGGCGACCGTCACCACCTTGCCGTCCCGCGTCGCCCGCCTGATCAGCGGCTCGATCCGGCGGTGGATGATGTCGCTGGCGATGACCAGGAACTTCTCCTCCTCCAGCCACGTCACCGTGACGTCGGCGATGATCCCGCCCGATTCGTTTAGCCACTGGGTGTAGACGAGCCGGCCCGGCGCGAGCAGCACGTCGTTGGCGGACAGCCGGCTGAGCACGGCGGCCGCGTCCGGCCCCTGCACGATCAGCTTGGCCATCAGGCTCATGTCGATCACGCCCACCGCCTCGCGGACCGCCGCGTGCTCGCGCCCGACGATCGCGTGCGAGGCGGGACGCCGGTAGTCCAGGCGGGGCACCGGCGCCTCGCCGTCGGCGAACCACTCGGCGTACTCCCAGCCGGCCGAGACGCCGAAGTGCGCGCCCGCCGCCGCCAGCCGGTCGTGCAGCACCGACCGGCGCACGTTGCGCGCGCTCGACGGCTGCCAGGACGGCCAGACCGCGTCGCCGAACAGCACCCCGAGCTGCTCGACCGTGCGCTCGGCCCGGAACCGGCGGGACGTCTCGTAGGCCGCGGTCCGGTCGATGGCCACGGCGGTCGCGTCGACCGGCGGCACCCCGTCGACGATCCAGTGCGCGACCATGCTGCCCACCCCGCCGCCGGACAGGATGCCCAGCGAGTTCAGGCCCGCCGCGACGAAGTAGCCGTCCAGTTCGGGCGCCGGGCCGAGCAGCGGCCGGACGTCGGAGGTGAACGACTCCGGCCCGCAGAAGAACGTCCGCACCCCGATCTCGGCCAGGCACGGTATCCGGTTCATCGCCGGGCCGAGGAAGGGCTCCATCCGCTCCCAGTCGGGCGGCAGTTTGCCGAACGAGAAGCCCCGCGCCACCCCATCCAGCGACCAGGGCGCTGCCACCGGCTCGAACAGGCCGACCAGCATCCCGTCGCCCTCGGGCCGGTAGTAGCCGTAGTTGTCCGGGTCCTCGATCACCGGCAGGTCGGCGTCCATGCCGGGCACGGTGTCGGTGAGCAGGTAGTAGTGCTCGGCCGCCTGCAGCGGCACGGCGACCCCGGCCAGCGCGCCAAACTGCCGCGCCCACATGCCGGCCGCGTTCACCACGACGTCGGTCTCGATCGGGCCGGCCTCGGTGAGGACGGCGCTGACCCGCCGCCCGCGGGTCCGCACGCCGGTCGCGGCCACGCCCTCGATGACGGCCGCGCCGAGCTGCCGGGCGCCCTTGGCCAGCGACGGGATCCGGTTCATCGCCGGGCCGAGGAAGGGCTCCATCCGCTCCCAGTCGGGCGGCAGTTTGCCGAACGAGAAGCCGCGCGCCACCCCGTCCAGCGACCAGGGCGCCGCCACCGGCTCGAACAGGCCGACCAGCATGCCGTCGCCCTCGGGCCGGTAGTAGCCGTAGTTGTCCGGATCCTCGATCACGGCCAGGTTCGCGTCCATGCCCGGCACGGTGTCGGTGAGCAAGTAGTAGTGCTCGGCGGCCTGCAACGGCACCGACACCCCGGCGAGCGCGCCGAACTGCCGCGCCCACATGCCGGCGCAGTTGACCACCACCTCGGTGCGGATGTCCCCCTGCGCGGTGCGCACGCCGGTGACGCGCCCGCGTGCCTTGAGTACTGCGGTCGCCGGCACGCCCTCGATGATGCG
>DATINY010000461.1:0-3706 GCA_035473755.1 Streptosporangiaceae bacterium
GACCCGGCATCAGGCTCACCGCCGTGCGCGCGGCCGGCCTGCGGTCATAGTTCATCGTGACGCCGCAGCCACACGAGCACTCCCCAGCCCCAGATAGGGGGCAGATATGTGGTGCAGAGGCGGTAGAGCAGGGTCGCGGCGATGGCCAGCTCCTCGGGGATGCCCAGGAGCGTCAGCAGGGAGATGTAGCTGGCCTCCATGACCCCCATGCCTCCCGGCACCGGGGCAATGCCCCCGAGGAGGGACGTGAACGTGCACACGATGATCAGCGCTCCGAGCGAGGCCGACGCTCCCACCGCGTGCAGAGCGAGCCACAGGCCCGTGGCCAGCAGGAGCTGGGTCACGGCGGCTCCGGTCAGCAGGCGGCCGAGCTGGCCCGGGTTGTTGACCAGGTTGCGCACGTTGGCCCAGGCCGGCGCGAGCCGGGGCTGCACGCGGGCGGCGGCCAGCCGTCTGACCTTGGGCACGTGGAAGGCGATCCCGCCGATGAGCCCAGCGGCCACGATCGCGTAGAGGACAAGCTGGAGCACCTCGGCCCCGGACCAGGCCGGGCCGGCCGACGTGAGGTGGAACTCATCGCCGGCGAAGATCAGGGCCGTAACGCTGAGGACGACCTGGACGCAGAAGCCGCCGACGCTGTAGATCAGGCCCGAGCTGACGGCCACGACCGGGGCCAGGCCGCGCCGCTGGTAAAAGCGCACCACCGTGGCCGTTCTGCCGGCGGTCCCGCCGATCAGCCCGGTGAACCACATGGCCATGCGCAGGAGCACGAGCGGGCCGATGGGAAGGGGCGCTGGCACCGCCCCGGACATGGCCACCGCCTCGCTGACCGCGGTGGTCTGTGTGATCACGAGGGTGGCGGCCACCCACCACCATGACGCGCCAGCGAGCACGGGAACGATCTCGCCGAACCCGACGAACTGCTGGACGAGCAGCCACAGGCCAAGGAACGTGGCGGCCAGCATCACCAGCTGGGCAGGCCGGACCCGGGCCAGTGGCACCGGCTCCACCGGGTCGATGCCGAGGTACGCCGCAGCTTCCCTGCGCAGCGTGGCAAGGTCCTTCTTCAGGTGGGGTGGTGCCTGCCAGCCTGGGCGCGACGGCATGGCCCGGGGCTGGATGAGGGGAAGCAGCTCGATGACCCGGTCGCGGCCCATGGCACCAGCGGCGATGGCGACCGCCCGCTGCGGGCCGGCCACCAGGGCCGTGGCGATGAGCAGCGACGCGGCGTCACAGCGGCGGCTCTCGGTCGCGGCCATGGCCTCGCCGCAGGCGAACTCGGTGAACGCCACCTGATGACCGGCGCCGATGACGAGGGTGTCGGCGCGCACGGCGTTGACGGCGATGCCCGCGGCGTCCAGGCGCTGCAGCGACCGCCAGGCGGCACAGATATCCGCGTCCTTTACAGTTTCTGCTGTCAGGTCAGAAAGCGGCAGTCCGGCCGGCGGGCGTGTCACCAGCACCACATCGCCGGCCGGGCCGGTGCGCCTGGCGGCGACCACGGCCGGTGCCCCGACATCCAGTGCCCGCGCCCAGAGCATGAGCCCGGCCGCATGCCCGGCATGGTCCGCCCGGCGAAGGCGCAGGTCCAAGGCAGAATGCCGGATCCACACGAAACGCCACAGACGGGATAGCAGCTGGCCTTCGGGGGCATCGCGGCCATAGATGTCGATGTCAAGCGGATGGCCCTCGCCGTCCACGGCGGTGAACCGCGCCACGCCCCAGGTCGGCGCGTACGGCGCCGGGCCGACATCGCGGGCCGTCACCCCCAGCTGGCTGACCAGGTCCATCACGTTGACCGGCCCGACGCTGCCGTAGGGCGTGCCGAAGGCAAGCTGCACGAGAGCCCCGGTGAGGGTGCCCAGCCCGGCCGCGGCGAGCGCTCCGGCCGGAACGAGGCCGGCCGCCACCACCTGAGCTCCCGTCCCGGCCAGGACGATGGCCCACGACCAGGCCCGTACGGGGACGGCCAGCGTGCGGATGACCAGCATGCCGCCCGCAAACGTGCCCGCCACGAGCGGCGGTGCGAGCTCTTGGCCACCACCGAGCCCGCGTGCCGCCGCGACGCACCCGGCTGCCGCCACTCCGGCGGCCAGGATCAGGCGGGCGATCAGGGCCCAGCGCCCCGCCAGCGCGAACACGATTACCGACACCCCGAGAAACGCGCTCGTTCCGCCCACTGCCACCAGCGTGACCAGCCAGGACACAGCGGGCCCCGGGTGCCGCGCGGCCGGCGTGCCCACGCCCGCCGCCACGGAGAGCCAGCCTGCCGCGGCGACGGCCGCGCCGAGCAGTGCCGCCACCACGTCGCTGGGCAACCGCCGCCGGCGCGGTGCCGGGGTCGCGAGCAACCGGGCGTGCCAGCTCCCGGGCTGGGCCAGCGCCGTCATGCGCGCACCGTCCTCATGAGCCGCCGGATGAATAGGCAACGGAATGGCCGCCGCCCCAGGGCGGCCTGAACCTCCCACCGGTGCGCACAGAGCAGCACCGGCGCGATCTCATCCGCAACCGGCGCCACGCCGTTCACGCAAGGACTCTAGAGTGCTCGCCCCCGGCGGTGCCACCCCCCGGGTAAGCGCGGGCGCGGGCCTGGGCCGGGGGCATGGATGTGCCTTTCGTGCTCATAGAGGGGCATGTGAAGAATGGGACAACCCCGATCCTGTCGGCCTGGCCCGGCACCTGATCGTCGAGTGGACGGCTCAGCTATGACCTGTCTGCTCAGTCCGCTACCTGCGCCAGCCGGTGGCAGCCGACCCGGCCCCTTGATGTCGCGATGTGGTGACATTCGGCGTGTCAGGGCCAGTGGGCCGGGATAGGTCGGCCGGATATCTGACGTTCCGTTACAGATGATGACGACTCGTTGGTCGCACGACGCGCGATATCCGCCGTTCGGTGTGGCTGAACGGTCGCCGTTCTGTGTCTGCTGGACGACTCCCGAATGGATGATCTGCGCCTCATCGCGGCCCGGATCGCAGGAGGCGACCACGGGCGGGCCGCGCAGGCCCACCGCGAGGGAACTCGCCGGTGCAGTCAGCAAGGCCCGTGGGCACGCGGGCGGCCGGTTTTGACCCGATGCCAGATCGGGCATGATGACGGCAGTCTCCGGCTGCTCAAGCAGGATCGGGCGCGCCCGGCCAGCTTCCGCCCGCCCCGGTACGCTTCGGAAGCAGCTACCTGATGATGGCCCGCATCTGCGGGCTCCTGCGCGGACCGGAACGAAGGATATTCCGACGATGACCGTGGACAACACAGAGGACTTCCGGGCCCTGGAGCCGTTCTTCCGGGTGATCGAGGAAGGGCTCGCAGGATTGGTCGACGGCGGCCATTTCTTCGATCTGCTAGCCGACGATGTCGTCTTCGAATTCATCATCACCGTTCCCGACTACCCTCGGCGGGTTGCGGGACGCGACAACCTGATCGAGCTCTACCGTGGCTACCGCTCCACATTCTTCCTCGATCGCTGCTTCGACCTGCGGACCCACCGTGGCGACGACTCGACCGTCACGCTCGAGTACGCGTCGGAGGGACGGGCCGTCGCGACCGGGCGGCCGTACGGCAACCGGTACATCTCGGTGGTCACGATCAAGGATCGCAAGATCGTGCACTGGCGGGACTATCTCGACCCGCTCCGTGTGTTCGCAGCGCTTGAGGGGGTCGGCGACGCGGGCACCGATCAGGCGTGATGTTCGCCGCGGCGAGCACAACC
>DATINY010000462.1:0-13260 GCA_035473755.1 Streptosporangiaceae bacterium
GGGCCAGGAACGCCCGGCTGCGGCCGGGGGCCACCAACGTGGCTGCGCCCGAGTGTGCCGTGGACACCGGCGATGCCGGGGATACGGGGGACACGGGGGACACGGGGGACGCCGTGGACGCTGGCCGGGCGTCCCGGGCGGGCCCGGCCGCGAGGCGCGCGGCGAAAAGGCCGTCGGCGATACCCACCCGGCAGGCGGCGCCGCCGCCGCCCGTGACGGCATCGATGATCTTTGCCGCCAGGGCGCCTTCCCCGCCGAAATACCGGGCCGGGCCGCGCACGCCGATGGCACAGGCACCGGGGCGCAGCACCTCCACCCGCGGGCAGAATCCCTCCACCACGGACACCACCGGCCCGAATTCCGGTGCCCGGTGGGCCGCGTCCGGCTCCGTCCCGCCATCCCCGTCCGGCCAGTCCGGGCACCAGACGACCAGCACCCGTTCCGGCGGGCGCCCGCCCGCCGTCACCCGGTGTCCCGCACATCCTGCGCGGGCGTGGTGACCCGGTCCGCGGCGCCCACCGAGCCATCCGGGCCCGGCAGCCACAGCCACCGCATCCGTGACCGCGCCGCCACGCCCCGGCCGTCCGCTACCACCTGGACCCGCCGGGCGCGCAGCCGCCCGTGGCCGGTCCCGATCCCCGCCCATTCCTGGCGGGCCACGAGCAGCTGGGCCTGGGCACCCTCCCAGCCGCCCGCCGCCACCAGCACCCCTCCGCAGCGCCGCAGAGTGGCGGCGAGCCTGGTGCGCACCTGGGCGGATGGCCGGTCAGGCGGGCGGAGGAGAACCAGTTCACATCCGTCAAGCAGCGAGGCCACCACCTGCGGCCAGCGCACGCCCGGATCCGGGACCAGGAGCAGGCGGGCGGGATCCAGGCCGGCCTCCTCCGCCGCCGCCGCCCCGAGCTGCGGCAGCCCGACGGCCGCGCACCAGGCCCCCGCCGCCGATGCGCCGGCCGCGACCGCCAGGCAGAGCAGGCCCCAGCCGCCCACCGCCACCACCGTCCCGCGCCGCAATCCCCCCGGCAGCAGCCCGTGCAGGGCGGGGAGTACCGGCAGCGTCCCGGCATCCGGCACCGGGCCCTCATCATGCCGCCACCGCGGCAGGGGCGGGAGGCGGGCCATCTCCACTCCCATGGCGAACACTATCGAACACACGTTCTAATAAGTCAACCTGGAGTGAGTCAAGCTCCCGGCAGGGGGTTGAGTTGAGGGGTTGGGAAGGATGGCTGGGTGAGCAGACAGCAGAAGCCGTCACGGCAGGTGCCGGTGGACGAGCAGATCCAGGTCGTGCTGGCCGTGTTGAAGGGCGAGTTGCCGCTGGCCGGGGCAGCACGTCGGCATGGGGTGTCCTCGGCGACGGTGAGGCAACTGGCGGGTCCGGTTCGCCGGCGCGGGCAAGGCCCGGATTAGCGTGTGGCCTTTGGCGGACCCGCTATTTGACTGGGAGGTCCTGACATGACAAGTAAGTTCACCGAGCTTGCGATCGACTGTGCCGATCCCAGCGGTCTCGCCCGGTTCTGGTGCGCGGTTCTCGACTACGAGGTGCAAGACGAAGACGACGGAGTTGTCACAATTGGCTCGCCTCTGGTGCCTGAGGGCAAGAACCGCCTCGGCCCAGTGCCGCCGACGCTGACATTCGCGCGCGTGCACGAGGGCAAGACCGTCAAGAACAGGCTCCACCTCGACGTCAACCCAACCGACAGGGAGCAAGACGAAGAGGTCCGTCGCCTGCTCGACCTGGGTGCCCGGCACGCCGACGTCGGCCAGGGCCCCGACGTGAGCTGGGTGGTGATGGCCGACCCAGAGGGGAACGAGTTCTGCGTCCTGGCGGGCCGCTGCCCCTGACCGGAGGCTTTACCGGGATTTGGTTGTGTGCTCTGTGACGCGATCAAAACCATGCATCACGGCACGGTTCGGTTGATACCACGCATAAAGGAACAGTTAGGTCAAACTACTGCAAAGGTTGTCACCTACTCGGTCACCTGGGCGGCTCGCACGTCGGCTCCTGGGTGCCCGCCAGCCGGCATTACCATCGGGTAGCCGCGCAGACCGGGAGGACGGGCATGACATCGCCGCAGGCCAACTACAACCTTGCCGCGCTGGCCGAGGCGGCGTTCCACCGGCTCGGCGACCACGAGAGCCTCGTTTTCGAGGGCCGGACGTACCGGTCGGGCGAGCTGTTCGACCGGGCCTGCCGGGCGTCGTCCGGGCTGGTGAAGCTGGGAGTGTCGCCGGGCGAGCGGGTGGTGGTCCTGATGGCCAACTGCCCGGAGGTAGGCATCGCCTACAGCGCGATCTGGCGGGCGGGCGCGGTGGTCACCCCGGTGGTGTTCCTGGTCAGCCCGCCCGAGCTGCGGCACATCCTGGCCGATTCCGGCGCCGTGGCGGTGGTGACGACGCCCGAGCTGCTGGCCACGGTGGCCACCGCGGCGGAGGGCGCGCCGCGGTTGCGGCACGCGATCGTCGTCGGCGGCGGGCCGGCCGCGCTGCCCGGGCACGTCCGCGCGGTGGACTTCGCCGAGCTTGAGTCCGCCCCCGTCGGCGACATCGTCCGCACCGGCGCCGATGACCTGGCGACGCTCATGTACACCGGCGGCACGACCGGCCGGGCGAAGGGCGTCATGCTCTCGCACCGCAACCTGTACTCATGCTCCCGCAGCTCGCACGAGGCCTCGCAGGCCGAGGGGATCACCAGGGCGCTGACGCCGCTGCCGCTGTCGCACGCCTACGGCATGATCGTGACCCTGACCGGCTTCCATGCCACCGAGCGCGGCCTGGCCGTGCTTCAGCGCTGGTTCGATCCGGCGGAGCTCCTGGCCCTGGCCGAGCGGCACCGGATCCAGCGCATGGCGCTGGTGCCCGCGATGATCCAGATGCTGCTCGCCCAGCCGTTGGAGGACGCCGACCTGTCCTCGCTCCGCTACGTGAACAGCGGCGCCGCCCCGCTCGCGGCGGAGACGCGGGAGCAGTGGGAGCGGCGGGTTCCCGGCGGCAAGATCCTCGAGGGTTATGGGTGCACCGAGTCTGGCGCGGTGATCTCGGTGAACCCGCCCGGAGCCAGCCGGCCCGGCTCGGTCGGGCGGCCGATCCCCGGTTACCAGGTCTCGATCCGGGACGATGACGACGCCGGCGTGCCGGCCGGGGGCGACGGGGAGATCTGCGTCCGTGCGGACGGCGTGATGGCCGGCTACTGGAATTCGCCCGCGGAGACGGCCGCGACCCTGCGCGGCGGCTGGCTGCACACTGGTGATATCGGCCGTCTCGATGCCGACGGCTACCTGTACGTGGTGGACAGGAAGAAGGACCTCATCATCCGCGGTGGCTTCAACGTCTTCCCGCGCGATGTGGAGGATGTCCTGCTCCAGCACCCGGCGGTGGCGATGGCGGGCGTCGTCGGCCGGCCGGACCAGCGGCTCGGCGAGGAGATCGTGGCATTCGTGTCGCTGCTGCCCGGCAGCCAGGCCACCCCGGCCGAGATCATGGAGTTCGCCCGCGGCCGGCTCGCGGCGCACAAGTGCCCGCGCGAGGTCAACATCGTCGACTCGGTGCCGCTCACCAGCGTCGGGAAGCTTGACCGCAAGGCCCTCCGCGGCCAGACCGCCGGCGGATAACGGTAACCGCGGCGGCGATGACTGCCAGGGCGCCCGGACGTGGGCTACCTGACCCGCGGAACCTGACGCCCAGGCACCTCGCCCCTGCCGGGCCGCCCTGCTACCTTGGCCACACCTTTCGTCAAGATCGCAAGCATGGATCGGGTGGCGGGGCAGTGGAAACTGCTAGCAAAAGGGAGCGGGTATGACGGGAACGGGTGGTGCTCTGGCCGATCGCCTTGCCCAGGGCACGGTGCTCGGAGCCGAGGGGTACGTGTTCGAGCTGGAGCGCAGGGGCTACGTCAAGGCGGGCGCCTACGTGCCGGAGGCGGTGGTGGACTTTCCCGATGCGGTCACCGAGCTGCACCGGGAGTTCCTGCGCGCGGGCGCCGATGTCATGGTGGCGCTGACCTACTACGCCCACCGCGGCAAGCTGCGCCAGCTGGGCCGCGAGTCCGAGCTGGAGGCGATGAACAGGCAGGCCGTGCGGCTGGCCCGGCAGGTGGCGGCGGAAGGCGGCGCCCTGGTGGCCGGCAACGTGTGCAACACCTGGGCCTACAACCCGCACGACCCGGCCAGCGCCGATGTGGTGCGCGCCATGTATGCCGAGCAGCTGGGCTGGGCGGCCGACGAGGGCATTGACTTTGTCATCGCCGAGACCAACGACTACCTGGGCGAGGCCCTGATCGGCCTGGAGGTCAGCCAGGAGCTTGGCCTGCCGGCCATGGTGACGCTGGCCACCACCGGGCCGGCCAAGACCTGGGACGGTTACGACTACGTCGAGGCATGCCAGATCCTGGCCGACCACGGCGCCGCCATCGTGGGGCTGAACTGCGACCGCGGGCCCGCCACCATGCTGCCGCTGATGGCCAGGATCAGGGAGCGGGTCGGCTGCGCCGTGGCCGCGCAGCCGGTTCCGTACCGGACCACCGAGACCTCGCCCACGATGGAATCGCTGCGGGCGGACGGCGTGAACCGGGTCTTCCCGCTGGCCCTCGACCCATTCAGCTGCACCAGGTTCGAGATGGCGGACTTTGCGGTGGCCGCCCGCGATCTCGGGGTGAACTACGTGGGCATCTGCTGCGGCGCCGGGCCGCACCACGTCCGGGCCATGGCCGAGGCGCTCGGGCGCACGGTGCCGGCCAGCAGGTACTCGCCGTCCATGGACCTGCATCCGGTCCTCGGCGCCGCGGCCTCGCGCCAGGACCGCGCCATGCTTGACGCATGGAACGTGACCAGTTAGCTCTCCTCCGCTAGCACCGCCGCCGGGCCATGGCCGGCGTCCAGCACCGTGAGCTCGCCGGTGCGCGCCGCCGCGCCGAGCGCCTGCTGGAGCCGGCCCCCGTCTGCGCTCAGGTCCCGATCCCCGGTGCCGTCGATCGGCGGGAACACCGACCGCACGAAGGAGAGCACGGGCCGGAGCGGTTGCGGCGGGTTCCGGCCGGTCACGAACAGTGCCTGGCTGGAGACGAGCGCGAGAATCGCCAGCACGCCGTCCACGCATTCCGCAGCGCGAAGCTCCCGGCGGTAGGCGCCGAACGTCGGCGACAGCACGTCGGCGTGCGGGTCGGCCACGGCGCCCGGCAGCAGCGCGGGAGTGGCCGCGGCACGCGCCTCCTCGACGTAGCCGTTCGCCGCCCAGCCGTAAGCGTATGTGCCGTTCCCGGGAGCCCCCGGGGCCACCAGGTTGACCGGAAGATCGGAGGTCTCGGCGGTATTGAGCGCCGTCACCTGGCGCTCGGCGACCAGCGCGAGATCGGCCCAGGCCGCTGACAGTGCGTTCAGGGCGGGGTACGCCATCCCGTTGTGAAAGCCGCCGCTCCGCACCGCCCGTCCGCCGGGACGGCCCGCCTCGTCGTTGACGTAGACGACGTCGCTGGTCACCGACCGCAGCGAGACCGCTGCCGCCTTCTCGACCGCCGCGACCGTGCGGTGTACCTGGCCCAGCACCCTTGGAATGATCCGGTAACTCACCGGGGCCTGGTGGAACCGCCGGCCGGCCGTTCCGGTGCCCTCGAGATACCGCCGCAGCTCCCGCAGGGCCGCGGTTTCGTGCGGATCGCCCCAGAGGCCCTCGAGCGCTTCGTCATAAGCGGTGAGAGGAGCACGGAATGCCTCGATCGACAGGGCGCAGATGCTTTCCGCATGCCCGAGCCGGTGCCGGGCGCTGATCGCGGCGTCGGCGGCCAGCGCCGCCGAGCACGGCGCGCCGCCCAGCAGCGCCTCCTGTTCGCCCTCGCGAAGGTCATCGCGCCGCAGCCCGGCGAGGACGTGGGCCATCGGGAGGACCTCACCGGTTCCGGCCTGGCCGTCGAGCGGCACCCGCGGCATCGGCCCGTCGAGCAGGGCAGCCACCCGCTCGGCGACGGAAGGCCGGACCCCGGCGTGCCCCGACACGAAGCTCGCCAGGCGGGTGAACAAGATTCCCCGCACCACCGCCGGATCGAGATGGCCGCCGCCGAAGCCCGCGCCAGGTGCGGGCCACCGGGCCCGGCGGGCGGTTTCCCGGCCCGCTGAACCCGTCGCCGGCCCTGGCCCCGCGACCGCCGTCATGGCCCGGAGCGCCCGAGCGCCGACCCGGACGGGCTCGCCACCGTAGGAAACGCGCCGGAAGTTCGCGAGCGTGAAGTCGTCCCTGGTATTCACCACCACCGTCATGAGTGCCCCGGTCCTCTCCCCGCCCTCACCGGAAGCTCCGCCCATGACCCGCCGTCATCGGCTGATGCCGAACGCAGCGGAGCCGGTGACCGCCGACCTGGCCAGCGCGGCCGCCAGGTCACTCACGCGGGCCCCGGGGTCGTGCGGACCCCCTTCGGCCGGGGGAAAGATCGCGCGGACGGCCGCCAGGAGGTCGTGAAGCGGGGGAGCGGGCTGGCGCCCGGCGGCGAACAGCGCCTGGCTGGCCTCCGCGGCGAGCGCGGCCAGCGCGCTGTCGAGGCACTCTGCGGCCCTGGCCTGCCGGCGGTAAGCGCTGAAGGTCGGCGAGGACACGTCGTCTTGCGGGTCGTTGACCGCCGCGGGAAGCAAGGTCGGCATGGCGGCCGCCCGTGCCTCTTCCACCAGGCCGCCCAGCGCCGGCTCCAGGCCCGTTGGCGCGGAAACCGCGGCGGTGCAGAGCGCCGTCACGTGCCGCTGGGCCAGCAGGGTCAGGTCGGCCCAGGAGGCCGCGAGCGCGTTCAGCGCCGGGTACACCGTGGCGTTGTGGAAGCCGCCGGTCGAGAAGGCACGTCCCAGCGGGTGGCCTTCGCCGGGCGGGACGTACACGGGATTGTCGGTCACCGAACGCAGCGACACCCTGGCCGCATCCTCGGCGCCCGTGACCGCCCGGTGCGCCTGCCCGAGCACCCGGCCAAGCACCCGGTAGCTCGCGGGCGCCGCCGCGGACGCCCGGCCGTCGGGGGAGGCGCCCTCCAGCTGGCGGCGCAGTGCCGCCAGCGCCGATGCCTCGTCCTCGTCGCCCCAGAGGTCATCGAGCACGTCGTCGTACGCATCGAGCGGGGCGCCGAACGCCTCCACCGACAAGGCGAAGATCTGCTCGGCATGGTCCAGCCGGTGGCAGGCTTGCAGGGCGGTGTCCGCCGCGAGGGCGGCAGACACCGGGGACCCGTTGATCAGCGGATTGGCCTCTCCCTCCTCAAGGTCATCGCGCCGGAAGCCGCTCATCACATGGGCCATCGGCAGCACCTCGCCGGCGCCGACCTCCCCGTCGAGCGGCACCCGGGGCAGCGGACCGTCGAGCAGCGCAGCCAGCCGCTCGGCGACATCCGGCCGGGCCTTGGAGTTCCCCGCCACGAAGTTGGCGAGCCGCGCGAAGAGGATGCCGCGCACGACACGCTCATCGAGGTACCCGCCCCCGAACCCGCGTGCCCAGTTACCCCGGCGGAAACCGAACGCCCGCCCATGGGCCCGCTGCTGGTCCGGCGGGATCGTGAGCTTGGCCCGCGGCCCGAAACTGCTGGTCACGCCGTAGATGAACTGGGTGCGGTCGGACTCCAGCAGGCGCAAGAAGTTCGCCCGGCCCTCCGCCATGGTCCGGCGGGCCTCCGGGCCGATCGTGACGGACTCCCCGCCCATGGCCACCCGCCGGTAGTTCTCCAGCGTGAAATCGTCCCTGCTGTTAATCGCAACCGTCATCTGCACCTCGGGCGTCGCCGGTATCGCGCTGGGGGGCGCCGGTCTGGCCGGTTTCCGCCCCGGAGCCTGTTTCGGAAGGTAGCTGGTGCCATCCGGCGAGGCAACGGCGGCCGGTCCCCGTTACCGGCCGGGAAGGGCGGCCCGGGCGAAGCGGCCCGCCCGGACGGCGTCGACGAGCGGCTCCAGCTCCGCGGGCGGGGCCTGCCCGCGGGTGGTGAAGTCGGCCAGCTCACGCACGAGGCGAAGCGCCCGTCCGGTCCCCTCGCCCAGGCGGGAAGGCCGGCGCAGGTCGGTGGCCTGGGCGGAGACCAGGAGTTCGAGGGCGACAACCCGTGCGCCGAGGTCCGCCATGTCGGCCAGGCGTCTCGCCGAGAGCGGGGCCATCGTCGTGCGGTCCTCGATCCCTTCAGCCTTACTTGTGCTCACGACTTCGAAGGAGACCGGGTGGGCGAGCAGGCGCGCCTCCGCCGCGATCGCCTGCGCGGCGCCGCCGAACTCGGCGAGGGCCTCCTCGCCCGTGTCGGGCTCGGCCGCCAGCCCGGCCGGAAGGCCCGAGAGGGGGCTCTGGAGCAGCTTCACGGTCCGTTCGGCAGCGCAGGTCACCACCGTGGCCAGGGCGATGCGGGCGAAGTCCAGCGCGGCGGCGACCGGGACGATGTCGAGGTTGCCCACCGATACGATGCGCCGTTCGGCGAGGACGACGGCGGGATTGCACCCGGCGGAGTTGAGCTCGGTCTCGATCGTGGCCCGGGTGTACCCGAGGGCGTCCCGGGCAGCGCCGAGGATCTGGGGGATGCTCCGGAACGTGAGCGGGTCCTGCAGATTCCGGGCGCTGCCGGGCTCGGAGAGGGCACTGCCGGCGAGCAGCGAACGGAGGCGGCGGATCGTCGCAACGGTGCCTGGGTGGGGCCGGGCCTCGGTGACTATGGGGTGGAGGATGCTGAGGTTGCCCGCGAACGCCTCGAGGTCGAGGGCGGCGGCGACCTCGGCCTCGCCGAGCAGCCGTTCGGCGGCGAGTTCCGCCAGCGCGGCCCAGCCGGTGGCGAAGGCGTTGTTGTTGACGAGCGCCAGTCCCTCGCCCGCCGCGAGGACGAAGCCGGTCTCGCGGAGCAGTCCCTCCGCGAGGTCGGCCATGGGGCCAAGATCAGCCTGGCCCACCGAGCCGAGGCGGCGGACGGCCGGCACCAGGCCACGGTTGAGGGCGTCGGCCATCATCTCGGCCAGCTCCGGGCGGACACCGGCCGTGCCCTTGGCGAATCCGTTCACCAGGCAGGCCATCGCGGCCCTGACGACGGGCGGCGGGGCCGGCGCTCCCTGGGCAATGAGGTGACCCCTGATCAGGGACCGGCTGAAGCCCTGGCTGGCCCCGGAGTCAAGGACGACGCTCTTCCGCTCCGCCAGGGCGGTCGTCAGGCCGTAGACGGCGGCCTCCGACCGCAGCGCCTCGTCGACAATCTCCCGGGCGGCCGTCATCCGGTCGCGCGCCGCCGGGGCGAGGACCACCTCATCGCACCCCTCAGCCACGGCCGCAAGGGAATCGATCGTGAGTGACGCGCCGTCAAGCACCACCATCAGCACAGCCCCCCGGAGGCGTGTGTCCCGGTCATGGCCTGTCTGTACGCAGATACAACGATGATCAGCACGTCGCCAGATTGACATGCGGGCCGGGCAGAGTACAGAGAGGACGCCGGGGGAGCCCCGCCGGCCGGCCGTGCGATAGGACTGTGGACATGGAGACGTGGGATGCTATCCGGGCGCGCCGCAACGTGCGCCAGTACACCGACCGGCCGATCGCCCGGGAGGACCTCGAGCGCATCTGCGAGGCGGGACGGCGGGCGCCATCGGCGGGAAACGGGCAGCCGTGGGACTTTGTGGTGGTCACCGACCGCGCCCAGCTGACCGAGCTGGCCAAGGTCTGGGAACCGGGCGGCAGGCACATCGCCCAGTCGGCGGCGACGATCGCCCTGGTGGCCAGGGAGCCGGAGGACGAGCGGCAGCGCGGCCTCATGCTGTATGACTTCGGCCAGGCCACCGCGAACATGATGCTGGCCGCGGCCGACCTCGGCATCGGCTCCGGCCACTCGGCGGTTGCCGACCAGGAGCAGGCGCAGCGGGTGCTGGGGTTCCCCGGCGGCTACCTCGCCGTCTACCTGATCGGCCTGGGTTACCCGGCCGACCGGCCGCTGCGGCCGCTCATCCGGCCCAACCGCCGCCCCTTCGACGACGTCGTGCACTGGAATCACTGGTAACGCAGGGGCTCCTGGGAGATATTCGCCGTCGCCGGCTGAGGTCAGGCCCGGCCGTCCTCCGCCGCCGGGACGGGCTCCCCGTGGAACCCGGCCCACTGCGGGCCCCATCCGGTTTCCGGGTCGGTGATCTGCCCGATGAACCGCTCGACGAACGAGGATTCGGCGTCCAGCAGCGCGAGCCGGTACTCCTCCTCGATCAGGAACAGCGGGGGCACACCCTGGGCGAGGGTGCGCTCGATGATGGCCTGGATCTCGGCGCGCTGCGCGGCCAGCCGGGTGAGCCGTTGCCGCAGCAGGGTCAGGACCTCGCTCGGCGGCAGCGCGCTGACCAGCGAGAGCGCGGCCACGAAGTTCGGGTACTCGTGCTGCGGCTCGCCGATCAGCTCGCGCAGCCAGTCGTGCAGTTCGGCGCGGCCCGCGTCGGTGATGGCGTACACGGTCCGCTCCGGGCGCTGCCCCTCGCGGCTGGTCTCCTGCGCCGCGACGAACCCCGCCCGTTCCAGCTGCTGGACCACCATGTACAGCGAGCCGTGGTTGAACTTGATGCTCCGCTCGTCGCCGTGGTCGCGCAGCGTGCGGCCCAGCTCGTACGGGTGCATCGGCCCCTGCGTGAGGTAGGACAGCACCGCGAGCGCGAGCAGGTTGCCGACCTTGCGTTTGTTCGCCATCTGCTCCTCCGCGGCAGCGCGTGCCGCCCGGGGCGGCACGCGCTGCGGGTGTGGTGGGTTGGTCACGCGGTGCGGGCCGGGTCGTCCACGGTGGGGAACCCGCCCTCCTTGTGTGCCCGCCGCAGGTCGGCCCAGTATGCCCGGGAGAACATGGCCGACAGCATGGCGATGCCGCCCCGGCGGACCCGGATCTCGGCGCTGCGCAGCTGGCCGGTGACGACGATGCGCCGCCCGCTGGGGGCGTCCGGGCCCTCGGCGTCCTTGACCCGGCTGCGGCCGGTGAGCCGCAGGTCCCAGTCCTCCACGAAAGCGTCGTCGGCCACGAGCAGCTTGAGCATGGCGTGGTCGAGGTCGGCCTCGATCTCGACGTCACCGGCCGGGATCTGCGGGGAGCGCAGGTCCAGCACGGCGCTGCCGCGGTGGGCGCGCACCTGGAACCGGCGGGCCGTGGTCCAGTTGCCGAGCCGCTTGGTCACGGCGTGGTTCGCGGGGATCCGGACGGGCTCGGCGAGGTCGGTCTGCATGAGGTTGATCACGGTGGTTCCTCCTGAAGTGCGGCAGCGATCACGCTGCCCCAGTACCTGTGTTCAGTAATGAGTATTCAGGATTGACTATTCAATGTCAAGTAGCAGTCAGCTCCGGGCCGGATGGGCTGGACGTCGGGCCCTAATCGGGCTCGGGGCCGGACGGGCTGATGGGCGCGGTGACGGGGCAGAGGATGAAGGCGACGGTGAGCAGCGCGCCGGTGACGGACAGGCCGCGCAGGACGCCGACGTGGTCGGCGAGGAAGCCGATGGCCGGCGGCCCGGCCAGGAAGGCCAGGTAACCGATCGAGGCGGCCGTGCTGACCCGGCCGGGCGCGTACCGGGGATCGTCGGCGGCGGCACTGATGCCGGTCGGGAAGCCCAGTGACGTCCCGAGCCCCATCAGCAGCGCCCCGGCCAGCGCGGCCGCCAGCAACCCGCCGGCCGCCAGCACCCCGCCCGCCTCGAGCAGGATCAGGCCGGCCAGGGCGGTGGCCGCGCAGACCCGGAGCACCGGGACCCGGCCGTAGCGGTCGATGAAGGCGGGGCCAAACCATCGGCCGGTGGTCATCGCGGCCAGGAAGACGGCGAACGTGAGGGTGCCGAGGGCGGCCGCGGTGTGGTAGCCGCCGATGACCCCGAGGCTGAGCCAGTCGTTGCTGGTTCCCTCGGTGAAGGCCATGCACAGCACGAACAGGCCGATGAGCAGGGTCCGGGGCTCGGTCCAGGCCCGCAGCGGGCTGCGCCGGACCGCTGTCCCGTCCCTCCGCGTCTCGGCGCGGGCGTGCGGGAGGAAACGGCGGGCGGCGATGGGCACGACGGCCGCGACCACCAGCGCGGCCGCGAGCAGGTGCGCGGTGACCGGCACGCCCAGGGCGACCATGGCCGCCCCGATGCCGGCCCCGGCCACCGTGCCGATGCTCCACCCGGCGTGGAACCTGGACATGATCGACCGGCGTAGCCTCTGCTCGACCGCGGCGCCCTGCACGTTCATCGCCACGTCCCAGGTGCCGCTGCTGAAGCCGAACAGGAACAGCCCGGCCGCCACCGGCGGGATGCCATACCGGAAGCCGACCGCGACGATGGCCATGCCGGCCGCCGCGGTCAGCGACATCACGGCGACCGTGCGGGAGTCCCCGAGCCAGGTGATGACCAGCCCGGACAGCGGTGTGGCGATGGTCGAGCCGACCGCCACCGACAGCAGGATGAGCCCGAGCACGCCGGGGGAGACCCGCAGCCCGTCGCGCACCTGCGGGATGCGGGCGGCCCAGCTGGCGAAGATGAACCCGTTGACGATGAAGGCAATGTAAACGGCGCGGGTGGCGCCGCGAACCTGCGCCTTATCTGGGCTCCGCCCCCCCGGCCTGCCGTCAGCGATCACGAACGGCGGCCCCTTGGCATGCGGCCAGTCTGGCACGCGCCCGTGCCTTGATCTCTTCCCGCCCCGGGCCACCCGGCCCTGGACCGCCGGGGCGGCGCCGTGCTCTGATGTCCTGGTCGGGCGCGCCGGGAAGGTACATCGTGACGATCGATCCGGGAACCACGGGCGGAACTGTCCCCAGCCGGGCACAGGTGGTGATTGTCGGCGGCGGGGTGACCGGCTGCAGCATCGTCTACCACCTCGCGCACCTGGGCTGGACCGACGTGGTCCTGCTCGAGCAGCACCGGCTGACCGCCGGGACGACCTGGCACGCCGCGGGGCTGATCACCTCGGCCGGCATGACCGACGAGACCGCGCTGTTCTTCAGCCGGTACTCGCGCGACCTGTACGCTCGGCTGGAGGCCGAGACCGGGCACTCCACCGGGTTCCGCGCGGTCGGGCACCTCTCGCTGGCCACCAGCCGCGAGCGGCAGGACGCGCTGCGCCGCGAGGCGGCCTGGATGCACGGGTTCGGCGTCGAGGACACCGAGATCTCGCCCTCCGAGGTCGCCGCCATGTGGCCGCTGGCCCGCACCGACGACGTGCTGTCGGCGTTCTACGTCGCCGACGAGGGCCGGGCCGACCCGGTGGGCGTGGCCACCTCTCTCGCCAAGGGCGCCCGGCAGCTGGGCGCGCGGGTGATCGAGGGCGTGGCCGCGACCGGCGTGTTGACCC
>DATINY010000463.1:0-10243 GCA_035473755.1 Streptosporangiaceae bacterium
TCTTCAGGGAAGAGGGCTGGGTCCGCACGCAGCCCGAGCTTGAGCGGCTCCGTCCCTTCGCCCCCGCGGAGAGCCCGGCCGGGCAATCCTTGGGGCCCTGACCGTCACGGCCCATTCAGACATGCCTGCCGACGCGCCGAAGGTGCGTGCCTCTTGATCATGATGGTAGGGCCTGCTGGCCTGGTGTTGGTGGTGGGCCTAGGTGGACTTGAACCACCGACCTCATCCTTATCAGTTCGGAATCGGGTGGTTGCCTCGGGAGGGTCCGCAAGGTCGGTGAGGGTGCACGGCTGTGGCCCGGCGTGGCTGCGGTGGCCCCGGCTGTTGTCTTTTGGTGTTGTCAGCCTCTGCTGCGAGTGGCCAGCTGTCTTGCCGGAACCTTGTGCCTGATTGATTTGAGACACATCAGCCTCATGCTCGTGTGGTGCTGCCAGGCCAGGATGGATTTTCCTGCTGGCGGCGGGGATGCTGGCACGAGTCGTCCCGTGCAGGTGGCCTCCTTGCCGACCGTTGCTGACTGGGCAACACTGCAGGTGATGATGCGGGTAGTGCGGCGGGTGCAGGCGTCGGTGGACAAGGCCGGGGCCCGGTCTGCGGGATCGGCAGGGGGCGCTGTCCGGGTCTTCCATGCTGGCGGCCTGTGGCGGCGGGGTTGGTAGGTGGGGGAAGGCGATGAGGGTCTTGACGGCCCGGTGGGTGGCTGGCTGTATCGCGGCGGGGTCGATCGCGCTGATGGCCGGCGCGCTGGTGCTGGAGTACGTGGACCGGGATCTGCTGCCCGCGAGCGTGACGGGCTGGACTTTCGACAACGTGTCGGGGCAGGTGGTGAACCTGGCCGTCCCGGTGGTGGGCTTTGTTCTTGCGTCCCGGCGGCCCGCGAACCGGATCGGCTGGCTGTTCCTGACGGCGGGCCTGCTGCTGGCCGTTGAAGCCTTCGGCACCCAGTACGGGCTGCGTGCCCTGGTCGCCGCGCCGGGGTCCTTGCCAGCGGGCCGCGCATTCGCCTGGTCCGCCAACTCGCTGAGTGTGCTTCCCATCGTCATACTCGCTTTTGTGTTCCTGCTCTTCCCGACCGGGCACCTGCGGTCCCGGCGGTGGCGCCCGGCCGCCTGGTCCATTGCCGCCGTGTTCGCGCTAGCCGTGGTTGTCGGGCTTGTCATCGCCACCCGCTACTGGTCACACCCGGTCAACTCGTTCAGTAGCGGGATCCCCGCCTATCTGACCGCCACCTTCTTTGTCATAGTGGCCGCGCTGGTGGTCGGCGTGGCAGCCCTGGTGGTGCGGTTCGCCCGGTCATCAGGTGAGGAGCGGCTGCAGCTGAAGTGGTTCGCCGCGGCTGCCCTGCTCGTGGTCGTCACGATGATCGCGTCCTTCCTGGCGAATGGGGCGGCGGTGGCGAACGTGCTCAACAGCCTGGCGTTCTTGTGCCTGTTCGCGGCGATCGCGATCGCGGTGCTGAAATACCGGCTCTATGACATCGACATCGTGATCAGCAAGGCCGTCCTGTACGGCTCGCTGGCGGTGTTCATCACCGCTGTCTACGCGGCCCTTGTCGTCGGGATAGGGACGCTTGTGGGCAACCAGCGCAGCCCGCTGCTGACGGCGCTGGCGGCCGCGGTGGTGGCGGTCGCGTTCCAGCCCGCCCGCCAGTGGGCCGGCCGGCTGGCCAACCGCGTCGTCTACGGCCGGCGGGCCACCCCGTACCAGGTGCTGTCGGACTTCGCCCAGCGCATCGGCGGCACCTACGCGGCCGAGGACGTGCTGCCGCAGATGGCGCAGATCGTGGCGGCTGGCACCGGCGCCAAAAAAGTGATGATCTGGCTGCGGGTAGGCGACGAACTCCACCCTGAAGCCTCCTCAGACGGCAACCCGCCCGCAGGCCTGCTGCGCATAGATGGCCAGGTGCTGCCGCCGCTGCCGGACAGTCAGATCAGCGTCCCGGTAGTACACCAGGGCGAGCTGCTGGGCGCGATCTCGATCACCATGCCCAAAGACGAGCCGCTGCGCCCGGCCGGACAGCAACTGGTCACTGACGTCGCCTCCCAGGCCGGGCTGGCGCTGGCCAACGCCGGGCTGATCGAGGACCTGCGCGCCTCCCGGCAGCGGCTGGTCACCGCCCAGGACGAGGCGCGGCGCCGGCTGGAACGCAACATCCACGACGGCGCCCAGCAAGACTTGGTCGCCCTGGCCATCAAGCTCCAGCTGGGCGAGACCACCGTCGCCACGGACCCGGCACAAACCGGGCCGATCTTCGGCGAGCTCAAAGCAGACGCCGCCGGAGCGCTGGAAAACCTGCGCGACCTCGCCCGCGGGATCTACCCGCCGCTGCTGGCCGACCTCGGCCTGGCCGCCGCACTCAACGCCCAGGCCAGCAAATCGCCGCTGCCGGTCACGGTTGAAGCCGACCGGATCAGGCGATTCGGCCAAGACACCGAGGCAGCGGTGTACTTCTGCTGCCTGGAAGCACTGCAGAACACCGCCAAATACGCCCACGCCACCCAGGCCCGAATCTGCCTGCAGGCCAGCAACGGAACCCTGTCCTTCACCGTGTCCGACGACGGGACCGGCTACGACACTCGCCGCACCCCGATGGGCTCCGGGCTGCGGAACATGGCCGACCGGCTCGCCGCACTCCGCGGCCAGCTCGAGATCCGGTCCGCTCCCAGCTACGGCACCATCATCACCGGGCATCTCCCCGTCCCGGTCACGAGCAGCGGCATTAGCGCGCAGCGCTCACACCCCGCCGAGGCCACTACGGCCTGAACCAGGCCAACCGAGACCGGCAAGGGAGCACAGGACGAGGCGCCAGATCCCTGACCTGGGAACTCATAGACGCGCTCGGAGGGACTCGAACCCCAACCTTCTGATCCGTAGACAGCCGGAGGGCTGTGACCTGGGTGGGCCTAGGTGGACTTGAACCACCGACCTCATCCTTATCAGGGATGCGCTCTAACCGGCTGAGCTATAGGCCCCGGCTCGCTGGCGCCCCGGGCTGGATGCCAGATCCTGGCGGACGTCGCCGGGAAAGATTACCGCATCCGGGAGGGCAACGTTCAGTCGGTCTCCTTGAGCGTGACCTCGATCCCGCCCCCCAGGTGGGTGACCAGGTTGTAGATCATGGCACCGATCGTGGACAGGACCGTGATGAGGATGATGTCCACCGCGCCGGCCAGCATCGTGTATCCGAGGACCCTGGATGCCGAGGTCCAGGCGGCCAGGTTCACTCCCGACGAACTCTGGCTGGACGTGACGCTCGACAGCGTCCTCTGGATCGCGGCGAAGACCCCGAGCCCGGACAGCGCATAGTAGAGCAGGGCGACCGCCACGAACAGCACCACCCAGGCCACCAGCGACATCAGGAAACTGAACTTCATGACCGACCAGGGCTCGAGCCGGGCGATGACCAGGTTCGCGCGGCGTGCCTGTGACGCCTTGCTGACCTTGGGCCGCGCCTGGGGTACCGGGGCGGCGGCAACGACCGGCTCGGGCTGGGTGGTAACAGTGGCGGGCTCCCCGTGCCGCAGTTCTGCTGGGTAGGGCGGAACCGGAGATTTCCCGCCGACGGGTGAACTCATCCCGTCGTTGTGCCTACTCTGGCTCACCCCGTCGTTGTACCCGCTCTGGGCGGCGGGATAGTCCGTTGTATACGCCGGGTCCTGCCGGTAGTCGTCCAGGCCCGCTTGCTCGTAGCTGAACGAGCCGGCCTGGCTGTAGGAAATGGGGTCTGCGCCCGCCTCTGGGTCCCCCTCGGCCTCCGGCCCCGCCTCGGCCTCGGGGGCGGCCCCGGCCTCCGCGCCTGCGTCGGCCTCGGGGGCCGCGCCCGCCTCTGGGTCGGCAGCCTGGGCTTCCTGGCTCCCGTTAAGGGCGCCGACCTCGGATGGCAGTGGGGCGGGGTCGTGGGTGAGCTGCTGCTCGTTGTCGTTGTGCGTCCCGTTGAGAGAGACCTGCTCGCTGGCGGTGTCCGCCTCCGCCTGCCCGGAAGCGGCGGTGGCCTCCTCGGTGACCGCCCCCGCCGCCCCTTCGGGCAGATTCGGCGACGGCTCCACGTGGTGATCCACGCCCACTCCTCCCCGCACGGCCATCCCGATCAGATTATCCGGCCAGACTACCGGCCGGGCCGGCCGGGGCGGCCCGGCATGATCCGGACTTTGCCGACGCGCGGCTCGCCCGGAGCGCCACATATCGGGCGCCACAACATATGACGCCTGCGGCGCTCACTCCGTTGCCTCTGGCTCCCCGCCGTCGCGGTCACCGTGGCCTTCCGGCGCTTCACCGGCGGGCTCGGCGCCCGTCTCGTCCCCGTTCACGTCGGCGGCCGCGGACTCGGACTCGGCGTTGCGGGCGATGGCCACCAGGCTGTCGCCGGCGGCGAGGTTCATCAGCCGGACCCCCATGGTCTGCCGGCCCGACTCTTTCACCTCGGCGGCCGCGGTCCGGATCACCCCACCCGACGAGGTGATCGCGAAAACCTCGTCGTCGGGATCGACCATGAGCGCCCCGACCAGCTCGCCGCGGGCGGCGACGATCTGCGCCGTCAGCACGCCCATGCCGCCCCGGCCCTTGACCGGGTACTGGCCGGCCGGGGTCCGCTTGGCGTAGCCACCGCTGGTGGCGACCAGCACGTCGGCGCCGTCCCTGACCACGTGCATGCCCAGCAGCTCGTCGCCGTTGGCGAACCGCATGCCGATCACGCCGGAGGTGGCCCGCCCCATCGGGCGGAGCGCCTCGTCGGTCGCGTGGAACCTGATCGCCTGCGCCTTCTTGCTGACCAGCAGCAGATCCTGCTCCGGCGAGACCAGCCGGGCCCCGATGACCTCGTCGTCCTCGCGGAGGTTGATGGCGATGATCCCGCCGGTGCGGGGCGAGTCGAAGTCGGTCAGCCGGGACTTCTTCACCATGCCGGACCGGGTGGCCAGCACCAGGTAGGGCGCGGCCGAGTAGTCCTGCAGCACCAGCACCTCGGCGATCCGCTCGTCCGGCTGGAAGGCCAGCAGGTTGGCCACGTGCTGGCCGCGGGCGTCGCGGGCGGTGTCGGGCAGCTCGTAGGCCTTCGCCCGGTAGACCCGCCCCTTGTTGGTGAAGAACAGAATCCAGTCGTGGGTCGAGGTAACGAAGAAGTGCTCGACGATGTCGTCGGTGCGCAGCTGCGCACCGCGTACGCCCTTGCCGCCGCGCCGCTGCGCCCGGTACAGGTCGGTCTTGGTCCGCTTGGCGTAGCCGCCCCGGGTGATGGTGACGACCACGTCCTCCTGGGCGATCAGGTCCTCCGCCAGCACCTCGCCCTCGTCGGCGACGAGCTGCGTCCGCCGGTCGTCGCCGTAGCGGGTGACGATCTCGGCCAGTTCCTCGCTGACGATCTGCCGCTGCCGCTCGGGCGAGGCGAGGATCGCCTCGTAGTCAGCGATCTTCGCCATGAGCTCGTCGTACTCGTCGATGAGCTGCTGGCGCTCCAGCGCGGCGAGCCTGCGCAGCTGCATGTCGAGGATGGCCCGGGCCTGCTCCTCGTCGATCTCGAGCAGGTCCATCAGGCCCTGCTGGGCCACGGCCGCCGACTCGCTGCCCCGGATGAGCGCGATCACCTCGTCGATCCGGTCGATCGCCTTGAGCAGTGCCCGGACGATGTGCGCCCGCTCCTCCGCCTTGCGCAGCAGGTAGCGGGTGCGCCGGACGACGACGTCGATCTGGTGGGTGACCCAGTGCCGGACCATCTGGTCGAGCCTCAGCGTGCGCGGCACCCCGTCGACCAGCGCGAGCATGTTCGCGCCGAACGTCTCCTGCAACTGGGTGTGCTTGTACAGGTTGTTGAGCACTACCTTGGCGACCGCGTCCCGCTTGAGCACGATCACCAGCCGCTGGCCGGTCCGCCCGCTGGTCTCGTCACGCAGCTCAGAGATCCCGCCGACCCGGCCGTCGCGGACCAGCTCGGCGATCTTGGCGGCCAGGTTGTCCGGGTTCACCTGGTAGGGGAGTTCGGTGACCAGCAGGCAGGTGCGGCCGCGCTTGTCCTCGTCCACGGTGACGACGGCCCGCATGGTGATGGAGCCGCGGCCGGTCCGGTAGGCGTCCTGGATCCCACGGCGGCCGACGATGAGCGCCTTGGTGGGGAAGTCCGGGCCCTTGACCCGCTCGATGAGCGCATCAAGCAGGTCCTCGTCGGAGGCGTCGAAGTTCTCCAGGTACCACTGGACCCCGGCCGCGACCTCCCGCAGGTTGTGCGGCGGGATCTTGGTGGCCATGCCGACCGCGATCCCCTCCGAGCCGTTGACCAGGAGGTTGGGGAACCGGCTGGGCAACACGACCGGCTCGCTGGAACGACCGTCGTAGTTGGGCCGGACATCGACGGTGTCCTTGTCGATGTCGCGCAGCATCTCCATCGCCAGCGGCGCCAGACGGCACTCGGTGTACCGCATGGCGGCCGGCGGGTCGTTCCCCGGTGAGCCGAAGTTTCCCTGGCTGTCGACCAGCGGCATCCGCATCGACCAGGGCTGGGCCAGGCGGACCAGGGCGTCGTAGATGGCGCTGTCACCGTGCGGGTGGTACTGGCCCATGACGTCGCCGACCACCCGGGAGCACTTGAAGTACCCCCGGTCGGGCCGGTACCCGCCGTCGTACATCGCCCACAGGATGCGGACGTGCACCGGCTTGAGGCCGTCCCGCACGTCCGGCAGGGCACGGCCGACGATGACCGACATCGCATAGTCGATGTAGCTGCGCTGCATCTCGACCTGGATGTCGACTGGCTCGGTCCGGTCCCCTCCGCCTGGCGGGGCGCCCGCGTCCACGTCGGTCACTTGCTGGCCTTTCTCATCTCTCTATCAGCAAAACGGATGGCCGACCGCGGGTCGCACCGCGGGCACGGCCGGGTCAAGGGTCAGATCAGATGTCGAGGAACCTGACGTCCTTGGCGTTGCGCTGGATGAACGAGCGGCGTGCCTCCACGTCCTCACCCATCAGCACGCTGAACAGCTCGTCGGCCTGGGCCGCGTCGTCCAGCGTGACCTGCAGCAGCACCCGCCGCGCTGGGTTCATCGTGGTCTCCCACAGCTCGCTGGCGTTCATCTCGCCGAGCCCCTTGAAGCGCTGCACGCCGTCGCGCGGCCGCGGGTCCCGGCGGCTGGCCGCCATGCCCGCCTCGATCACCGCGTCCCGCTCCCGGTCGGAGTAGGCGTACTCGGGCTCGGCACCCTTCCCGTCCCACTTGATCTTGTACAGAGGCGGCTGCGCGATGTACACGTGCCCGGCCTCGATCAGCGGCTTCATGAACCGGAACAGCAGCGTGAGCAGCAGAGTGCGGATGTGCTGGCCGTCCACGTCGGCGTCCGCCATCAGGATGATCTTGTAGTAGCGGAGCTTGGTGATGTCGAAGTCTTCCTGGATGCCGGTGCCCAGGGCGGTGATCATCGCCTGGACCTCGTTGTTCTTCAGCACCCGGTCGATCCGGGCCTTCTCCACGTTCAGGATCTTGCCGCGGATCGGCAGGATGGCCTGGAACTCCGGGTCCCGCCCGCCCTTGGCCGAGCCGCCGGCCGAGTCGCCCTCGACCACGTAGATCTCGCACCGCTCCGGATCACCGGACTGGCAGTCGGACAGCTTGCCCGGCAGCGACGTCGACTCCAGCAGCCCCTTGCGCCTGGTCAGGTCCCGCGCCTGGCGCGCCGCGATCCTGGCCCGGGAGGCCTGGGCCGCCTTGGTGATGATGTCCTTGGCCTCGCCCGGGTTGCGGTCGAACCAGTCCCGCAGATGGTCGTTGCACACCTTCTGCACGAACGACTTCGCCTCGGTGTTGCCGAGTTTGGTCTTGGTCTGCCCCTCGAACTGCGGGTTGGCCAGCTTGACCGAGATGATCGCCGCCAGCCCCTCGCGCACGTCCTCGCCGGAGAGCCGCTCGTCCTTCTCCCGGACCAGCTTCTGGTCCCGGGCGTAGTTGTTCACGATCGTGGTGAGCGCGGCCCGGAACCCCTCCTCGTGGGTCCCGCCCTCGGCGGTGTTGATCGTGTTGGCGAACGTGTACACCGACTCGCTGTAGGAGGAGTTCCACTGCATGGCGATCTCGACCGAGATGCCCGTGCCCTCCTCGCCGAACTCGATCACCGTGGCGTGCACCGGTTCCTTGGTGCCGTTAAGGTAGCGGACGAAATCTGCGATGCCACCCTGGTAGCAGTAGGTCACCGTGCGCGGCTCGCCGTTGATGTGGGCGGGGCGCAGGTCGGTCAGGATGATCGTCAGGCCCCGGACCAGGAACGCCATCTCCTGCAGCCGGCGCGACAGCGTTTCGAAGCTCCAGTCAACAGACTCGAAGACATCCTCGTCGGGCCAGAAGGTGATGATGGTCCCGGTTTCGCTGGTGGCCTCACCCCTGGTCAGCTCCGTCGCCGGGTGGCCCACCCGGTAGGACTGGTGCCAGACGAATCCGTCGCGGCGGACCTCCACCTCCAGCCGGGCCGACAGGGCGTTCACCACCGAGACGCCGACGCCGTGCAGGCCGCCGGAGACCGCGTAGGACTTGCCGTCGAACTTCCCGCCGGCGTGCAGGGTGGTCAGCACCACCTCGACCGCCGGCCGCCTCTCCACGGGATGGTCGTCCACCGGGATGCCGCGGCCGTTGTCGGCCACCCTGACCCCGCCGTCCGCGAGCAGGGTGACCTCGATCCGGTCACAGAACCCGGCCAGCGCCTCGTCGACGGCGTTGTCGACCACTTCGTAGACGAGATGATGGAGGCCTCGCTCACCGGTCGAGCCGATGTACATGCCGGGGCGCTTGCGCACCGCCTCCAGGCCCTCAAGGACGGTGATCGAGCGGGCATCGTAGGACGACAAGAACAAGCTCCTCCTGAAAGGGGTACGCTGCCAAGGCGCGAGCAGGCCCCTGCGCCGCTGTCAGCCCTGGGGCGCACTCACTATTCTACCTGGGATAACCCTGCGCCTCAGCCGTAGTCGTCACGTGGCCCGCGTGTGTCGCGAACCCGCCACTGGCCCCGTTGCCGCGGGGGCATGGGACCCCGGACCTTGACCCCGGTGACGGTGCCGTTGCCGAGCTCAGAATTCAGCCTCCGGATGAGCTGAGCCCGCAGCAGCCTGACCTGCGTCGCCCAGGCGGTGGAATCGGCGATGACCAGCAGTTCCCCGTCGGTGAAGCCGCCCGGCCGGGTATGGGCGGCCAGCGCCTCGCCCACGATCTGCTCCCACCGGCCGAACACCGAGCCCACCGCAGCCGAGGTCCGCCACCCCTGGTCGTCGAGCAGACCCTCGATGGCCATGCCCAGCGGCTGCGGATCGTCCCTCCGGCCACGGCCGGCCCGGCTGGCCCCACCGGACCCACCCGACCCACCGGTAACGCCGGGCCGGGCCGCCCCTGCCGGGCGTCGCGCCGGGGCAGCGGGGTCGCCACCGGCCATTCGTTTGGCCGCAAAATCGCGGGCCGGGACACGCTCGCCGCGCGCGCGGGCGTCGGCCTTGGCCGCCGCGAGCGCATCCGCGGCCCGCCGCGCGCGCTCGGGCCCGTCCTGGTCCCGCTCACCGGACTCAGGAGGGCCGGGCGCGGGCTCATCCGGCACGGGTCACCCGTCCGTCGCCGACGTCGAAGCGGGCCCCGTGCAGCGCGGCCGGCACGTCGGCAGGCACCGCCGCGGTCACCAGCACCTGCTCCGCGCCGGCGACCAGGCCGGCCAGCCGTTCCCGGCGGCCCGTGTCGAGCTCGGCGAACACGTCGTCGAGCAGCAGCACCGGGTCCTCCCCGCCGTCGCGCAGCGCCTCGAACGCGGACAGCCGCAGCGCGAGCGCCATCGACCACGACTCGCCGTGGCTGGCGTACCCCCGGGCGGGCAGGTCGCCAATCCGCAGCTCCAGGTCGTCCCGGTGCGGGCCGACCAGGCAGACCCCGCGGTCCAGCTCCTCGCCGCGCGCCGCGGCCAGCGCCTCCCGCAGGCCGTCGGCGAGCCGGGCGGCGTCGGCGGTGGGCTCGGCCGGTTCGGCGGTGCCGCTCAAGCCCGGCATACGCAACGATTGGCGGTAGCTGATGCTGGCTTCGACGGCCCCGGCGCCCGCCACCGCACCGTAGGACCGGGCCACCAGCGGGCGCAGCGTGGCGGTCAGGGCGATCCTGGCGGCCAGCAGCTCGGCCCCCGCCGTCGCCAGGTGCTCGTCCCAGACGTCCAGGGTCCGGGCCGCCGGGCCCGCCAGGCCGGGCCGCCCGTTCCGGGGCGCCCGGTCCTGCCCCGTGCCCGCGCCGTCCTGGCCCGCGCCG
>DATINY010000464.1:0-11526 GCA_035473755.1 Streptosporangiaceae bacterium
AGTCCAGATCACCGGAGGCGCCGTCGCATATTCCATGTGCGCCATCGATGCCCTGGGCATAGCGGAAATGCTCGGTGCGGGCGTGCTGGTCAAGTCCGCCGATCCCTCAACCGGCGAGCCGATCTCCGTCACCGTTGACCAAAGCGGCGCGATATGGGAACCCGATACCGCCGTGGTGCTCGTCGGCCGTACGGCCAGCGCATGCGCGGGACCGTCGGCGGCGATCTGCTGCGGGCACATCAACTTCTTCACAAGTCACGCAACCGCCGCGGCCTGGGCCAGCGCCCACCCCGAGATCACCGGGGGCATCCTGAGCCAGGTCCGGGCGCTGGAAGTCGGGCAGCAGATATTCGGGCAGCTTCTCCACTGAGATCACGCCGCCCCGCCGCAGGCTGCGAATAATGAGCAGCAGTCAGGCTGTTACTACGAGCGCGCGCCTAATTGTCTGCGCGCGGTCGGCTGGACCTCTCGTCTTGGCGGATAATCGCGTTAGTTCCGTGCGACAGGCGCCACACGGACTCAAAACCAAGGCGACAGCGAGCAGCCCGAAACACTGCTTGTTCATGCCCGCCGATTACACTGTGCCCGAGCCCCGCCTCGGCAAAGGCCAGGACCGCAAGGACCAGCCATCCGGCGCCAGTTATAAGGCAGTGCCCTTGCCGACAGCGCCAGAAGTTGGCCAGGCACCAGCTCCCGGCCGCCAGCGCCACCAGCCCATTGGCGCCAGACCCACCCGGATCGACAGGTGCAGTGCGCTGCCCAACAGCGCGATGACCGCCAGGAGATAGAGTGCACAACCGACTCCCGTGCGCCGGCAAAACCGGTCGACCATGTGCTGTAGCCGAGTGCTCGGCGGTCGTGCAGGCGGCGACCACCCAATAGCGCACGTCCGCCGCTATTCTCCGCCATAGCCATAGGCACGCCGGGGCGTGAGTGCGGCACGAAGTTGGCAGCTCGTTGTAAAGATGCAGGTCAGCGAGCGGGGCCATGTGGACATATGTTCGGCTGCACGTTCGATTTAGTGCCCCCGACAGGATTCGAACCTGCGCTCACGGCTCCGGAGGCCGTTGCTCTCTCCCCTGAGCTACGGGGGCTCAAGGACCGGAGCAAGGTTACCAGCCCAGCGGGCACCCGCGAGCCGCGCACGGCGCCCGGGCCCACGCCCAGATCAAGATCACCTCGGCCAACTCGTCACGAGCACCCGCCGGGAGACGCTACTCTCGCGCCCGTGGCGCAGGGACTGGGACGAGTGCTGGTCGTTGACGACGATGAGGTGATCCGTCAGCTCATCGCCGTCAACCTCACCCTTGAGGGGTTCGACGTCGCCACCGCCGTCGACGGGCAAGACTGCCTGGACAAGGTGGTGGCGATCGACCCGGACGTCATCACGCTGGACGTCATGATGCCGCGGCTGGACGGCTGGGTGACCGCGGGCCAGTTGCGGCGCAACCCCGAGACCAGCGAGATCAAGGTGGTCCTCATCACCGCCCGCGCCCAGGAGGACGACAAGACGCGCGGCAGGCAGATTGGCGTGGACGCCTACCTGACCAAGCCGTTCGACCCGCTGGAGATGATCCGGGTCGTGCGCGAGCTGGCCGGCCACGGGCCCGACGGGGAGCAGGCGCTCTAGCGTTGGGCGGCCCTGGGCCAGGCGGTGCCGCCGACGGCGGGCCCCAGGTGCTGGAGCGGGTCGTCACGCGGCGGGGGGAGCTGGTCCTGCGCCGGTCAGGCGCGGACTTCGAGATCATCAGCAACGGCGTGTTCCTCATGGACACCAGGGACGGCCGGTCCGAACGACTCATGGTCACGGCGGCGCTCGCCCGCTGTGACGCCGCCACACCGGAGATCCTGATCTGCGGCCTCGGCGTCGGCTTCGCGCTCGCCGAGGCGGTGAGCCAGGCGCGGGTGGCGCGGGTGGACGTGGTCGAGATCTCGGCCGAGATCATCGGCTGGCATGGCACGCATCTGCGCCATCTGGCCGCGCCAGCCTGGGAGGACGGCCGGGTAAACGTGATCAACGCCGACGTGGTGCCCTGGCTGGCCCGGCGGCGGGGCCCCTACGACGTCATCTGCCTGGACGTCGACAACGGGCCGGAATGGACCGTCTGGGACGCGAACCAGGCCCTCTACGGCGACGAGGGCCTGCGCCGCGTCCGGGACAGCCTGCGCCCGGGCGGCGTGGTCTCGGTATGGAGCGCGGCGGAGGCGCCCAGCTTCGAGGACTGCCTGTCGCATCATTTCGGCGGCGCGCACGCGTACCGGGTGCCGGTGAGCCGCGGCCAGCCAGATGTCGTTTACCTGGCAAAACGCGTACGCTGCGGCGTGTGATCACCGGCGACCTGGACCGGGCCCTGGCGACCGCCACCGGCTCCGCCGGCACCTGGCGGCCCGCTCCGCCCGGCACGGTCTGCGAGGTCCGTACGTACGTCACCACGATCGCTTTCTGGCTGGCCCGCGGGCAGGCCGACGGCCCCGGTGCGCCCGGCCCCGCCGCCGTCGCGGCCGGGCTGGCCGCGCGGCTCAGCGGGCTGGACTGGGTGGAAGCGGCGGCCGTCACCGGCGGCGGATATCTCGCGGCCACGGTCACCGCCGACGCGCTGGCCGGCCTCGCCGTCCGCATCACCGAGGCCGGGCCAGGCTGCGCCCGCAGCAGCGCCCTGGCCGGCACCAGCCTGGCCGCGCCCGTTGCCATGGACGTGGCCTTCGCCCCGACCTGGGAGGATGCCCGCCAGCGCGTCCACGCGACGGTGACCGGCCGGCTGGCGGAGGCCGCCGGTGCCCACGTCAGCTGGCAACATGACGCAGAACGGATAACCGCGCCGCACCCGCCCGCCCCCGTGACGGCCGGCCCGGTGGCGGCGAGCCCGTTGGTGGACGGCCTGGTGCCGCCGGCGGGCCCGGTGGCGGAGGCGGTCGCCTACGCCGGGGCCGGTGCGATCACCTATGCGCTTGCCCGGCTGCTGCCCCGGGGACCCGTGCGGGTGGACGCCCGCCTCGCGGCCGCGCACCATCTGGGCAACCCCGCCTATGCTGTCCAGTACGCGCACGCGCACGCCGCTTCTGCCCTGCGCCAGGCCGCTGACCTCGGCCTGGGCCGGGGAGAGGCGGCGGAGTTTCAGCCGGGCATGCTCGCGCACCCCAGCGAGCAGGCGCTGCTCAGCAAGCTGTCCTGGCTGCCCGAACGGGTAGCCGGGGCGGCGCGGCGCGGGCGGCCGGACGTCCTGACTCATTGCCTGGAGGGCCTGGCCCGGGCGTACTTCGACTGCCAGGAGAGCTGCCCGGCGGTGCGGCCGGGCATGGTGGTGCCGGACGGGACCGACCGGTCGCCGGCGGGACGGGCCGCCGTCCAGGCCGCTGCCGCCCGGCTGTGGCTGGCCGCGGCGGCGCGGACGGCGCTGGGGGCCGGGCTCGGCCTGCTCGGCGTGGGCGCGCCGGACCGGCTGTGAGCAGGGTGCGCCCGGCGCGGGTACCGGGCCGGCGCGCCGACGACCAGGAGCAGAAGCCATGAGCAGGCCAGCGCCATGAGCCGCGTCGCCCACCCGGCCGGCCCGCGCCACGCCGGCGTGCCGCCGGCCGGGCACCCCCCGGCGCCGCCAGCGGACCTGAATGCGCTTGACCCGGCGGTCTGGCCGCGTGGCGCGCGGCGGGCGGGCGGCGTGCTCACCCTGGGCGGCCTGGACGTCCGTGACCTGGCGGGGGAGTACGGCACGCCGCTGTTCGTGCTGGACGAGCCGGACTTCCGCGGCCGGTGCCGCGACTTCCGGCAGGCGTTCGGCGCGGACGCGGCGGTGTTCTACGCCGCCGCGGCGTTCTGCTGCCGGGGGGTGCTGCGCTGGGCCGCCGAGGAGGGCCTCGGCGTGGGCGTATGCACCGGCGGTGAGCTCGAGGTCGCTCTGCAGGCCGGGGTGGACCCGGCAATGATCACCCTGCACGGCAGCAACAAGCTCATCAGCGAGCTGGAACGCGCGCTCGGTGCCGGTGCCGGGCGCATCGTGGCCGACTCCTACGAGGAGATCGCGCGGCTGGCTCACCTCACGGGGGAAATAGGTGCGCCCGGATCCTCTCGTTCTGCTGATACCGGCGGTGGGCGGCGGCCGCAGATCCTGGTGCGGGTGGCGAGCGGCGTGGAGGCGCAGGCCAGCGAGTTCATGGCCGCCGCCCACGACGACCAGAAGTTCGGCTTCTCGCTGTTCTCCGGCGCGGCCGACGAGGCGGTGCGGCGCGTGCTCGCCGCGCCCGGCCTGGACCTGGCCGGCCTGCACTGCCACATCGGTTCGCAGATCCACGACAGCGCGGGCTTCGAGGTGGCGGCGCGCCGGGTGCTGGAGCTGGCGGCACGGATCGCCGCCGAGCACGGGGTGCAGATGGCCGAGCTGAACCTGGGCGGCGGGTTCGGCATCGCCGTCGGCCCCGGGGACGGCCCCGCCGATATCAAGATCATCGCGCAGGACCTGCACGGGATCGTCCGCGCCCAGTGCGCCGCGGCGGGCCTGGCGGTGCCCCGGCTGGCGGTCGAGCCGGGGCGGGCGATCGCCGGGCCCGGCACCGTTACCCTGTACGAGGTCGGAACGGCCAAGGACGTGGACGGGCTGCGCACCTACGTCAGCGTGGACGGGGGGATGAGCGGCAACATCCCCACCGCGCCACAGCGGGCGGAGCACGCGTGCGTCCTGGCCTCGCGCGAGTCCGCGGCGCCGGCCATGCTGGCACGACTGGTCGGCAGGCACAGCGAGAACGGGGACATCGTGGTCAGGGACGCCTACCTGCCCGCCGACCTGGTCCCCGGGGACCTGGTGGCGGTGGCGGCCACCGGCGCGTACTGCCGCTCGATGGCCAGCAACCACAACCACCTGCCGCGGCCACCGGTGGTGGCGGTCGGCGGCGGCCAGGCCAGGGTCATGCTGCGCCGGGAGACCGCCGCCGACCTGCTGGCGCTGGATGAGGGGTGAGCGGCTGATGGGCAGCAGCCAGGCCCGGCCTGCCGCCGGGGGAGAGGCGGGGGTGCGGACGTTGAAGGTGGCGCTGCTGGGCTGCGGCGGGGTCGGCTCGGAGGTGTACCGGCTGCTCGGCCGGCAGGCGGCCGACCTGGAAGCGCGGATCGGCGTCCCGCTGGAGGTGGCCGGGGTGGCGGTGCGCCGGCCCGGCCGGCAGCGCGGCGTCGAGGTGGACCCGGCCGTGCTCACCGGCGACGCCATGGAGCTGGCTACCAGGCCCGGCGTGGACATCGTGGTCGAGGTCATCGGGGGCATCGAGCCGGCCCGGTCGCTGCTGCTCGCCGCCATGAAGAACGGCAAGTCGGTGGTCTCGGCCAACAAGGCGCTGCTGGCCGAGGACGGCGCCACGCTGCACCAGGCCGCCCGCGACGGCGGCACCGACCTGTACTACGAGGCGGCCGTGGGCGGGGCGATCCCGCTGCTGCGCCCGCTGCGCGAGTCACTGGCCGGGGACGCGGTGCGGCAGGTGCTCGGGATCGTCAACGGCACGACCAACTACATCCTGGACCGGATGGACACCTCCGGGGCCGGCTTCACCGACGCGCTGGAGGAGGCGCAAGCACTCGGTTACGCCGAGCCGGACCCGACGGCGGACATCGAGGGCTTCGACGCGGCCGCCAAGGGCGCGATCCTGGCCAGCCTGGCCTTCCACACCGGGGTTACCGCCGCCGACGTGTACCGGGAGGGGATCACCCGGGTCACCCAGGCCGACATCGCCAGCGCCCGGGTGCTCGGCCACGTGGTCAAGCTGCTCGCCATCTGCGAGCGCAACGACGCCGGGGTGTCGGTCCGGGTGCACCCGGCGATGATCCCCCGCGAGCACCCGCTGGCGGGCGTGCGGGAGGCCTACAACGCGGTGTTCGTGCAGGCCGAGTCGGCCGGGCGGCTGATGTTCTACGGCGCGGGCGCGGGTGGGATGCCGACCGCGAGCGCGGTGCTCGGGGACGTCGTCGCGGTGGCGCGGAACCGGCTCGCCGGGACCCGCGGTCCGGACGCGACCTCCTACGCGGGCCTGCCGGTGCTGCCCATGGGGCAGGCGCTGACCCGCTATCACATCGCGCTCGACGTCGATGACCGGCCGGGCGTGCTGGCCCGGGTGGCGGAGTCGTTCGCCCGGCACGAGGTGTCCATCCAGGCGGTCCGGCAGGAGGGGCGCGGTGACGACGCCCAGCTGGTCATCGTCACCCATTCGGCCCCGGACGCCGCGCTCGCCAGCTGCGTGGACGACCTCGGCGCCATGGACGTGGTGCGCGCGGTCGCCAGCGTGATGCGCGTGGAGGGGGAGGGGGAGGAGTGAGCCCGCCGACCCGCGCCCGAACGGGCCCGCCGGGCCCCGGTGGCCGGGCCAGCCTGGCGACCAGGGTGAGCTGGCCGGGCGTGATCAGCCAATACCGGGACCGGCTGCCGGTCCCGGACGGCGCGCCGGTGATCACGCTCGGCGAGGGTGCGACCCCCCTGCTCCCCGCCCCGGTCGTGTCCGCCCGCACGGGGTGCGAGGTGTACCTGAAGGTGGAGGGCGCCAACCCGACCGGGTCGTTCAAGGACCGGGGCATGACGGTCGCGGTGAGCATGGCGGTGGCGCGGGGCGCCACCGCCGTCATCTGCGCCTCCACCGGCAACACCAGCGCGAGCGCCGCCGCCTATGCCGCCCGGGCCGGCCTCACGTGCGCGGTGCTGGTCCCGCGCGGCAAGATCGCTCTCGGCAAGCTGGCCCAGGCGCTGGTGCACGGGGCGAAGCTGCTGCAGGTGGACGGCAACTTCGACGACTGCCTGGAGCTCGCCCGCAAGCTCGCCAGCGAGTACCCGGTCGCCCTGGTCAACTCGGTGAACCCGGACCGGCTGGAGGGCCAGAAGACCGCGGCCTTCGAGATCGTCGAAGCCCTCGGCGACGCCCCCGACGTGCACTGCCTGCCGGTCGGGAACGCCGGCAACATCACCGCCTACTGGCAGGGCTACCGCGAGTACGCCGAGGCCGGGCTCGCCACCCACACGCCCCGGATGTTCGGCTTCCAGGCCAGCGGCGCGGCGCCGATCGTGCGCGGTGAGCCCGTGCTGGCCCCCATGACGATCGCCACCGCGATCAGGATCGGCAACCCGGCCTCCTGGCAGCGGGCCGAGGAGGCGCGCGACTCCTCGGGCGGCCTCATCGACGCGGTGACCGACCGCCAGATACTCGCCGCCTACCGGATGCTGGCCGGCCAGGAGGCGGTGTTCGGCGAGCTGGCGTCGGCGGCCGGAGTCGCCGGGCTGATCCAGGCCCGCGAGAAGGGGCAGCTTGACGCCGGATCGCGGGTGGTCTGCACGATCACCGGCAACGGGCTGAAGGACCCGGACTGGGCGGTCTCGGCCGCGCCGGCCCCGGTCACGGTCCAGGTGGATGCGGCCGCCGCCGCGGCCGCGCTGGGGCTGGCATGATCTGGTCGCGGCGGCCGGTCCGGGTGCGGGCGCCCGCCACCAGCGCCAACCTGGGGCCGGGGTTCGACGCGCTGGGCCTGGCGCTGGCGCTCTACGACGAGGTCGAGGCCAGGGTCACGGACGGCGGGCTGGCCATCGAGGTGTCCGGCGAGGGCAGCGAGACGGCGGCGGCGGGCGAGCAGCACCTGGTGGTCCGGGCCATGCGCGCGGCCTTCGGCGCGATCGGCGCGCAGCCGCCGGGGATCGCCCTGCGCTGCGTGAACGCGATACCGCACGGGCGGGGACTCGGCTCGTCGGCGGCGGCGGTCTGCTGCGGGCTGCTGGCCGCCCGCGCCCTGGCCGGCCCCGGTGAGCCGGCGGCCGGGTGCGATCCAGTGCCTCCGGATGGGGCGGCGCTCCCGGACGGGGCGGCGCTCTCGGATGAGGCGGTCTTCCAGCTCGCGGCGGCGCTGGAGGGCCATCCCGACAACGTGGCCGCCTGCCTGGCCGGCGGGCTCACTATCGCGTGGTCGCCGCGGCCCACCGGTACGCCCGCGGGCGCTGCGGCGGCCCCGCGGCTGCTGCGGATCGCCGTGCCCACGACCCTGCGCGCGGTGGCGTGCGTGCCGTCAGTGCCGCTGGCCACCGAGGCGGCCCGGCAGGCGCTGCCCCCGGCGGTCCCGCACGCCGCCGCGGCGGCGAACGCGGCCCGCAGCGCGCTGCTGGTCGCGGCCCTCACCGGCGCGCCGCAGGTGCTGTTCGAGGCGACCGAGGACTTCCTGCATCAGCCGTACCGGGCCGACCTGATGCCGGAGACCGCCGGCCTGCTCGGCGCGCTCCGGCGTGAGGGGGCCGCCGCGGTGGTGTCGGGAGCGGGGCCGGCCGTGCTGGTCCTGTCGTTCGACGGGCAGCCGCCGTCGCCGGGGGCGATAGGTTCAATAGCCGGTAAAGCGGGTACACCGTGGGATGTCATCCCCCTGCGTATCGATCAGCAGGGTGCTCACGTACAGCAAGGCGGGCTGGACGTGCATCCATCAGTAAGCGCGCGGCACGCGCCTACCTGGAACCAGGGCGCGTCCCGGAACAGGTTCAGGGGCCGGGCGCAGATCACACGGGAGTACCTCGGCGTGACCGGGCCAGCTTCCTGCACGACACACAGACAGCAAGTCGAGGGAATGCCGTGGGCTCACTTGGTGTTAAGCTGAATGCCGCACCAGGTGCCCCGCTGAGGGGACAGGTGCTCGCCTGTCATTTGCTGCGCCGTCGGCCACACGGCCGGCCGCAGCCAGTGATTCTCCGTCAACATCCCGGGCCACCTCCGCATAGCCGCATACGCCAACCGCGAAAGCGGCACGGAGAACCGGGAGAAGAGCGGAGATCCGGGCAGCCGCCCCGGCCGCCCGGGACCGTTTCGGCCCTTCTGCCTCACCCGCAGACACCGGGTTAGGCGTGCAGGAGCCTGCCGGACACCAAGGCGGCGCGATAAGGCAGCTGGTGCACAACCTGGCCCGGCCAGTTCACCGGGCCGCGACATCGGGTCCGGCCACCCCTAACGGCCGGAACCCGCGCTCTGGGAAGGACCCCTTGTGAGCAGCGAACCCACCGATCTCCTCACCGGCTCCCCGGCCGCGCCCGCGGCAAGCCCGACTCAGCCGGAAACCCCTGATCTCCAGCCCGCCACCGCGGCGACGGCCGGGTCCACGGATCCGGTAACGCGTGACCCCGCGGGGCAGGGCGGATCAGGCCCGGCCCGGGCGGCAAGGCCGGATGCTGAGCCGGCCGGTGGCCGGGCAGGCCGTGGCGCAGGCACCGGGCTGTCTGGCATGCTCCTGCCAGAACTGCAACGGATGGCGCAGTCCATGGGGATCACCGGGACCGCCCGGATGCGCAAGAGCCAGCTCGTGGAGGCAATCCAGAACCGGCAAGGCGGCCAGACGGCCGCCCCGCACGCCACCCGCCGGGGTGCGGCACTCGATAATTCAGCCCAGCGGGTCGCGTCCGCGGGAGCCGACGCGCCTCGCCACCGTGAGCAGGACGATATGGAACCAGACAAAACCACTCAGCAGGGCCAGGGGGAGGGCACCTATCCAGCGGCTTCCGGCTCGGAAGCACCAGCGAGCGCGCCGCGGGAGGGTGCTGCCGGCGGTGGCGGCGCCGACAGCCAGCTGACCTTCGAGCAGCCGGGGACGGCCGGCCGGGCAGCGGCCACGGACGCCGCGCCCGGCGGGACGGGCACCGCGGGCCCGGGCGGCGAGCCGCGCGGTGACGCCCAGCGCGGGGATGCCCAGGACGGCGATGCCCAGCGCGCCGACGGCCACCAGGGCGGCGATGGCCAGCGTGGTGACCGGCGGCGGCGCAGCAACGGCAGGCGAGACGACCAGCCGCGCGGCGGCGAGGCCGCCGAGCAGCGCCAGGATCAGGGCGGCCAGCGTGGCGGCCAGGCGGGCCAGCAGGACCAGGGCGGCCGCGGTGACGACGATTCCGACGGCCGGGGCGGGCGCCGCAACCGGGACCGGTTCCGCAACCGCAACCGGCGCCGCGGTGAGCGCTCCGGCGAGCCCGAGCCCGTGATCACCGAGGACGACGTCCTCATCCCGATCGCCGGCATCCTCGACGTGCTCGACAACTACGCGTTCATCCGCACCACCGGTTATCTGCCGGGATCCAACGACGTGTACGTCTCGCTCTCGCAGGTGCGCAAGCATGGCCTGCGCAAGGGAGACGTCATCGAAGGCGCGGTCCGCCAGCCACGCGAGGGCGAGCGGCGGGAGAAGTTCAACGCCCTGGTCCGGCTGGACAAGATCAACGGGCTTGACCCGGAGGAGTCCCGGGCCCGGCCGGAGTTCTCCAAGCTCGTGCCGCTGTACCCGCAGGAGCGGCTGCGGCTGGAGAGCGAGCCGGGCAACCTGACGACGCGGATCATCGACCTGATCGCCCCCATCGGCAAGGGCCAGCGCGGCCTTATCGTGTCGCCGTCGAAGGCGGGCAAGACACTGATCCTGCAGGCCATCGCCAACGCGATCACCAAGAACAACCCCGAATGCCACCTCATGGTCGTGCTCGTGGACGAGCGGCCCGAGGAGGTCACCGACATGCAGCGCACGGTGAAGGGCGAGGTCATCTACTCGACCTTCGACCGGCCGGCCGAGGACCACACCACCGTGGCGGAGCTCGCCATCGAGCGGGCGAAGCGCCTGGCCGAGATGGGCCACGATGTGGTCGTCCTGCTTGACTCGATCACCAGGCTCGGCCGCGCCTACAACCTGTCCGCCCCGGCCAGCGGGCGGATCATGTCCGGTGGCGTGGACTCGACCGCCCTCTACCCGCCGAAGCGGTTCTTCGGCGCGGCGCGCAACATCGAGCACGGCGGCTCGGTCACGATCCTCGCCACCGACCTGATCGAGACCGGCTCCCGCGCGGACGAGGTGATCTTCGAAGAGTTCAAGGGGACCGGCAACATGGAGCTGCGGCTGCGCCGCGAGCTCGCCGACAAGCGGATCTTCCCCGCCGTGGACGTGGACGCCTCCGGCACCCGCAAGGAAGACCTGCTGATGACCCCCGAAGAGCTGAAGATCGTCTGGCAGCTCCGCCGGGTCCTGCACGCGCTCGAGCCACAGCAGGCACTGGAGGTGCTCATGGAGCGGGTGAAGGGCACCAAGAGCAACGCCGAGTTCCTGCTCCAGGTGCAGAAGACCACGGTCGGCAGCTGATCGCGACGGGAATCTCCAGGCCCCGGAACACGTTCTGGGGTCTGGCACACTAATGAGCCGACACAGCGCGGTACCGGTTCACGCCCGGCGGCATCCGCCGCGGCGACCCGGCGACCGACCAAGGCAGGAGTAGTGAAGTGAAGCCTGACATTCATCCGGACTACGTGGAGACCAAGGTCACCTGCAGCTGCGGGAACACCTTTACCACGCGGTCGACAGCACGCAACGGCGCCATCCACGCTGATGTCTGCTCGAATTGCCACCCCTTCTACACCGGCAAGCAGAAGATCCTCGACACCGGCGGCCGGGTGGCCCGCTTCGAGCGCCGGTTCGGCAAGAAGGCGGCCGGCAGCAAGTAGCTCCCACAGATCACCGTGCCTGGGCGGCTTCGGCCGTTCCGGCGCGGTGATCTCGGCTGTCGACGGGAG
>DATINY010000465.1:0-18089 GCA_035473755.1 Streptosporangiaceae bacterium
ATCGGCCCCTTGTCCACCAGGACGAGGTCCCGCCAGCCCAGGCGGGCCAGGTGATGGACGAGGCTGTTGCCGACGATGCCGGCGCCGATGATGACGGCGCTTGCCCGGGACGGGGTGTCACTCATGCCGCTGAATACCGCCAATCAATCGTTTGCGTCCCCCCTGCCGGACTCCGGCCCCGCCGCCGGGACTGCTGGCGGCGGGGCCGGAGCCATCGCCTGTGTAAAGCTTGAGGCTACTCGACCGGGATCTCCTTGTTAATGAGGCTCAGGTCGATGCCCTGCCGCCTGCGCACGATCCGCGCCACCACGAATACGACGATGGCCAGGACATACAGCGAGGCCATGAAAATCAGCGAGGGGCGAAGGTTCACGAAGTAGTTGTCGTTCGTGAGCCACTCGTAGAGGTTGAAGCCCAGCAGGCCGATGGTGATCCACCCGGCGACGGGGACGATCTGCACGCCGAAGATCCTGATCTTGCTGGCCGGTGACGCCCGCCAGAGATCCTTCTTGATGAACGGCAGGAGCACTACCGCGATCGAGCTGAAAAGGAACGTCACCGCGATCACCAGCGTCGCGTCGTAGGTGTATTTCACGAAGGTCGAGTCGTAGGCATACACGGCGCTCAGGGCTATCGCCGGCAGCAGCATCAGGATGAGGGAGTAGAACGGCACCTTCCGCTTCTCCGAGACCTCGGCCGCCCGGTCGGGGAGCACCCGGTCGAACGCGGCAGCGAAGATGACCCGCGTCGAGGACAGGAACAGGGTTCCCACCCAGCCGAAGAACCACAGGCTCATCACCAGGATGAGAACGACCTGGAACGCTGTGTTGTGCACCAGCCAGCCGGCGAACAGGACCGGGTACGGCCAGACGGGCAGGATTCCCTTCGCCAGGAAGTTCAGCTGGTTCGAATTCTGGTAGAAGGCCCAGCCGAAGGTCTTGGCGATCAGCAGCAGGAAGGCCACGGTCAGGATGACCGTGATCCACAGGCCGCCGAACATGCCGAACAGGACCCGCCGGAAGTCGTTCGCGCCGCGTATCTCGCCGTACAGCGTGGCGCCCCAGTTCGGCCACAGGATGAAGAACATCATCACCGGCACCAGGAGCATCGTCGGCCCGAGCGGGCCGAAGGCGATGTGGGGCGCGACGTAGCCAGCCTTCGCGGCCGCCGCGTTGGTGGCCTGGTAGGCGTGGTTCACGCCGAAGAGGCTGTGCGACGCGGCGTTGAAGGAGGACACGAAGCTGGCGTGGCTGTTGATCAGCAGCAGCAATACGATCACGCCGAAGCCGACCAGCCCGCCGTAGAAACACCACCTCTGGAACTTGGCGTAGCCCGCCATCCCGATCGACACCAGGACGCCGGCCAGCACGATGGTGATCAGCGAGACGACGAAGATCCCGTTGTGCGTCCCGAACCACGCGGCTCCGCCCGTAGGCCAGGTCCACTTCAGCGTCGCCCACAACGGCTCGAAGAACTGGACCGCGAGGATGTTGCCGTAGATCGGCGCCCACAGCCAGAGGATGAACCACCAGCCGGTGGCGGCCATGACGAAGCCAAGGCCGCTGCCCAGGATCCGCGTCTGCCAGACGTAGTCACCCCCCGCCCGCGGGATCGTGACGATCAGTCCGGCATAGGCGACGACCAGGAACGACACCCAGACACCTGAGATCAGCACCGACGTGATCAGCTGCCCCTGGGGAAATGCCGGGGCGGCGAAGGCGAACTCGTAGATCGCTAGCGTGATGAAGTTGGTCGCCAGGACCGCGTAGATCATCGAGTCCCTGACCGACCATCCGCGGACCAGGCCGGTGGCATTCCGCAGGAAGAGCGCCGGTCTCTCGTCACCGAGAGCTTCTGTGGCCATACGTACCTCCCAAAGGAGACTCATCAGGGGGTGTAGTGATCAACCTGCGCCGGAGCGGGCGGCCCGGGTGCCGATGCTCAGCCGTTCACGAAAAGATACTTCGAGACCTTGCCCTTCTTCGGGTCGAGGTCGAGCACAGCACCCTGCAGGACGCCATCACCATAGACGCTGCCCGGGTTGATGGCGAGGGTCCTCCCCATCTTCTTGATCCCCCTGCTTTCGTGGATGTGTCCGTGCACACCAAGCATGGGCTGATAGCGAACGATTGCATCCCGGACGGCCGTCGAGCCGACCGGCCTCATAACCGCGCCGCCGTGCGTGGGGCGCAGCGTCGCGTCGAGAGCGGGCGCCTCGTCCAGGCCGGTCCCGTAGGGCGGTGCGTGGAAGTTGAAGATCGCCCGCTCCATGTCGGGCACCAGGTTCGCGACCGCCTCGATCTTGGCCGCCAATTCCTCTTCCGGCGCCTCCCGGAAGGTGTTCCACGGCGTGGGATTCGTCCATCCCATCGAGACCAGGTAAAAGCCGCCGAGGTCGATCAGCTTCCCCTCACCGAACGTCACGTTGGGCGACTGCTCGATGACATCATCGATTTCCCAGATATCGTCATTCCCCCCGTTGAGCAGGCATGGGATCTCGCCGCCCTTGAGCTTGCCATCCGCCATGTCCAGCCACCGGTCCAGCGAGGCAACCATCTCCGTGCTGAAGCGCCGGTCGACGGCACCCTCTTCCTTGCTGAGCTCGGTCAGCTCGTCGGGTGACATGACCGCCGGGTACGAGCCCCTGTTGCGGATCTGCCGCTCGACGTCCGCGAGCTCCTCCCTGGTGTCCAGGCGCATCGTCTCCCCGCCCAGCACCACCTGCCAGTACCCGTTGTGCTCGGTGATCGGCACCATCACCTTGCCGGTGACGTCACCACCCAGCACCACCGCATCGGCCTTGTAGAAGGCGGCCGCATTGAGGAACTTCCGCCAGCAGACCTCGGACCCATGAATGTCGGTGGCGAAAAAGACTCTCACCGGACCACCCCACGCCTTCCGCACACACCAGGCGCTACCGCAGCGCATGATGCGCAACTGCCTCGCGTTCTGTGCAACGTGTAGCACCCGGCGAATGCGGCGTCAAGATACCGGATGGGACCAGCTGGGTCAGTGCCCGACTTCTTCGGGCAGCTCGTACCAGCGGACACGGTCACCGACGTTCGACCGGAGCCGCCATTTGACCGTCTTGGGGGCGTCGGCCGCGAGCTGCGACAGCCGCTGGATCTGCTCGCGCGGGTCGTAAGCGGCGTTCACCGGGACCAGTTCGGGCTTCTCCGCGATGAGGCCGGGCAGCTTGGCGAGGTTGCCGGTGACGGTCCGCCACCAGCCCCAGTCCGCGCCGAGCAGCTTGCCGTAGCGGTCGGTGTCCAGCGAGACGCCCTCCCCGCCGCCCAGCGGCAGGGCCGACAGCATATAGATGATGTCGCGCGCGTCCTTCGCGTTGAGCTCGACGATCTGGAGCTTGGAGAGCAGCACGTCGATCGCGTCAACGGTGAGCCGCTGGCGGCCGAACGAGGGCCGCAGGTCGAGGGTGTGGCACATGGTCAGCCGGTCGACCATGACGTCGATCGGCCGGCCGGAGGAGGCGACGAAATACATCTGCCGGTCGCCGTTGAGGTTGTTGAACATGCGGTCCGCCTGGCATCCGCTGTCGGCCAGGTAGGTGGCGGCCTTCTTGCGCTCCTTGGACAGGCACGCGAAGTCGATGTCCTGGTCACGGCGGAGGCGCGGCGGATAGTCCGGGCACAGGACCCGCACGGCAAGCCCGCCGAGCAGCTTCAGCCCGATCCCGGCCTTCGCGGCGCCTTCGGCCAGCGCCACCGCCTCGGGCAGCGGATCGCTGCCGGATGCCGAAGCGGCGGCGTCGGCCGCGTCAGGTGCGGACATGCCAGCCCGCTCCCTTCTCCTGGCGGGCGGCCGGCGGCATGCCGGCGGCCCGCACACGTTCCTGTTCAGCGCAGTATGTCACGGCCGGGCGGCCACGCCAGGCTAGGTGGTTGACGCGTGCCGGGGCGGTCGCCATCCTATGTTGCATGAGCGAGACAGAGGTTGCGCAGAACGCAACCTACCAGTCGGCCGAGCGCGTGCTGACCCTGCTCAAGAGCTTCGACGACAGCCGGACGGAGCTCGGTGTGGCCGACATCGCACGGGCGCTGTCCGTGCACAAGTCGACCGCCTCCCGCCTCGCCGCTGCGCTCGAGCGGACCGGGTTCCTCACCCGGGTGGACAAGCGCTACCGCCTGGGGGTGGAGATCATCCGGCTGGGCACGCTGGCGCTGCGGAGCTTCGATCTGGTCGCCACCATGCAGCCCGCCATGGAGAAGCTGTCCCAGCGGACCGGTGAGACGGTCAACCTGGCGGTCCCCGACGGGGCGGACGTGCTGAACGTGGCGGAAGTGCCCAGCACCTACATCCTGTCCTGCTCGGGTGGGTGGATCGGCCGCCGGACCAGGCCGCATGCGGTGGCCAACGGCAAGGTCCTGCTCGCCTACGGCGCCCTCAGCCCGCCCACGGTGCTGGAGCGGTATACACCGCAGACGATCACCAGCCCCGGCCAGCTCGCCAGCGAGCTCGCCCGCGTCCGCCGCGACGGCTACGCCACCGCGGCCGCCGAACTGGAGGAGGGCCTGATCGCCGTCGCCGCACCGGTGTTCGACCCGTCCGGGGCCTGCATCGCTGCGCTGTCCATCACAGGTCCCGAATACCGGATGCCACCCGAGACGCTGGATTCGCTCGGGCGGCTGTGCGCCAGCGCCTGACCCAGCGGCGCCCGTGAGGAAGAGAGCCATCCCATGAGCGAGCACCTGCTCTACATCGGCGGCACCTGGCGCCCCGGCGGCGGGGGCACGGTCCCGGCCGTCAGCCCCTCCTCGGGCGAGCCCTTCGCCACCGTGGCCATGGCCGACCGGGGTGACGTCGACGCCGCCGTCGCGGCGGCGCAGGCCGCCTGGCCCGCCTGGGCGGCGCTGTCCGCCTTCGAGCGGGCGCAGTGGTGCTCGGCGGTGGCGGCGGCGATCGGCCGGCGCAGCGAGGACCTGGCCCGCGCGCTGACGCAGGACCAGGGCAAGCCGCTGGTGGCCGAGGCCTACGACGAGGTCAGCGAGCTGGCCGAGTACTTCTCGATGGCGGCCGAGGACGCCAAACGGCTGGCGGGCGAGATCCCGCCGTCGGTATCGGCGGGCCGGCGGGTGCTGTCCACCCGGGTCCCGCTCGGCGTCGTTGGCGTGATCAGCCCCTGGAACTGGCCATACACGATGGGCGCGGAGCTGTTCGCGCCCGCGCTCGCGGGCGGCAACGCGGTGGTCTGGGTGCCCGCCCCGACCACCACCGCCTGCTGCGCCCTGCTCGCCGAGATCATCGCGGCGGAAGACGCCCCGCCCGGAGTGTTCAGCTTCGTGCCCGGGCCCGGGCCCGTGGCGGGCGACGCGCTGGCCGGCCACCCCGGCGTTGCCGCGGTGGGCTTCATCGGGTCGGTGGCCACCGGCGCGTCGGTCGCCGCCCGGGCGGCGGGCAAGACCCAGCTGCTCGAGCTGGGCGGCAACGGGCCGATGGTGGTGCTGGAAGACGCCGATCTGGGCCTGGCCGCCGAGGCTGCGCTGGAAGCCGCCTACGTGTGCGCCGGCCAGAGCTGCACCGCGGGCGAGCGATTCCTGGTGCATGCAGCCGTCCGGGCCGAGTTCGTGGACCGGGTGGTCGCGGCGACCAAAGACCGGATCCGGCTCGGGGACCCGTTCGACCCCGCCACCACCATGGGGCCGCTGAACAACCAGCCGAACGCCGACAAGTTCGCCCGGCACGTCGGCACGGCAGTGGCGGCCGGGGCCCGGTCCTGCTACGGCGGCGGCATCGCGGAGGGGTTCCCGACCACGCTGTTCGCCGAGCCCACGGTGCTGGACGGGGTGACGCTGGACATGGAGGTGGCCCGCGAGGAGACGTTCGGCCCGGTCGTGCCGGTCATCGAGGTGAGCTCGGCCGCCGAGGCGCTCGAGCTGACCAACGCCTCGCCGTTCGGCCTGACGGCAGCGGTGTTCACCCGCGACCTGGAGCGCGGGCTGGCCTTCGCCGAGCAGGCCCGGGCCGGCTGGGTGAACATCAACGCCTCGACCAACCTGTGGGAGTCCCACCTGCCGTTCGGCGGCCGGTCCGGCTCGGTGAGCGGGCGCGGCCGGGTAGGAGGGCGGTTCGCCATGGAGGCGTTCACCGAGCCGAAGACGATCCTGTACCCCGCCCCGCACCTGGCCCGTTGAGCGCGCCGGAGCCATCGGCCGGGCAGCCGGAAGCAGCCGCGCCCCCGGCGTACCTGAATATGACGGTCGGCCGGTTCCTGGACGAGCTCTCGGCCACCACGCCCGACCCCAGCGGCGGCGGCGTCGCGGCGCTCGCCGTCACCTTTGCCGCCGGGCTGTGCATGATGACGGCGGGCCTGTCGGCCCGCCATCTGCCCGAGGCGCCCCAGCTCGCGGATCAGGCCCGGAAGCTGCGCGACCGGGCCGCCCCGCTCGCCCAGGCCGACGCGGAGGCCTACCGCGCGGTGATCGCCGCGCTCCGGGCGCGCGACGCCGCCGGCCCCGGCAAGCGGATGGCCGCCGCGCTGTCGCAGGCCTGCGTGGTGCCGATGGAGGTGGCCGGGATCGGCGCCGAGGTGGCCGCGATGGCGGCCGCCATCGCCGGCGGGGGGAACCCGAACGTGCGCGGCGACGCCATCACCGCCGCGCTGCTCGCGGCGGCCGGCTCCCGCGCGGCGGCGGCGCTCGTGCGGATCAACCTCGCCGGGGCCGAGGGCGACGACCGGCCCGCCCGGGCGGATCGGCTCGCCGCCGAGGCCTCCCGCCTCGCCACCGGGGCCGAACAGACGGCCCGCTAGCTCTCGTCATCGCGCCGCTGTCCAGGGTCTCCCGCGCTGACCGCCTCCCGCGCCGCACGGCTCTCCTCACTACCGTTGACTCCCGCGCCACATCCCCGTCGACACCCCCGCTACATCCCCGACGCCCCACATCCCCGTCGACACCCGCGCCACATCGCGGTTGACTCCCGCGCACATATCCTGCTAGCTTTTTTTGGCAGGTGCTAGAAAGGATGCTGTGAAGCTTTCGGACATGACCGGTGACGACCTGCTGCGGGTGCTGGCGACCCTGGCCAACCCGCACCGGCTGCGGGTCGTCGCCGCCCTGGCGGCAGAGCGCAACTACGTGAGCCAGCTCGCCCGCGAGCTGAACATCAGCCGCGCCCTGCTGCAGGTTCACCTGCGGAAGCTGCAGGCCGCCGGGCTGGTGTCGGCGGACATCGAGGTATCGGAGGACGGGAAGGCAATGAAGTTCTACGAGGTAACGCCCTTCGCCCTGCAGCTGACGCCGGAGACGATCATGGTGGCGGTGCGGACACTGCGCGCGGGCAGCGATCTTGACGCGGAGGTGCGGCGATGATGCAAATTTTCGACATCATATTGTTCATTTCACTGGCGTGCGCGCTCGTGATATCGGTCTGGGCGGTGGCCCGGCACCTCAGCGCCTCAAGGCAAGCCAAAGCCCAGCTGACCACCGGCCAGGAATACCGCGCGCTGGCCGACGAGTTCCGGCGGCTCAGTGACATGGCGATCACCGCGCAGGAACACGTTGATCTCAGGCTCACCGACCTCAGCGTCCAGGTCGACTCGCTCAGAGATCAGCTGGCACAGATGCAGCACATCCTGAAGGAAGTCGAGTAGGAGATCCAGAAGAGCTCCTGGTAGCCGGCGTGGGCCAGGCCACTAGGGGTACCGGGCGTCAACAGTGGTGGTGACGCGCCCGGTGGCGATGTCGTACACGTGGCCGGAGACGCTCACCTTCGGCGAGAGCAGGGGTGAGGTGAGCAGGCGCTCGACGTCGGCCTTGACGGTGGTGTGCGGGTCGGCCACCGCGGAGGCTTCCAGCGCGGCCTCGGAGAGGCCGGTCGCCTCGGCGGCCTCATGCCGGAAGCCAGGGTCGGCGAGAAAGCCGGTCCCGCATTGGGTGTGGTGGACGACCGCGACCTCGAAGAGCCTGTCCACCGCGACCTGCCCGGCGAACAACTGCTCGGCCAGGAAGGCGATGTAGGCGATGTCGTCGATGACGGCCGGGGTGACACGGCCGCCCGCGTTGCGGATCACGGGAGCGTCGCCGAGCCGGAGCCCGAGAACGATCGCGGGGTCCACACGGTGGTCAAGGCAGGTGACGATGAGCATCTGCGCGGCGGCCGGGCCGAGCGGCACGGGGGTGTAGGTACGGGCGAACTGCTCGTTGCGCTCGAGCAGCGGGGTCATCCTGGTCATGGTCGTTCCTTCCCGTTTCTCGGGAGTCAGGTCACTGGTGGGCGGCCGCCGGGGCACCGACGCCGTGGCGGGCCGCGATCTCGCGGATCGCCGCGGCGAGGAGGTCCGGGTGCTCGCTGGTGGTCAGGTGGCCACCGGGGAAGGTCAGGACCTCGGCCTCGGGCACGCGCTCGCCGGTGGCCGGGATCTGCCGGTGCTCGTACGCGTCCTCGTCGCTGCCGCCGACGTAGAGGGCGACCGTGCCACCCAGCTCGCGGGCGATCGCGGCAAGGTCCCACCGCTGCGCGTTGCGGCGGTGCTCGCCGACGAATCCCGCGGCGTTGTGCGCGAACGCCGCCCCGTCCCGGCGGATGATCGCCGACCACAGCTCGGCGAGCTCCTCCGGGGTGGGACGGTAGCCGCGGGAGTACATGCGGGCCTGCTGCCAGCCCGTGTCGAACGGGCGCTGCGAGCGCTGCCATCCCCGCATCGCGAGGGCACCCAGCGGGCTGCGCAGCAGCGGTGTGCCCAGCCATGGGTGGGTGTGCGCGTCGGCGAACAGGCCGCCGTTGATCATGAACGCGGCCACGATCACCGGCGTGGCGGTGTCGCCAGAACGGGTCAACTCCAGCTGGCGGCGCAAGAGCTCGAGCAGCGCGAGCGAGGTGTAGTCGAAGGTAACGACGACGGTACGGCGCACGCCGTGGTGCCGCCATAGCGCCTCGACCAGGTCCGCCCGCTCGACCGTGGAATACCGGTAGTGCCGGGGCTTGTCCGAGTCACCCTGCCCGACCGGCTCCACATACAGCCGCGGAACGAGTCCGTCGCCGAGGATCCGGTCCACCTGGGCCCAGCCGTAGGAGCCGTCCGGGAACCCGGGCAGCAGCGTGAGCCACACGGCGTCCGCGTCGTCCCCGGCGGGGGCCACACGCTCAAAAACCCGGAGCGCGCCGGGGGTCGCAGCGGCCTCCTCCTCGGTCAGTACCCGCGCGGATTCCGGGTCATACGGGATCCGCCGCCCGCCAGCGAACCACTCCGACGCCGTCACCCACGCCCGATCCCGCCGCGGCCGGCCGGCCGCCTTGCTTCCGTCCATGGGGCGCCTCCTCACCGATTAGTGGACACTGTCCACTAATTTGTGGACGCTGTCCACCATACTTGAGGAAGTGGACGCTGTCCACTAATCTGCCGTCGTGACCGTCGACCAGTCAGCAGACGAGACATCCGGGGTGAGACGGCGCCGTCCGCGCGGTGCCGTCCGCGACGGCCTGGTCGCCGCCGGGCTCGAGCTGGCCCGGACCGGCGGCCCGGACGCCGTCGTGCTCCGAGAGGCGACGCGGATGGTGGGCGTGGTGCCCAACGCCGCCTACCGGCACTTCGCCGGCCGGGACGAGCTCCTCGCCGCCGTCTGCCGGGCGGCACTGCGCGAGCTCGCCGACCGGATGGCCGCCGCCGTCGCCCGCGTGCGCGGCAAGCATGGCGACCCGGCCGCGGCCCGCCGCCGGCTGCACGCGATCGGCACGGCCTACCTGGAGTTCGCTCGCGAGGAGCCGGGACTGTTCGCGACCGCGTTCGCCCTGCCGACGCGGCATGACTACGGCGCTCCGGACGACGGGACCGGGCAGGAGCGCACGCCTCTGGATCACCTCCGTGCCGTGCTCGACGAGCTGGTCGACGCGGGCGTGCTCGACCGGCGCCGCCGCGCCGGCATCGAGTACCCCATCTGGTCCGCGGTGCACGGGCTGGCCGTGCTCACCGGGCAGGGGCCCCTGCGCGACGTCCCCGATGCCACCCGCCGTCACCTCCAGGAACGCATGCGCACCTTCATCGACGAGAGCCTGGCCTGAGTCAGCACCCTGGCCGGGCGGTTACCGGGCAGCGGTGATGACCTGGAACGTGGCCAGGGTGCGGTCGGCGGCGTAGGCGATCCGGCCGCCCTCGGCCTGCGCGGCGCGCAGCGCCGCGAGAGCCTCGGCGGTGATGATCTCGCCCGGCGCGAGCACCGGCACGCCGGGCGGGTAGGGAGCCACCAGCTCGGCGCTGATCCGCCCGACCGCGGCATCAGCCCCGACCGTTTCGTTCGGCGCGAAAAAGGCCTCGCGCGGCGGGAGGGCCATCTGCGGCGTGACCGTCCAGGCGGACGAGGGCACCGGCGGCCGGGGCGCGCCGCGGTGGCGTTCGATCGCGGCCACCAGCACCGCGGTGAACCGGTCCACCGCCGCCTCGTCGTCGGCGATGGTGAGAATCGGGATAACCGTATCCCGGTCGGCCAGCTCCACCGGCATCCCGGCGGCGATCAGGTCGGCCTCGACGGCGTGGCCGTGCGCGCCGGTGCCGGCCAGCAGCACCACCAGCTTGGTCGGCTCCACCCCCGGCCCGTCCAGCACGTCGGCGCCAGGGACCCCGGCCAGCCGCTGCCGGGCGGCGGCGGTCAGGCGCAGCAGGCGTGCGCACAAGGCGGCCCCGTCCCGCGCCAGGAGCGCGCGTGCGGCGTCGATGCTGGCGGCGATCGTGCCCGCCGGGCTGGTGGTGTGGGTGGCCTCGAACGCGCGGTCGAGCCGGGCCGGGTCCAGCAGCCCGGTCCGGGCCAGCACCAGCGCGCCCTGGGTGTAGGCGGGCAGGGCCTTGTGCGCGCTGGTCACCATCGCGTCCGCGCCCGCCGCGATGGCGTGCGGTGGCAGATCCGGGTGAAAGCCCATATGCGCCGCCCAGGCGGCATCCACGATGAGCGGGACGCCCGCCTCGTGCGCGGCCTGCGCGTGTCCCGCGAGGTCCCCGGTGGTCCCCACGTAGGACGGATCGCCGAGGAACACTGCGCAGGCCCCGGGGTGGCTGGCCAGCGCCTCCCGGACGGTGCCCACCGCGACCCCGGCGGGCAGGCCGCTCGGGTGCCGCTCGGGCTGCACCCACACCGGCCGCAGCCCGGCCAGGACCAGCCCGAGCAGCAGCGACCGGTGCAGGCACCTGGTGACGATCACCTCCTGGCCGGGCGAGCCCACCGCCAGCGCCAGCGCCTGGTTGCCGTGGGTCGAGCCGGCCACCGAGAACCGGCACCAGTCCGCGCCCCACAGCCGCGCCGCGCGGTCTTCCGCGTCGGCGAGCAGCACGTCGGCGTGCTTGATGGTGTCCAGCGCGCCATACAGCGGCGCGTCCCCGGCCACCACCGCCCCGGTCAGATCCTGGCGCTGCTTGTGGCCCGGGACCGCCATCGGGTTCAGCAGGCCGGCCTCCGCCTGCGCGGTGAACCGCAGCCAGGCGTCCAGCAGCGGCGCGTCGGAACGCAGCCCGTGCGGATCACGCGGGTCAGCCATCTCCATCGGCACAGCCGGCCGACTACCCGCTTGCGTCATATGCCCTCCCCCGAACCGCCGCCAGGCCGGGCGGATGGGGCCACCCGCCGGCGCTCCCGCTACGCTACCGGGGCGTGAGTGCGCCTGAAGATCTGCCACAAGCCGCGGCCAGCTACCGCCAGAACCGCTTTCAGGTACCGCCGGACGCGGCCGAGCTGCTGTTTATCCGGCACGGCGAATCGGAACCCGCCCTGCTGGACGCCCCCGCCCCGCTGGTGGACGGGCAGTCCGATCCCCCGCTCGCGCCCGAGGGGCGCGCGCAGGCCGACCTGGCCGCCGCCCGGCTGGCATCGACCGGCATCGACGCGATCTACGTCTCGAGCCTGCGCCGCACGGCGGAGACGGCGGCGCCGCTGGCCGCCCGGCTCGGCCTGGTCCCCCGGGTGGAGGCGGGCCTGCGGGAGGTCGGCCTGGGCGAATGGGAGGGCGGCCTGTTCCGCAAGATGGTGTCCGAGCATCACCCCATGGCCATGCGGATGTGGGCCGAGGAAACCTTCGAGGTCATCCCGGGCGCCGAGCCGGCGGCCGAGTTCGCGGGCCGAGTGCGGGACACGGTCGGGCGGGTGGCCGCCGCCCACACCGGTCAGCGGGTGGCGCTGTTCACCCATGGCGGCGTGATCGGCCAGGTGCTCGCGCTGGCCAGCGGGTCACGGCCATTCGCGTTCGTCACCTCGGACAACGGGTCCATCTCCCGCCTGGTGGTGAGCGGGGAACGCTGGATCGTCCGCGGCTACAACGACACGGCCCACCTGGAGCCGCCCGGTCAGCGGGGGGGAGGACACGTCAGGACAGCCGGTGACTGAGCCATTTCAGGCACGGCGTCAGTTCCCGGTTCCAGGTCCGGAAGTTGTGGCCACCATCGGGAATGATCAGCGAGTACCCCCGCATCGGCGGGCGGATCTCCCGCAGGAATGCCAGTGTTCCCGGCAGGCTCTCGTCACCCACCCGGCTCGATGTCACCAGCACCGAAACCGGCGGAGCGGGCAGATGACGCAGCCGCCAGCTGGGGCTGTTCTCGTGCCAGTACCCGATGCTGCCGCCCCACAGGCCCGGCACAGGATGGCCGCGGACGCCCTGGTAATAGCCGGCCATGGAGACCGCGGCGGAGAACCGGTCCGGGTACATCATCGCCAGCTTGACCGCACAATAGCCGCCGGTGGAATAGCCGAGCGCGCCCCAGCCGGCCGGGCTCGCCGTGACCCGGAACGTCCGCTCGACCGCGCGCGGGACGTCCTGCGCGAGGAACGACGCCACCTGCGGGCCGCCGGGGACGTCGGTGCACTCGGTATCGGCCGGGAACAGCGGGGACACGGTCAGCATGACATACACGGTGGGCCGGACCCGCCCGCTCGCGATCAGCCGGGCCGCCACCTCGGGCAGCGCGAGCCGGTGGATGATCCCCCCGGCCAGGCCGGGATAGCCGGTCACCGCCAGCACCACCGGGAAACGGGTGCGCGCGTAGGCCGGCTGGAAGTACTGCGGCGGCAGGTACACGTAACCGGGGCCGGAGCTCAGCCCGGTCCGCTCTCCCCTGATCACGACCTGCTGCAGCCGGCCCGCCGTGGCGGGTGCGGACTCCGCAGCTTCCCGCGGCAGGGTCCCGGCCCCGTCCGCGAGCGGCGCCAGGCGGCTGCGGCCCGGTGCCGGGCCGGGGCGGGAGCCGTAGACCGTGACCAGGCTGGCCACGGCCCCGGCCCGTTGCAGCACGGCGGGCCGCGTCCCGGCGCTGGCGCCGGGCAGCTGTGACCAGGACGCGTAAAAGGAGAAGTAGCTGTTGAGCCAGATCAGGAACACGGCGATCACCAGCAGCTGGCTGACCGCGATCGCGGCCAGCCGGGCAGCCAGGTGGGCCGGCCGCCGCCGGGCCAGCCGGGGCCAGGCCCAGACGATCGCCACCAGCGAGCCGGCGGCCGCCGCGATCGCCACCAGGAGGAGTGTGCCGCTGGTCAGTCCCATCGGCTCAGCACCACCGGCTCAGTCGCCCGGCGGTCGCGCCACCCGCCGGGCTTCTTCGCTCCACCGGTCCCGCCTGCCCCGGGACCGCAGTCATGGGCGTCCGGCCAGGGCATGGCCGATCCAGTCGAGCACCGGCGCGAGCGGCAGCGGCCCAGCCGCCGGGCCGATGGTGGCGACCGTCATGGGCGGCCGCACCAGCGAGATGAAGTGCCGTGCCTGCCCCGGCCCGGCGAACAGGATGCGGACCGGGGGCGGCGGCCAGTGCCGCAGCCGCCAAAGCAGGCTGTCCTGGCTGCGCAGGCCCGGGCTGCCACCCGTTTCCCCGCGGCCGGGCGGGAGCATGTAGGTACCAGGCGCCGCGGCGGCGACGCCGAACTGCCCGGACGGGGCGGTGGCCAGCTGGAGTGCGCAATAGCCTCCGCCCGCACCCCCGAGCACCGCCCACCCGGATGGCCCGGTCGCGGCATGGTAGGCAAGCGTGAGCGTCTGGGGCAGGTCCTGGGAGAAGAAGGTTCCCGCCTGCGGACCGCCCGGCGAGTCCAGGCAGCCCTGGTCGGCCCGGCCCGCAACGGCCGGGGAAAGTACGGCGACGATCGCCGGCGACATCCGGCCGGCCCTGATCTGGGCCGCCGCCACCGCCGCGACCCGCTGCGCACCGTAGCTGGCGGCGCCGCTGCCCGCCTGCCTGCTGATGACGACGATCACCGGCAGCGGCCGGGAGGCCGGAGAGTATCCCGGTGGGAGATACACGTGGCCGGTGACGGCGATCCCCGAGACCGGCCCGGTGAAACGGACCTCCTCAAGCCGCCCGCCCTGGCCGCGGCGTGCGCCCGGCACCACCACCGGGCTGCTGGCCAGCGACACGAGCGGCGACGCCAGGTCGCTGGCCGCAGCGCGGGTGACGCTTGGCCGGGCCGCAACGACCTGGGCGACCATGTGATCGGTGCCCAGTAGGTCGGACCAGGACGCATAGAACCCATAGGTCCGGTTGACCGAGACGAAGACGACGCCAAGCACACTGGCCTGCAACGCGACCAGCAGGCCGATCCGCAGCGCGATAACGGCCGCGCCCCGGCGGGCCAGCACGGGCCACAGCCACAGCGTGCCGGCGAGCAGCCCGACGGCCGCCACCGCCAGCAGCACCAGCAGCGGCGTGCCACGTAGCCCCATCCGGCTCCCTTCTCTTGCCAGCTCCGGCCAGGTGCCGCCGGGCCAGTCCGGTCCCGCGGCTCCATCAGGACAAACGCCCGGCGGGCGGGTGGGGTGGCCGGCCTTTGGTCAGGGCTTCGTCATATTTGTCCTTCGCCGCGCCGGGGCGCTAGCCCAGTTCGGTGCGCTCGCGGCGGTAGGGCAGCGGCGTCGCCGGGTCCGGCGAGTCGATCTCCCGGGCGAGCCGGTGCCCGTCGAAGATGGCCTCTGACAGCAGCCGGGGCGCGACCGCGTCGCCGATCCGGTACACCGCGGCGATCCCGGCCGCGGCCAGCGCCTCCGGGTCGCCGGTCAGCTCCTGGTACAGCGCGTCGTCGGAGGCCTGCTGGGTGACCAGTACCACCCCGTCGCACCCGGCCGACCACGGATCTCCGTGGCGGTCGTGGCCCGCCACCGTCCACGGCCCGCCGCCGTCACCGCCCGGCTTGATCTCGGTGATCGTGGTCGCGTGGACGGCCCGGATCCCCGCCCGGTGCAGGTGAGCGCGGAGCATCTCGCCCTCGAGCGTCTCGTCGCTCACCGGCGACAGGACGGCGAAGGTGGTGACGACCGTCACCTCGTGCCCGTCGGCGGCCAGCAGCTCGGCGACGCCCGGCCCGACGTAGTAGCCGTCGGTGTCGTAGACCACCACCCGCCGGCCGGGCGGCCGCTGGCCCGCGCACACCTGCTCGGGCGTGAGCACGTGCGGCAGCGACGGGCCGGCGCCCGGCATCGGCCCCGGGTAGCCGGGCTGCGTCCCGTCCCCTCGCCAGGCTGACCCGGTGGCGATCACCACCACCTCGGCGCCGTACTCCAGCACGTCCGCCGCGCGCAGCCGCCGCCCGGTGATGACCTCGACCCCCGGCAGCTTGGCCAGCTGCACCGAGCGCCAATCGGTGATCCGCCCCCAGTCCCCCAGGGTCGGCAGCCGCCGGGTCCAGCGCAGCCGGCCACCGATCTCGGCCTCGGCCTCGACCAGGTGGATGGCGCCGAACCCCCGTTTGGCCAGCACGACCGCGCATTCCATCCCGGCCGGCCCGGCGCCGACGATGAGCACCGGCCGTTCGGCGCCCGCCGCGGGCGGGAACTTCTCGGGATGCCAACCGCGGCGGAACTCCTCCCCCGCCGTCGCGTTCTGCACGCAGCCGATCTGGTTGAACGTCTCCTCCCGGAGGATGCAGATGTTGGACCCGGTGCACTCGCGGATCTCGTCCAGCCGCCCCTCTGCGACCTTGTGGGGCAGGAACGGGTCGGCGATCGCCTGCCGGGCGCTGCCGATCAAATCGGCCTCGCCGGACCCGATCACCTGCGCCATCATGTCCGGATTGGTATAGCGGCCGACCGCCACGATCGGCTTGGCCGTCGACTCGCGCATCCGGCTGGTCCACCGCCGCTGGTTCCCCTCCGGGTAATAGCGGGACGTCCCGGAGTCCTCCGGCCAGCTGCCCACCGTCACGTCCCACAGGTCGACCAGGTCGTCGGCCATCGCCACCAGGGCCAGCATGTCGTCGATCTCGATGCCGGGCAGGGTCTCGGCCCCGGGCACGCCGGAGTCGCCGTGCAGCGGGATCCGGGTCGCGACCGCGCATTGGCCGCCGATCTCCGCCCGCACCGCCTCCAGGGTCTCCAGCCAGAACCGGCCCCGGTTGGCCAGGCTGCCGCCATAGCCGTCGGTCCGCCGGTTCAGCACCGTTGACCAGAACTGGGTCAGCAGGTAGCCGTGCGCCCCGTACACGTACACGATGTCGAAGCCGTTGTCGGCGGCGTGCCGGGCCGCCCGCACCCAGTCCCGCTGCAGGCGGGCGATGTCGTCGGTGGTCATCTCCTTGGCCAGACTGCCCCATCGCCGTTCCGAGACGGCCTGGGTCGGCGCTACCCGGGCGGCGCGCGAGCTCCCGTTGGCGCTGGTCGCGCCGCCGTGGTACAGCTCGAGCCCGGCCAGCGCGCCGTGCGCGTGGATCGCCTCGGCGGTCAGCCCCAGCGCCCGGGCGTCGGCCTCGTCCCAGATGTCCGCGCCGACCGCCGGGGTCTCGTCGGCGTCGGCCGCTATCGGCGCGTACTCCACGCAGACCCCGCCCCAGCCGCCCTCGGCTTTGATGGCGCGGAACGCGGCCTGTTTCCTCGGCATGACCGATCCGAACCCGCTCGCGTGCGGCACCTGGTAGAAGCGGTTCCGCAGCGTCTTGGGCCCGATCACCACCGGCTCGAACAGGATCGCGTGCCTGGGGTCCATCGCCTGCCTAGCTTCCACTGCCGCCTCCGAGTACCGCCTGTACCTGCGTGACCTGCGCCACCCGCCGCCCTCCGCCGTCGGCCAGATCGGTCTGCACCACGATGGTGCTCCGGCCCACGTGCAGCGGCCGGGCGACGGCCCTGACCTCACCGTCGCGCACCGCGCGGGTGAACACGGTCGACGAGCTGATGGTGGCCGTCCCCGCCCCGGCGGGCAGGTTGAGGAACGCGCACAGCCCGCCGAGCGAGTCGGCCAGCCCCATCACGGCGCCGCCGTGCATGATCCCGGCGGTCGTGCACCGGTCCGGCGCCCAGGCCAGATGGCCCCGGACCTCGTCCGCCGCGGCGGCGTCCAGGACCACGCCCAGCGCGGCCGCGAACGGCATCTGCGCCACCGCCGCCCCCAGATCGGGGGCCGCCGTGCCTTCGTTCTCGCTCACCATGTCCTCCTCGGCGCGCGCGCCGGTGTCCGTCGATGGCTATCACCCTCCCGGCCATCACGGCAACCACCCCATCCGTTTGGCGCCTGCCGCTGTTTCGCGGTGATCCAAAGACGGGAAGGGTATTAGCGGAGGTGCAGACGCCCGGCCGGCCCATCACCCCGCAGCCGCCGGGCCCCGGATGGACATGCTCGTTCGCGACGGCACGGCCGGCGACCAGGCAGCGAACCTCGCGCTGGAAGAGGCGCTGGCCCGGGCCGGCCCGCCGTCCCCGCTGCTCCGGATCTGGCAGAACGAATCCTGCGTGGTGATCGGGCGGGCCCAGCGGGCCGCAAGGGAGGTGGACCTGGCCGCCTGCGCGGCCAGCGCGGTGCCGGTGCTGCGCCGCGCCAGCGGCGGCGGCACCGTCTTCCAGGACCTGGGCAACCTCAACATCAGCCTGGCCGTGCCGGGCCGTGCCCCCGGGCTCGCCGCCGACCTGGCCGGCCTCGTCGCCGCGGTCATCACCGGGCTCGGCTTAACCCCCCGCGCCGGTGAGCGCGGGGTGTTCGTCGGGCCCGCCAAGGTGTCCGGCCTGGCCAGCCAGGTCACCGGGGCCGGGTCGCTCGCGCACGCCACCCTGCTGGTGACCACCCCGGCCGCGCGGGCCTGCGCCTTCCTCACACCCGCGCCGGGCGAGCGCCATCCCGCCGACTCGCACCGCAGCCCGGGGGCCTCGCTGCGCGAGCTGGGGTGCGTCATCGACGTGGCCGGGGC
>DATINY010000466.1:0-3026 GCA_035473755.1 Streptosporangiaceae bacterium
GCTACGGCGGTCAGTAGCTGACGCCGGGCGGCAGGCCCTCGGTGGCGGCCAGGTAGTCCAGCTGTGCGCGGACCGACCATTCAGCGAACGGCCAGAGTGAACGGTCCACGTCCGCGTACACGCGGGCCACGATGCCGGGCAGGGTGCGGTCCCCGGCCGCCAGCGCCGCGGCCACCTCGGCCAGCCGCTCCCGGCGGTGGGCGAGGTAGTAGTCGAGCGTGCCGGCCGGATCCGCCAGCAGCGGCCCGTGGCCCGGGAGCAGCACCCGCAGCCCGGCCTCATCGGCCAGCGCCCGCAGCCGCTCGAGCGAGGCGAGATAGTCGGCCAGGCTGCCATCTCCCGCGATCACCGTGGTGCCCCGCCCGAGGACGGTGTCGCCGGTGAGCAGCGCCTCATCGGCGGCCAGGAGCAGGCAGACCGAGTCGGGCGAGTGGCCGGGGGTGGCCACCACCCGCACCTCGCAGCCGCCGGCGGTCACGGTGTCCCCGGGTGACAGGCCCTCGCTGCCGAGCCGGTGGGCCGGGTCGGCGGCGAGCACCGGCGCGCCGGTCATGGCGGCGAACGAGGCCGCGCCCTCGGCGTGGTCGGGGTGGCCGTGCGTGAGCAGGATCTTGCCCACCCGCTGCCCGGCGGCGGCGACCATGTCGCTGACCCGGCGCAGGTGCCGCTCGTCGTCCGGCCCGGGGTCCACGACCAGGGCCGAGGAAGACCCCGGCTCGGCGATGAGCCAGGTGTTGGTGCCGTCCAGCGTCATCAGGGAGGGGTTGGGGGCAAGCACGCATCGGGCGCGCTGCGTGCCCTGCCCATCCACTGGGGCACCCTCGGCGACGCTCACCAATACCTCCGCGCAGGTGCCCCGGCCCTCAGGCCGGGGGCGAAGCGTGTACGCGGGGAGGATGTCAAAGCGGGTACTCCGTCCCGGCCGGGACGGTCAGCCAGACGGCCCCGTCGGCCATGAAGACCTCGGGGATCAGCGCGGTGATCCGCCGCGGGGCGGTGAGCGCGGCGGACAGGTGACCGCAGCTGTGCAGCTCGCCGAGGGTGACGGCGGTCGGCGGCAGCAAGACGATCTCCTTCCGGCGGGCCGCCGAGAGCGCGGCGGCGGGCTCGACCCAGGCCGCGTCGTCGGCCTCCTCGCTGACGTCCCTGGCCCGCTGGCCGGCCGGCAGGGCGGCCGCGAAGAACCTGGTGTCGTAGCGGCGTTCCTCGGTCACCGGGGTGATCCAGCGCGCCCAGGGCCGCAGCAGGTCGCTGCGCAGGACGAGGCCGCGGCGGCGGAGCAGGCCGGCCAGGGACACCGAACGCGCCAGCAGCGCGGCGCGGTCCGCCTCCCAGTCCTCGCCGCGGGTGTCGGCGACCACGGTGCCCGCGGTAGGGCCCGCCAGGAGCACCCCGCACTCCTCGAACGTCTCCCTGACCGCGGCGCAGACCAGCGCCCGGGCGAGGTCGGCCGGGGCTTCGATCATCCGGCCCCACTCCTGCGCGTCCGGCCCGGCCCAGCCGACCTCGATCTCGGCGTCGCGGGCGTCCACCGAGCCGCCGGGGAACACGAAGGCCCCCGGCGCGAACGCCATCGATGACTGGCGCCGGAGCATATAAACCTGCACTCCCGGAGCTTCCGGCGAGACCGCATCGCCCGGCGGACGCAGCAGCATCACCGTGGCGGCGTCGCGCGGTTCCACCGGGGGTTTCCTGCCCTCCAGGACCTCGCGGGCACGCTGGGCCATCCAGCTGGGCAGCCGGATGGGGGGACGTGCGGCCGAGCTCATGTGTGCCTGCCGGTCAATCCCTGACCTCGGCGATCAGCTCGATCTCGACCGGCGAGTCCAGCGGCAGGACCGCCACCCCCACCGCGCTGCGGGCGTGGCGGCCCGCGTCGCCGAACACCTCGAGCATCAGCTCGCTGGCCCCGTTGAGCACCAGCGGCTGGCCGGTGAAGGAGGGGTCGCTCGCCACGAAGCCGACGATCTTCACGATCCGGGTCACGGCCGCGAGCCCGCCCGTCACCGACGCCACCGCGGCCAGCGCGTTCAGGGCACAGGTCCGCGCGAGCGCGGCCCCCTCCTCGACGCTCACCTGCGCACCCACCCTGCCGGTCATCAGCAGCTTGCCGTCGGCCAGCGGCAGCTGCCCGGCCGTGTACACGTGCTGCCCGCTGCGCACGGCGGGCACGTACGCCGCCAGCGGGGCCGCCACCGGCGGCAGGGCGAGGCCCAGCGCGGCGAGCCTGGCCTCGGGCGGGTCGCTCACTCCTTCGGCCGCTTCATGTAGGCGACCAGCTGCTCGGAGTTCGGGCCGGGCACCAGGGCGACCAGCTCCCAGCCGTCGTCTCCCCAGTTGTCAAGGATCTGCTTGGTCGCGTGCACGAGCAGCGGCACCGTCGCGTACTCCCACTTCGTCATGGCGCCACCCTAGGGCATGATCACGGCGGCTCCCCAGGGCGCGCCAGCCGGCCGGGCTCGCGCCCGGCGCCGGGGAGCCGGCCGGTGGATCGTTAGGAATCCGGCTTCTCCCGGGCCGTGCGACGAGGGCCGTTCGCGGCGGCGGAAGCGGTGTCGGGGGCGGTGTCGGGGGCGACGACCTCCTCCGGGGACTCCGCCTCGGCCAGCGCCTCGGGCGCGGCGATCTCGGGCACCGCGACGTCCGGGAGCTGAGCCGCGAGCGGCGAGCCGATCTCCGCCTCGGCCTCCGCCACCTCCGCGTCACCGGTGTCCGCCAGCGGCGGTGCGGGCGGCTGCGGCGACGCGGGCGCCACCCTCTCGAAGAACCGCAGCAGCTCGACCGGGACCGGCATGACCAGGGTGCTGTTCCGCTCGGAGGCGACCTCCACCACCGTCTGCAGCAGCCGCAGCTGGAGCGCGGCGGGGTCGCGGGACATCACGTTGGCCGCCGCGGCCAGCCGCTTGGACGCCTGATACTCACCGTCGGCGGTGATGATCCGGGCCCGCCGCTCACGTTCGGCTTCGGCCTGCCGCGACATGGACCGCTTCATGCTCTCGGGCAGCGAGACGTCCTTGATCTCCACC
>DATINY010000467.1:0-6890 GCA_035473755.1 Streptosporangiaceae bacterium
CGGCCATCTCCGGCTCGGCCATCTCCGGCCCAGCCATCTCCGGCCCAGCCATCTCCGGCCCGGCCCCGAACCCGGCTAGCGCCAGGGTCACCATCCCAGCGGAGGGCACCACCGCCTCGGCGGCGCCGTCGATCAACGGCAGCAGCGGGCCGTCGGCGTCCTCCAGGAGGCTGGTCAGGCGCGCCGTGCCGGGGGCGGTGAACAGGCGCACCCGTGCCGCCGTCCCGGCGGCGGGGTCCCCGGCGGAGGGCGGCCCGGCAGGGGGCGGCCCGGCGGAGGGGCTTCCGGCAGGGGGCGGCCCGGCGGCAGGCAGTCCGGAGGCGGGGCTCCCGGCGACGGGGCTTTCGGCGGCGGCCGGGCCGGGTCCGCGGCCGGCGTCCCGCAGCCTGACCGTCACCCCGTCCTCCCGGCGCGGCGGCCCGGGCCGGCCGGAGGCGAGCGGGTTCCCGTGCGGCTTCAGCGCGGCGAGCATCGCCGACGGGCCGGTGACCTCGCACAGGCTGGCGGCGGCCGGCAGCGGCCCGGCGTGGACGCCCGTCTCGCAGGCGAGCAGGTCGTGGTTGTATTCCTGGCCCGCGACGGTGAATCCCGCCTCGCGCCAGCCGCCCGCCCCGGCCGCCAGCGCGTACTCGAACGTGTGGCTCCAGTGCTGCCAGGCGAAGCTGCTCCCGTCTGGCATGGTGCGCCGCTCCCCGTCGATCCAGACCCCGGCCGGCCAGGCGCTGCTGGCCCGCATCAGCCCGATGTGCAGCGTCCCGTCGGCGCTGACCAGGCTGCTGGGCGTGCCGCGGTTGAGCAGCGCCACGCAGTGGCCGGCCAGCGGCGGGTCCGGGGACGCGCCGCCGGGGGCCAGTTCCGCCTCGACCGCCCCGCCGGCCAGGTTGCTGGCCAGCGCGGCGACCGCCGCCGCCAGGTCGGGACCGGTGACGATGAGCACCGGCAGGTCGCGCTCACCGCGCACGTCGGCGTCCGGGCCGAACGCCTCGGCGCGCGGGCGCCCGGCCGGTACCCAGATCCGCGCCCCGCCCGCGCCGCCCGCCCCCGCGCGACCTGCCTCCATGTCGCGCGCCCCGGCCAGCCGGGCGCTGAGCTCACTGGTCGGCCCGAGCGCCGCGAGCAGCCGCGCGGTCCAGGGGTTGACGTCCGGCCCGCCGAGCGCGATCCGGCAGTCGGGGACGTTCGAGTCGAGATCGAGTGCGCCGTAGCGGGGACCGTCCGGCCGGGAGCAGGTGGCGGTGACGCCCTGGCCGGCCAGGGCAGTGACGAGGTCACGCACGGCCGCGCGGCATCCGTTGGGCGCGGCCGGGACGATGACCTCGGCGACACCGATCGGCCAGGCGCGGTCATGGGTGACCACGCGCGCTGCGGCGCCGAGGCCGAACCACTCGTGCGCCGGGTTGTCGAGGGTGAACGGGTGCTGCGCCACGTCGGCGTCCGGCACGCCGAACGGCCTGCCCACCACGCTGGTGGCGCACTGGTACACCGGCAGCGCGCCCGGCACATCGCCCGGGAAACGCACCCGCAGCAGCGCGTCCTGGCCGATCGAACCGTCCACGTGGGTGCGGAACTCGACCCGGTCAACCCCGTCCCACAGGATCGTCTCCTGGGTCACCCGCAGCCCGCCCAGGCCGAACTCGGTGACCAGCCGGGAGCCGATGGCACACCGCTGCGCCCGCACCGGCGCGGGCGCGGCGGCGGACCCGGTGCCCGGCCCCTTGGGGGACAGCAGCCACGGCCCCTCGCCCCAGCGCGGGTGATAGTCGTACTCGCCGGTGAGCACGAGCTCGTTTCCCGGGCCGCGGAGCAGCTCCACACCGGCCCGCCGGTCCAGGATCCGGACGGGCGCGCCGCCCCGGCCGGGATCGGCCTCGACCAGGAACGCATGGCTGTGGATGACCCGCCCCGGCGCGGCTGACCAGCCCTCCTGGCCCGGGCCGTCCGCCGCGCTCACCCAGTAGGTCCGGAGGCCGAGCGCAGGCACGTCAAGCGCGCGGAACGTGATCGTCACCTCCGCGAGCGAGCCGCCCGGGTGCCGGCGCACTCCCTCGGCCAGGAACGGCACGGAGTCGCCGGTCTCGCCGGCCAGCGCCAGCCAGGGCGGGCCCGGCTCGGCGAACGCCAGCGTGATCGTGGCCAGCCCCGCTCTCGGCCAGGACACGGTGCTGAACACCACCACGGGGCGCGCCTCGCGTCCCAGTCCCGCCGGCGGCCGGGTGTCGGCCAGCGCCGCCAGGTGGGTCATGGCGTCCCGGCGGGCGCCGTCGCCGCGTTCGAACGCCTCCCGCCAGCCGCCGAGCAGATCGAGGTAGACCTGGTCGGACTCGGTGCCGGTGATCGCGTCGTGGTGCGCGCCGAACGCCAGCTGCCGCCACGCCTTGTCCAGCGAGGCCGCCGGGTAACCGGCGCCGGCCAGCCAGGCCAGGGTGGCCAGCCGCTCGCCGTCCAGCGTCGCCACCTCGGCCGCCCGCTGCGCCTGCTTGGTATCGATGTAGGACACGTCCTTCCCCGGGTAGACCGGGTTCATGTCCCTGGTCTGCGGGGTCAGCCAGATGCCGCGCTGCTCCGCCTCGGCCCGGACGGCGGCGAAGAACTCGCGCGGCAGCGCGGTCACGCAGCGCGGCCAGGTGTAACGGGCCGCGAAGTCGCGATGCAGGGCGGTGGCCCAGCGCGCCGGGATCACATGGTCGGCGCCGACGGGCAGGAGCACGTTGCGGGTGGCGGCGACCGGGGCGAGCGTGGCGAGCTGGCCCAGCGCCTCCGCCCGCGCCGCGGCCAGGTCGGGCGCCTGGTGGATGCCCCACCCGGCCCCGTAGTGGTTGGCCATATAGCTGGTCAGCAGCCCGTGGCCGTCGGGGGAGAGCCACTCGAACTCGGTGGGGAACTGCATCCGCGTGTTGTCGCCCACCGTGCGCCGCGGCCCCCACTGGTGGAAGGGCCCCCGGGCCCAGGCCGACGAGGTCAGGCCGGCCGCGGCCATCAGGCCTGGGTAGCCGGGGTCGAACCCGAAGGCGTCCAGCATCCAGGCGCTGTGGGGGTCGCCGCCGAGCACGTCGCGCTGATGGCCGATCCCGTAGACCGCGTTGCGGATGGTGGACTCGGCGCAGGTCAGGTTGGTGTTCGGCTCGTTGTAGTTGCCGCCGACGATCTCGATCCGGCCCTCGGCCATCAGCGCGCGCAGGTCGGCCCGGTCCTCGGGGTGGGCGTCGAAGTAGGGCTTGAGGTAGTCGATCTCGGCCAGCACGAACTTGTAGTCGGGGTCGGCCCTGGCCGCGTCCAGGTGCAGCTTGACCAGCTCGAACGCGGTGCGCACCTCCGGGAGCCTGCCGTCCTCGCCGGGCAGCAGCAGCCGGGTCTGGGTGAACTGGCCCTGGGTGTTCCACCACACCGGGTCGTAATGGAAGTGGCTGACCATCCAGATCGTCCAGCCCGGCTCGGCGACGGTCAGCACGGTGTCGCGTTCGGCCCGCGTGCGTGGGGTCTCGGCGATGGCCGTCACCGGCAGGACGCTGCCCGGGCCGTGCGGCGCGGCGACGGTGACCGGCACCTCGGCCGTACGGGTGGCGCCGGGCTCCGGGCCATCGATGCGCAACGGATCAGGCGTGGCGACCCCCGCACCCTCGACGCGGACGACGACGGGGCTGGCCTGTCCCGGTGCCGCGTCCCGATTCCCGCCCAGCAGCGTCACCCGCATGATCTGCAGCGGGCGGGCGGCGGTCCCGGCGAACAGGGCGGTCGGCTCGGCACCGGTGATACGCATGACCTCATCGTCGCACGGGGCCGCGGGCGGAACGCGGCGCGCAGAGGGCGCGGGAGAGGGGTGCGCAGGGCCGCGGAGGCGGAGCGCGGCGGACCGGCGGCACCGGGACGCGCGGAGAAATACCCGCCAGGTTCCTTGTCAAAAGAACTGTTTCGAGCGTAGTGTTTCGAAACATGTCTTCCAATACTTCGGACCACCAGCCGGATACGGCACGTCCCGCCCGGCGGGTGCCCGGGACGCCAGCGGACGGTACTGGGCCGCCCGAGCCGCCCGCCGAGGGCGCCATGGACATGCTCAAACTCACCGATGCACGGGCCATGCGGGCGCTGGCCCACCCGGTGCGGATCGCCCTGCTCGAGGCCCTGTTGCACGTCGGCACCCTGACCGCGACGCAGGCCAGCGAGCTGGTCGGCGAGAGCCCGGCGAACTGCGCCTTCCACCTCAGGACGCTGGCCAAGTACGGCTACGTCGTGGAGGCGGGAGGCGGCAAGGGCCGGGAGCGGCCGTGGCGGCGGACCCATGTCGAGCTGCATATCACCACCGAGCAGGAGGATCCCGGCGCCGCGCTGGCGGCCGAGGAGCTCGGCCAGTTCTGGCTGGAAACGACCCTGGGGCGGGCGCGGTCCGTGCTCACGGGGCGTCGTGCGTGGCCTGAGGAGTGGCGGCACACCGGCCTGCTGGGCGAGTCGGAGTACATCGCCTACATGACGCCGGACGAGGCGCGCGAGTTCGATGCCGAGGTGACACAGCTCTACCGGCGGTTCGAAGACCGGCTGGATCACCCGGAGCGACGCCCCGACGGGGCGATGCCCATCGAGATGCTGCTGCTCAACTACCCGCTGCTGCACCTGGCCGGATGGCCGGGCCCGGCCGGCGGTGAGGGCGCCCCGGCGCCCGCCGAAGACCCCACGGAATAGCCCCTCATACCTACGTCCCCGGAGGCTGCCATGCACCCCGAGATCTCCCGCCGCTTCGGCGAGCAGCACCGCGCGGAACTGCACCGGCAGGCGGAGCGGTGGCGCCTGGCCGCGCGGCCGCGCCGGCCGAGGCCAGCCCGCCTGACCATGCTCTGGGCCGCGGGGCCGTTCGCGGCCCGGCGAGGGCCGGCGCTTTGGCGCCGTCGCGGGCATGGCGCAGGCGTGCCGCAGGCCGCGCCGCTTGGCGTGTTTCTGGCCGGTCCGGATGCGTTCGGCTTCCGCACCTACCTGACCACCGACGAGGCGCACCAGCTCGCCGCCGACTGGGCGGCCATGCTCGCCAGGTTCGGCGACCGGGCGGAGGACCCATCCCGCCGTCCCGACGATGCCGTGCTCTTCGAAGTCGTGGTGCTGGGGCGCCAGGTTCCCGATCTGGTGGCCGCCGGCCGCGGGCTGCCGGGACATGGCCGCCCGGGGCAGGCCAGCTGACGTGCGCGCGCTGCTCGCCCACCGGGACGCCCGCTTCTACCTGGCCGGCCAGGCCCTGTCCACCGTCGGAGACAACGCGCTGTGGCTGGCCATGGGCATCTGGGTGAAGATCCTGACCGGCAGCAGCAGCGCCGCCGGGCTGGTGTTCTTCGCCTTCACCTGCGGCATCCTGCTGGCGCCGGTGACCGGGCTGGTGGCCGACCGGCTGCGGCGCCGGCCGCTGCTGATCGGCGCCAACCTGGCCGCCGCGGCCGGGGTCTGCTGCCTGCTGCTGGTCCAGGGCCGGGGCCAGGTGTGGCTGATCTACCCGGTCATGTTCGGGTACGGCGCGCTGAGCAGCCTGATCTATTCGGCGCAGACCGCGCTGCTCGCGGTGATGCTGCCGGCGGACCTGCTCGGCGAGGCGAACTCCCTGCTGCAGATGGCGGCCATGGGCCTGCGGGTGGTCAGCCCGCTGCTCGGGGCCGGGCTGCTCGCCTGGGCCGGGCCGGTGCCGGTCGTGCTGCTCGACGCGGCCACCTTCGTGGCGGCCGCAGGCGCGGTGGCCGCGCTGCGGGTGCGGGAGCCGGCGCCGGCCGCGGCGGCGGAGCACTGGCGGGCCGAGCTCGTGGCCGGCATCCGCCACGTAAGCCATACCCCGGTGCTGCGGCGGCTGCTGATCGCCGGCGACATCGCCCTGCTGGTCTTCGGGTTCTTCGAGACCGTGCCGTTCACCGTGATCGGCCAGGGCCTGCACCGGGCGCCCGCCTTCCTGGGGGTGCTGGAGGCCGTCATGGGCGCCGGCGCGCTGGCCGGCGGGGCGCTGGCCGCCCCGGTCATGCGGCGGACCGGCGAGCGGGCGCTGGTGGCCCTGGCGCTGGCCGTGGCCGCCGCCGCCTGCCTGCTGCTGATCCCCCCGTCGCTGCCCGTGGTTCTGGCCGCCATGGGCCTGCTTGGCCTGTGCGTCGTCTGGTTCAACGTCGGGGCGATCACGCTGATCCAGCGCCGGACCCCGGCTGACCTGCTCGGCCGGGTCGACGCGGCGCTCACGATCGCGATCACCGTGCCGCAGACGGTCTCGATCGCGCTCGGAGCGGCGCTGGTCGCGGTCGTCGACTACCGGCTCCTCCTGGCCACGATGACCGTGGTCATCGTCATCGCCGCGGCCTACCTGGCCGGCGAGCCCCGGGCCCGGAAAAGCCCAGAAAGCGGCGCCATGCCGCCCGCGAGTGACGGGCAATCGCGGGTGCCGGTAGGTAACATCGGGTAGGACATCTGTCGGCGGGAGGGCGCTTGCCTCGCGCGCAGAGCGGAGCGAGGTGCCGATGACTGAACGCACGGTAACCCTGCGGGACGTCGCAGCGCGGGCGGGCGTTCACCCGGCCACCGCCTCGCGGGCGCTCAACCCGGAGACCCGGCTGCTGGTCCGGGAGGACACGGCGCGCCGGGTGCTCGAGGCCGCCGAGGTCCTCGGCTACCACCCCAACCCGGTGGCCCGGAGCCTGCGTACCCGGCGCTCCAACACCATTGGCGTGCTCATTCCCGACCTGACCAACCCGCTGTTCCCGCCGATCGTGCGGGCGCTGGAGGACCGGCTCGCGGCGGCCGGGTACGTCGCGCTGATCGGCAACACCGACGGTGACGGTGAGCGGGAGCGGCTGGTGTTCCAGCAGATGCGCGCCCGCCACGTGGACGGGATGGTGCTCGCCACCGCGCACCTGAGCGACCCGCTGCTCGCCGACGCGGCC
>DATINY010000468.1:0-5522 GCA_035473755.1 Streptosporangiaceae bacterium
AGGCGCAGATCTCGGGGCCCTACAAGTCGCCGACGGTGGAGGAGAAGCCGGCGCCCTTACCCCCCGAAAGCAATCTTGGGCACAGCCTATGAGCTCGCCACCGGCCAGCGCCTTGCCCCAGGCGATTTCGAGGGCGGGAAAACGGGCGCCGTCGCAGTGCTCGGAAAACTGGGATTCGCCGTCCAGCACAAGCGATGACCAGCGATGACCACCGTCCACCACCGCTATGCCACCGTCGACGGCCAGCGATTGTTCTACCGGGAGGCGGGACCGGCCGGGGCGCCGACCGTGGTGCTCCTGCATGGCTTCCCGGCCAGCTCGTTCATGTTCCGCAACCTGATCCCGCTGCTGGCCGACCGGTATCACGTGATCGCCCCGGATCACCTGGGCTTCGGCTTGTCCGGCGCGCCGCCCGCCGGGGAGTTCACCTACACCTTCGGCGGCCTGGCCGGCCTGACCGCCGCCCTGCTGGTTCGGCTCAAGGTGACCCGGTATGCGATGTACGTGCAGGACTACGGCGCGCCAATCGGCTGGCGGCTGGCCCTCGCCAACCCGGCCGCGGTCGCGGCGATCATCACCCAGAACGGCAACGGCTACGAGGCGGGCTTCACCGAGGGCTTCTGGAAGCCGGTGCGCGAGTACTGGCAGGATCCCAGCCCGCGGGCCGGGGCCGCGCTCCGCCAGGCGCTGACCCTGGAGGCCATCCGGTGGCAGTACCCTGCACGGCGTCCCAGATGAGACCGTGGTCAGCCCGGACACCTGGTATCACGACTTTGCCCTGGTATCGCGGCCCGGCAACGACCTGGTCCAGCTGCAGCTGTTCGCCGACTACGCCAGCAACCTGCCGCTGTACCCGAAGCTGCACGCCTACCTGCGCGACAGCCGTGTGCCGCTGCTGGCCGTCTGGGGCGCCAACGATGAGATCTTCGGCCCCGACGGCGCCCGCGCATTCGCCGGCGACGCGCCCGGCGCCGAGATCTGCTTGCTCGACGGCGGCCACTTCCTGCTCGAAAGCCACCTGGATGCCGCGGCCGGCACCATCCGCCGCTTCCTCGAAAGGACACTGCCGTGACGCCGGACATGAAAGGCCAGAACGTGCCCAGCGAAGGTCCCCCCGTGCCCGGGCGGCCGATCATCGTCTTCGACGTCAACGAGACCCTCCTCGACCTGGAGGCGCTCCGCCCCATCTTCGACCGGATTTTCAGCGACCCCGCCGCCATGCGCCTGTGGTTCGCCGACCTGATCCTCTACTCCGAGGCGCTCACGCTGGCCGGCGTCTACGTTCCGTTCACCGACATCGGCGGTGCCGTGCTCCGGATGCTCGCCGCCACACGCGGCATCACGATCAGCGATGCCGACGGTGCCGAGCTCACCGACCGGTTCGCCACCATGCCGCCCCATCCCGAGGTGCCTGCGGCCCTGCGCCGGCTCCGCGAGCACGGCTTCCGGCTGTTCACGCTCACCGACAACACGCTGGAGATCTCCGGGCGGCAGCTCGAGCGGGCGGGCGTGATCGACGTGTTCGAGCGCCGTTTCAGCGTCGACGAGACCGTTCGGCGCCACAAGCCGGCGCCGGAGGCGTACCACTCGGTAGCCGCCGCCCTCGGGGCCGATCCCGGCGACATCTGCCTGATCGCGTCCCACGTCTGGGACACGATCGGCGCTCGCGCCGCCGGGTGGCAGGCCGCGCTCATCCTTCGCGAGGGCAACGCCGCGCTCGGCGTCGGGCCGCAGCCGGACTACATCGGGAAGGACCTCGAAGCGATCGCCGATCAGCTGATAGAGCGGTATGCCCCGGCGGCGAACGTCAGCTGACCCGGGGCATCGGCCCATCACCCTGGCTGGATGGTGACCGAACCGGTCTGTGTATGGGCGGTGATGCTGTGGGCCGAGCTGCTGGCCTGCGGCACCGTGACGTGGATGCTGCCGATGGAGGCGCTCGCGTGGATGGCATACGCCACCCCCCGGGGCAGCCGGAGAGATATGGACCCAACGCTCGTGGTAGCGGCCACGGTGGCCGGCGCGGCGGAGAAGGAGACGTCGATGCTGCCGACGTAGGTGCTCAGCGCGGCGGTGGCCGAGGACATGCCGGAGCCGCTGATCGACCCGGCGCGATCACTCACCTGGACGGCCCCCGACAGCGATCTGAGGGCCATGCCGCCCGCCCTGGTATGCACGATCACCTGGCCGGTAAGAGCCATGAGCCTGATGTTGCCGACCTGGTCATCGATCCTGACCATGGTGGCTGGTGGTATCCGGACGTGGTACTCGACATCGCAAGGCTGGTGGACCGGGCAGGTGCCGGTCAGGGTGAGCGTCCCGGCGCGCACCGCATGCGTGGTGGCAGGCAGCTGGTGCCGGTAGCTGATCCGCTCGGTCACCGACACCTGCCCGGCGCCGCCGGTCACATGCACGTCGCCCACCCAGTCCTTGATCACCAGCGTGTGCACCGGTGATGAGACCGCATAGGTGTGCGCCTGATGCTGCAGCTGGCCGGTATCGACCTGACAGCCGCCCACGGCCAGTGCTGCCGTGCACCCGGTGAGCGCGGCCAGTGCCGCGGTTCTCCTCATGCCCGTGAACATGGCGTAACTCCTTGCCGATGCGGCGTGGGTCAATCGAGGACCAGGACGCTGCGGGCACGCGGCGCTAGGTCCCCTGGCACCGCTCAAATCCCGCGCACTGCGTGACGGGCAGACGCGGGTAGCGCGGAAGGGCGGCGTCCCAGGCGGCGCGCGTGCACCGTAGGTAGGCGGTGCCCCGCCGTGTCTCGTTGAGCTTCGCATGCTTGCATGATCCGCAGAGCCCCGGCTCGGCGCCGAGCCTCAGCCACGCGGCTTCAGACGGCCGGTCAGGCATGAGAGGAAGGATATGCGCCGGTGCTGGCCTCGCCCCGGCAGCGCAATTTACCAGCGCCTTTACCATGCGCGCCGGCCAGGGCGTATGCTGCCAGACGCAGGTGCGCGGCAGATTATCTGCCGGGCGGGGGACGTGCCGCGACCCGTTTCACCGGCTGGTCAGGCGGTGCGGCGGGTCGCGGCACATGCCCAACCCTGGCCCGACACGTAGGGCTTTTTGCACGGTTTTGCCCCCCTGTGGGCACACAATGGGCGGATGAGGGTCGTGGTGACCCGGATCGAGCCCGACGGGACCATGCGGCGCCGGGTGGTGAATACCGCCCGGCGGGACGATGGCCCGCGGTGGGAAGACCTCGCCGCTCGTGCCCTGGCGTTCCGGCCGCCCTACCGCCCGATCCCGGGCACTGCCGTCTACCACGTCAGCGTGGATGATCACCTGGTTCAGGTCGGCGAGTACGACCTGGACGGCCCGCTGCGGGACCTGGTGACGGTGGTGCTGGCGATGGGCCAGGAGATCTGACGCGCCTGGGCGGAGGCCACGCCCGATCCGGCGTGCAAGCTGGTGCGGTGACGGGCAGGCTGCGTAGGGGGCGGGCACCTGCGCCGGGAGATGTGATGGGACAGACCTTCAGCCTGGGCCGGATCAGCGGCATCCGGATCGGCGTGAACTGGAGCGTGCTGCTGATCGTGGCGCTGCTGGCCTACGGGCTGGCGGTGGGGGAGTTGCCCGCTGCCGCCCCGCGGCATCCGGTCGCGGAGTACGTTGCTGCCGCGCTGGTGACCGCGGTGGCCTATATCGGCTCGCTGCTCGCGCACGAGCTGGCGCATTCGCTGGTCGCGCGGCGTAACGGGCTGGAGGTCGAGGGCATCACGCTGTGGCTGCTGGGCGGGGTGTCCCGGCTGCAGGGTGAGGTCGCGGACCCGGGAGCCGAGATCCGCGTCGCCGGGGTCGGGCCGCTGGTCAGCCTGGTTCTGGGCGGGGCGCTCTGGCTCCTCGCCTGGCTGCTGCACGCCGCGGGCGTGGGGGGCGTGGTGGTGGCGGCGCTGGCCTGGCTCGGCGGCATCAACATCCTGCTGGCGGCGTTCAATGTGATTCCGGCCGCGCCGCTGGATGGCGGGCGGCTGCTGCGGGCCGTCTTGTGGCGCATCACGGGTGACCGGTTCAAGTCCGCGGTCTGGTCCGCCCGGTCCGGCCAGGTGTTCGGGTGGGCCCTGGTCGTGGCGGCGGCGTATCTGGTCCTGGTGCGGCGTGAGTACAACTGGCTGTGGTTCGCCCTGCTCGGCTGGTTCCTCATCAGTGCGGCCACCGCGGAAGGCCAGCAGGCGACGCTGCAGTCCGGGCTGCGGACGGTCGCCGTGCGGGAGATCATGACCGCCCACCCGGTCACGGTGCCGGCGTCGGCCACGGTGGCCTGGTTCCTCGATGACTATCTGCCCTGGCACCGGCACTCCGCCTTCCCGGTGGAGGCCGGCGACGGCCAGATCGTCGGCCTGGTGACGGTGCACCGGGTCAACCAGGTGCCCGCCGCTGAGCGCGGCCGGACTCCGCTGCGCGATGCCGCCTGCCCGCTGTCTGATGTCGCCCGCGCCACTCCGGACGAGCCGGTCGCCGATGTGCTGCCCCGCCTCAACGCGTGCTCCGAGAACCGGGCGCTGGTGTTCGCCGACGGCCACCTGGCCGGGATCGTGTCCCCGGCCGATATCAGCCGCGCCGTGGAACGGCTGGGCCGCGGCCCCGGGACGCTCGCGTCGGCCAGGAACTGAGGCACCCCGGCCGGGGGCCGGTCAGTAGTGGGCCGCCCGGTTCGTAGCCTTGACGGTATGACCGTGGCGACTGCCTTGTTCCAGTTCGATGATTCCTACGCTCGCGAGGTGCCGGGCCTGTCGGTGCCGTGGGCGGCGGCGCCGGTGCCCGCTCCGGAGCTGCTGGTGCTCAACGAGGAACTGGCGAGGGAGCTGGGCGCCGATCCCGCGGCGCTGCGGGAGCCGCCGGGGGTCTCGCTGCTGGTGGGGCAGGTCCCGGCGGGAGTCGCGACGGTCGCCCAGGCCTACGCCGGTCACCAGTTCGGCGTCTACGTGCCCCGGCTCGGGGACGGCCGGGCGCTGCTGCTCGGCGAGGTGATCGACATCCACGGCCACCGCCGTGACCTGCATCTGAAGGGGTCGGGACGCACCCCGTTCGCGCGCGGTGGCGACGGCAAGGCCGCGGTGGGCCCGATGCTGCGCGAGTACCTGATCGGCGAGGCCATGCAGGGCCTGGGGATCCCGACCACGCGGGCGCTCGCGGTGGTGGCTACCGGCGAGCGGGTGCTCCGCGAGGGGACGCTGCCGGGGGCGGTGCTTACCCGGGCCGCCGCGAGCCACCTGCGGGTGGGCACGTTCCAGTACGCCGCCGCGTCCGGCGACGCCGGCCGGCTGCGCGCGCTGGCCGATTACGCCATCGCCCGGCATCACCCGGAGGCCGCCGGCGCCCCGAACCGCTACCTCGACCTCCTGCGGCGCGTGGCCGGGGCGCAGGCGTCCCTGGTGGCCCGGTGGATGCTGGCCGGGTTCGTGCACGGGGTCATGAACACCGACAACACCACGATCTCCGGCGAGACCATTGACTACGGCCCATGCGCGTTCATGGACGCCTATGACCCCGCCACGGTGTTCAGCTCCATC
>DATINY010000469.1:0-6703 GCA_035473755.1 Streptosporangiaceae bacterium
CGCCAGCAGTTGCAGATGCTGCTCCATGACCTCGATGTAGTTGCATTCCGGGTTGAGCACGGTGAAGGGCACGTGGCGGCGTTCCTCGCGGTCGTACCGGTGGTAGTCGTCCACACACAGAGCGGTCGCCCGGTCCGGGCCCAGCGCCTCGGCGATTCCCCGGGTCAGCGTGGTCTTGCCTGCCGCGCTGTCACCGGCGATGGCCAGCATGACCGGGCGCCGGGTGTCCACCGCGTCGTTGCGGCGCAGGCGCATGAGCTTGTCGGGCATGGTCCCCTCGCGTCGCTGAAACGCCACTATAGGCCGGCCCCACCCGGGGGGCATCCCCCCAGACGGGGAGGGGACGGGTGAACTGCGGCGGCTTGCCAGCTAGCCGCAGGCACGTTCGCCCGTCCCGCGCGCTTCCGCCTCGTCCAGCGCTTCCGCTCCGCCCGGCGCATCCACCCTTCGCGCTTCCACTCTCCCCCGTGCGCCTCTACCGCCGGGGGAGGTGCCACCGTCCCGCAGGCCCTAACGTCCCGGCTATTCGCGCCCCACGGGAAGCGCGGGTCAGAGGGAGGCGGCTGGGATGAGACTGGTGGCATCGGCCGCGGCCGCCCTGGTGGCGCCGGGCAAGGGCATCCTGGACGCCGACGAGGACGCCGCCACGATCGCGGTGAGGCTGACCGCGGCCGGGATCCCGGCGACGCGGGAGAACCGCCGGGCCTGCCGGGAGATGCTGATCACCACGCCCGGGCTCGCCGAGGGCATCAGCGGCGTGACGCTGTGCGACGAGACGCTGCGCCAGGATGCCACCCTGGGCCGGACGTTCCCTGTCGCCCTGTATGCGCTGGGCATGATGGCCGGGATCAGGGTGGACGCGGGGCGCGGGCCGCTGGCGGGCACCCGGGGCGAGACGGTCACCGAGGGCCTGGACGGGCTGCTGCCCCGGCTGCGCCAGTATGCCGAGCTCGGGGCCCAGTTCGCCCGGTGGCGGGCGGTGCTGCGCATCGCGCCCGGCATGCCCTCGGCGGTCGCGGTGCGGGCGAACGCGCAGGCGCTGGGCCGGTACGCGGCCGCCTGCCATGACGCCGGTCTGGTCGCCGTGGTGGAGCCCGAGGTGCAGATGTGCGGCGCGTCCACGCTGGGCCACGGCGAGACGGTCACCTCGATGGTGCTGCTCGAGGTCATGAGCGAGCTGCACGACTACGGCGTGGACTTCGAAGGCGTGGTGGTCAAGCCGAACATGACGGTGCCGGGCAGCGAGTCCGGCGAGCACCCGTCGCCCGGCGAGGTGGCCGAGGCGACCCTCGGCACCCTCAACGGCATGCCCGCGACCCTGGCGGGCGTGGCCTTCGCCGCCGGCGGGCAGCGCCCCGAGCGCGCCACCGAGAACCTGGCGGCCATGCAGCACATCCCGCATCTGTGGCCGCTGACGTTCTCGTTCGGCCGCGCGCTCACCGGTCCGGCGCTCGCCGCCTGGCGCGGCGAGCCCGCCCGGTGGGAAGCCGGGCAGCGGGCCCTGGCCCACCGGGTGGCGATGAACACCGCGGCGTTGAACGGCCACTATTACCCGGAGCTGGAACTGGACCCGGCATAGGTCATTTGAGAGGTTCCCAGCGCCCGGATGACAAGGCCCGACGAGGAAGCGCGCAGGGACCTACGCGCGACGAGGAGAACCCAGCCGGTCTGCGGAGATGCTGAGCGGCTCATCCGCGCTGCGATGGCAAGGCGGACGAGGAAGCGCGTAGGGACCTACGCGCGACGACCCACAACGCTGCCAGCGTGGATGCGGGGAGTCGCTCAGACGTTGAAGCCGAGGGCGCGGAGCTGCTCCCGGCCGTCCTCGGTGATCTTGTCCGGGCCCCAGGGCGGCAGCCATACCCAGTTGATCCGGAAGTCGGGCACGAGGCCTTCCAGCGCGGCACCGGTCTGATCCTCGATCACGTCGGTCAGCGGGCAGGCGGCGCTGGTGAGGGTCATGTCGATAGTGGCTACCCCGTCCTCGCCGATGGCCAGGCCGTAGACGAGGCCCAGGTCGACCACGTTGATGCCGAGCTCGGGGTCGACCACGTCACGCATCGCCTCGAGGACGTCCTCGGGGTCGATGCCCGTGGCGCCGGTTGTCTGTGTCACGTCAGCAGTGTTCTGGTCCATCTGTGTACTCCCGCCTCAGCTGGGCTCGCCGTTCTTCATCGCCTGCGCGGTCGCGTCCTTCCAGGCCATCCAGCCGAGCAGGGCGCACTTGATCCTGGCTGGGTACTTCGACACGCCCGCGAACGCGATCGCGTCCCCCAGCACGTCCTCGTCGGGCGTCGCCTCGCCCCGCGACTGCATGAGGGTGACGAACTGGCCGCAGGTGGCCAGCGCCTCGCTGACCGGCTTACCAATGATCAGATCGCTCATCACCGACACGCTGGCCTGGCTGATCGAGCAGCCGAGCGCGTCCCAGGAGACGTCGGCCACAACCGGCTCCGCGCCCGCGTCCTTCAGTACCACCCGCAGGGTCACCTCGTCGCCGCAGGTCGGGTTCACGTGCCGGACCTCGGCGTCGTAGGGCTCACGCAGGCTCTTGTGGTGCGGGTGCCGGTAGTGGTCGAGGATGATCTCCTGGTACAGCGACTCCAGCTGCATCTCCCCTCCCCTCACGCCACCTGGAAGAACCGCTGCGCCTGGCGTATTCCCTCGGCCAGCGCGTCCACCTCGTCCAGGGTGTTGTAGAGGTAGAACGAGGCCCTGGTGCTGGCCTGGACGCCGAGCGCCCGGTGCAGCGGCCAGGCGCAGTGGTGCCCGGCCCGGACGGCGATGCCGTTCTCGTCGAGGACCTGGCTGACGTCGTGTGGGTGCACGCCGTCGACCTCGAACGAGATGGCGGCGCCCCGGTTGGCCGGCGTCGCTGGCCCCATGATCCGCACGCCCTCGATGCCCGCCAGTGCGGGCAGCGCCCGCGCCAGCAGCTGCTGCTCGTGGGCGTGGACGGCGTCGAGCCCGATCTCGTTCAGGTAGTCCATCGCTGCCCCCAGTCCGACGGCCTGGGCGATCGGCATGGTCCCGGCCTCGAACTTGTGCGGCGGCGGCGCGTAGGTCGACCGCTCCATCCAGACGGTCTCGATCATTTCCCCGCCACCCAGGAACGGGGGCATCTCGTCGAGCAGTTCCCGGCGGCCCCAGAGCACCCCGATACCGGTCGGCCCGCAGAGCTTGTGACCGGTGAAGCCCAGGAAGTCGGCGCCAAGCTCGGCCACGTCCACCGGCATGTGCGGGACCGACTGGGCCGCGTCCACCAGGACCAGCGCGCCCACGGCGTGAGCCCGGTCGGCGATCTCCCGGACCGGGTTGACGGTGCCGAGCACGTTGGACTGGTGGACGAGCGCGACCAGCTTGGTCCGCTCGTTGATCAGCTCGCCGGCGGCCGGCAGGTCGAGCTGCCCGTCCCATCCGGTCACGTTGAACCAGCGCAGCGTGGCGCCGGTCCGCTCGCACAGCAGCTGCCACGGCACGATGTTGGAGTGGTGCTCCATCTCGGTGATCACGATCTCGTCGCCGGGACCGAGCCGGAACCGATCCGGGCCGGCACCGCCCGCGCTCGCGTTGCCCATGGAGTACGCGACGAGGTTGATCCCCTCGGAGATGTTCTTGGTGAAGATGACCTCGGTCTCGTCGCCGGCGCCGATGAACTGGGCCGCCTTGATCCGGGCGCCCTCGTACGCCTCGGTGGCCTCCTCGCCGAGCTCGTGGGTGGCCCGGTGGATGTTGGCGTTGTGCCGCTCATAGAACTCGGTCAGCGCGTCGATGACCTGGCGCGGCTTCTGCGAGGTGTTGGCGCTGTCCAGGTAGGCCAGCGGCTGCCCGCCGCGAACAGTCCGCTCCAGGATCGGGAAATCCTTGCGGATGCGCGCGACGTCGAGGGTCATGACGCCGCCCCGGCCTTGACCCACCGCTCGTAGCCTTCGGCCTCGAGGGTCTCGGCCAGCTCGGGGCCGCCCTCCTCGACGATCCGGCCGCCCACGAACACGTGCACGAAGTCCGGCGTGACGTAGCGCAGGATCCGGGTGTAGTGCGTGATCAGCATGACGCCGTGGTCGGGGGCGGAGCGGAACCGGTTGATCCCCTCGGCGACCACCTTGAGCGCGTCGATGTCGAGGCCGGAGTCGGTCTCGTCCAGGACCGCGATCTTCGGGGCGAGCAGCTCCAGCTGGAGGATCTCGTGGCGCTTCTTCTCGCCGCCGGAGAAGCCCTCGTTCAGGTTCCGCCGCGCGAACTCCGGGTCGATCGACAGGCTCTCCATCGCCCCCTGCAGTTCCTTGCTGAACGTGCGCAGCTTGGGCGCCTCGCCGCGGACCGCGGTGATCGCCGTGCGGAGGAAGTTGGATACCGAGACGCCGGGCACCTCGACCGGGTACTGCATGGCCAGAAACAGCCCGGCGCGGGCGCGGGCGTCCACGCTCATGGCCAGCACGTCCTCGCCGTCGAGGGTGATCGATCCCTGGGTCACGAGGTACTTGGGATGGCCGGCGATCGCGTAGGCGAGGGTGGACTTGCCCGAGCCGTTCGGGCCCATGATCGCGTGGGTCTGGCCGGCCGACACGGTCAGATCAACGCCGCGCAGGATCTCACGAGCCTCGCCCGCGCCATCAGTCACGCTGACGTGCAGGTCGTGGATCTCCAGAGTTGCCATGAGAAGTGTCTCCTGAATCAGTTCAGCCGGACTGGTCGCCGGCCTCGTTGTTGTCGGCCCCGTGGTTGTCATTGCTGAGCGCGACGTAGACGTCGTCGCCCTCGATCTTCACCCGGTAGGTGGGCACCGGCTTGGTGGCCGGCGGGCCGGTGGGCTTGCCGCTGCGGAGGTCGAAGCAGGACCCGTGCAGGTAGCACTCCACCGTGCAGTCGTAGATGTCACCCTCGGACAGCGGCACTTCCTCGTGCGAGCACACGTCGTGCAGGGCGAACACCTCGCCGGCGGCGCGGACCACCGCCACCGGCACATCGCCGATGTCCACCCCGATCGCTCCCTCGGCGGGCAGGTCGGACAGGGCGCACACCCGGACGAACTCGGTCATGCCCGGGCCTCCTGCGCCTCCGGGGCCGCCACCAGCTCCGCCTCGATCGATTCGGCGATCCTCTCCCGGAGTTCCGGCACGCCGATCTTGCCGATCAGCTCGCCGAAGAAGCCGCGGATCACCAGCCGTCGCGCCTCGGCCAGCGGAATGCCGCGGGCCATCAGGTAGAACATGTGATGGTCTTCCAGCCGCCCGCTGGTGCTCGCGTGCCCGGCGCCTACCACCTCGCCGGTGAGGATCTCCAGGTTCGGCACCGAGTCGGCCCGGGCACCCTCGGTCAGCAGCAGGTTCCGATTCCGCTCGTAGGTGTCCGTGCCGGTTGCCTCCGCCTGGATCAGCACATCCCCGATCCACACGGTGTGCGCCTCGTTCCCCTGCAGCGCCCCCTTGTACTCCACCCGGCTCCGGCAGTTCGGCTGCCCGTGATCCACGAACAGCCGGTGCTCCAGGTGCTGCCCGCCGTCGGCGAAGTACGCCCCCAGCAGTTCGGCATCTCCCCCGGGCCCGGCGTACCGCAGCGACGGCGCCAGCCGCACCACGCTCCCGCCCAGCGTCACCGCCGTGTGCTGCACCCGCGCGTCCCGGCCCAGGGTGATGTAGTGATGCGACACGTGCACCGCGTCGTCAGCCCAGTCCTGCAGGCTCACCACGGTCAGCGCGGCCCCATCCCCCACGACGATCTCGACGTTGTCGGCATACGTCGCGGTCCCACTGTGATCCAGCACGACGGCGGCCCTCGCATTGGCCCCGACCTCGATCAGCGTGTGGCCGAACGCCGCCCCCCCGGCGTCCTCGCCCCGCACCGAAACGACAGTCGGCTCGGCAGCGTCAGTCTCCGCGGGAATCGTTATGACCATTGCTTCTTCGAATGAGGCGAATGCGCGGGCGCTGACCCGGTCGGCGGGCACAAAGGTGGCGCCGAGTCTCTGGTCGCCGCGTGGCGCATGCACAGCGGTGACTGGAGGCACGGCGTCGGCTCCCACCGTCACCTTTCCGGATGGGCCCGAAACGTCCTTGTGCAGCCCCCGCAGCCGGCGCAGCGGCGTGAACCGCCACTCCTCTTCACGCCCGGTCGGCACCGGAAAGTCATCCAGTGAGAACGACTGGTGCTCGTGCAACCTTGACACGGGGGCCGTAGACTCCACGGCCCCCTGGAGCGCCGCCATCAGCCGACCGCCCCCTCCATCTGAAGCTCGATCAGCCGGTTCAGCTCGAGCGCGTATTCCATCGGCAGCTCACGCGCGATCGGCTCCACGAAGCCGCGCACGATGGTGGCCATCGCCTCGTCCTCGGTCATGCCACGGCTCATGAGGTAGAACAGCTGATCCTCGGAGATCTTGGAGACGCTGGCCTCGTGGCCCATCTCCACGTCGTCCTCGCGCACGTCCACGTACGGGTAGGTGTCGGACCGGCTGACCGTGTCCACCAGCAGCGCGTCGCACTTGACGGTGGACTTGGAGTGGCTGGCGCCCTCCTGCACCTGCACCAGCCCGCGGTAGGAGGTCCGCCCGCCGCCGCGCGCGACCGACTTGGAGATGATCTGGGACGACGTGTTCGGCGCGCAGTGCACCATCTTGGCGCCGGCGTCCTGGTGCTGGCCTTCCCCGGCGAACGCGACCGACAGGGTCTCGCCCCTGGCGTGCTCGCCCATCAGGTAGACCGAT
>DATINY010000470.1:0-9749 GCA_035473755.1 Streptosporangiaceae bacterium
CGCAGCCGCCGGGGAAGGTGTAGAAGCGCAGGCTGGTGTACTGCGGGCGCAGGCTCAGCGGGCGCTCGAACCGCCGCGTGCCCGGCTGGTCGGACGGGATTTGCTGGGCACCGGAGGTGTCACAGGCCGCGGACAAGGTGATGGTCACCGCCGTGTCGCCGGCCTGGTCGGAGTTCAGCCAGAACTGGGCATGCCCGCTTTGGATGTCGGCGCCGCCCACCTGCCAGCCCGCCGGGAGCGCGGAGATGCAGGGCACCAGCGAGGCCGCGGGGACCGCCTGGGCGGCCAGGATCATCGTGTGGCCGGTGCCGCACTGCGGGGGGTAGGCACCTGCGTTGGCCGAGGGGATGAATGCCTGGACGCCGATAAGGAGGGCGAGGGCGATGCCACCGAACATCGCGAAGGCAAGGCTTACCCGCCGGACGCTCCAGCGCTGCAGCGTTATCGGCTTCCGGGGGGGTGCGAGGGCGCGGAATTCGCTGAGCAGGTCACGCGGGTCCCGTTTCATGAACGCCCGCAGCTGGGTCGGGCTCGCCGCCCCCCGGGTGGCGGCGAACGCCTCGGCGAGCTCGTCCGGCGTGAAGTACTGCAGCGCCCGCCGGTAGACCCGTTCGGGGTCGGTCCGGACGGCGAGCACCAGCATCATGTTGCCGAGGTCGACCGCCTGCCGCCACGGCGAGGGCCGCACCTGGACAAAGGCCACGTCGATCAGCAGCAGCTCCCCGTCGCGGACCATCAGGTTCCCCGGCTTGATGTCCCGGTGCGCGAGCCCGGCATCCCACAGCTTCCGGACCAGCAGCAGCCCCTGGTCGATCACACCGTCGTCGATGACGGCTTCGCCTATCTCGACCGCGCCCATGAAGAACTCGGTGACGAGCATGTACTCGCGCTCGGGAGTGATCTCCAGGATTCCGTACGGCCTCGCGGTGTGAACCCCGTCATCCCGCAGGAGCCGCAGCATGTGGTCCTCGTACTCGGTCAGCCGGCGCACCGTCTGGAAGGGACTCTCGTCCTCCAGGGTGCCGTACAGGATGGTCCGCCAGAGCTTGTACCAGCGATCGGCACGTACGTGGCCCTTGGTGTACAGCTTCGCGAACAGGTACTCGTCGGGGCCCCCCTCGACGCGCAGCCGCAGCGGCGTGGAACCGGCCGACGATTCCAGGCCGACCGGTTTGATCTCGAGCACGTTCAGCCCGAGCTGGTCGTGCACCGCGGTCCGGATCGCCGCCCCCCGCTTGCCCGTCACATCGACGTGAGCGGTCTTGCCCCGGCGGTAGACGACCGGGAACACCTCATTCGGGGTGAACCAGCGGAAGGCCGCGACCGGGATGGCCACGCCGAGCGCGACGCCGAAGACCACGTCGTCGGGATGATCGACGGCCAGGTAGATGCGGGCCAGGCAGAACAGCGTCACGAGAACGGCTACCGCGATCTTGGCGTAGGTGCGCGGGCGGCCCGGCACCACCAGGCAGTACACGGCACCCATGAAGACGATGGTCAGCGCAGCGACCGGGAGGGACGGCGCCGAGTACCCGCTCCAGCCGGAGATGATTGTGATCCCGTACGGCCGCGGCCGCGTCAGGCCGCTGTTGATCCAGTCGGCCACTATCCCCAGGAAGAAGAAGCTGCCCACGAAGACCAGCAGGTGCCGCCACCGCCGGAAGATCATGGTCAGCGCCACCACCGACAGCCCGATCACGGTGACCGCCCAGCTGGAGCCGGTCGCCTTGATCGCGTCGGCGACATCGGTCAGCCAGGGCGTCCGCACCTCCGCGATCAGGCGCAGCACCCACGTGTTGGTCCGGTCGCCCAGCCGGAGCCACGGCGTTTGCTCCGAGAACAGGAACGCGCCGGCCACGATGATGACCGCGAAGAGCACCCACGCCGTGGTGCTGATCGTGATCGGGTGGGGCAGCGGCGGGGGCGCACCGGTCGGACGGCGCTGGCGGCGCGCAGGCTGAGCGTGGGTGCCGGTGGCGGGCTCGCCGGCCGCGCCGGGCGGGGCGCCGGGGCTGGGCCCGGGGCCGGCGGGACCGGGCGGCCCGGGTGCGGCGGTGGTGCGCTCTGCCTTCTCGGTCACGGCACGTCCTGCCTTCGCGGGATCAGCGCCTGAGCGCTCAGCCAGCCGCTGGCGACGGTGCGGGGGGTCGCCCCGTGCAGTTGCACCCGCCCGTTGAGGTAACGCAGCGTGGCGGTGGTGAGGTGGGCCGAGACGGCGTTGAGCGTGGCGAGCAGCCGTGGGCCGTACCGCTCGATGGTGCTCCGGCGGACCAGCGGGGTGATGTTCTCGGCCGGCTGCAGGGAGCGGCTGTCGGTGAGGATGGCCAGGTGCCGCGCCGCGATGCCCGGATCGGTCGTGAACAGCAACGCCGCGCCGATCTGCCCCGCGTCCAGCGCCTGCAGGGTGACCGGGCCGCCGGTGTCGGTGGCCACGAAGGTCTTGAACCGCAGCCCGTAGATCCGCTTCAGGCCGAGCAGGCAGTCCGTCCGTTCCCGGCATTCGGGCGGGCCCCCGAACACCAGGCCCCGTGCCACTTTGACCAGGTCGGCGATCGACCGCAGGTGATAGCGGGCGGCCGTCGCCGCGGTGACCACGATCGCGTTGGCGTCCTGGGCCGGGGCGGGCCGCGCTGTCACCAGGCCGCGGCGCGCCGCCGTCCGCGTCATGGCCTGGTAGGTCGCCGCCGCATTGGACGTGGCGGCGCGCCGCCCGAGGCTCAGGAAATCCAGCGCCGAACCCGAATATTCGGGAACGAGCTGGATCAGCCCCTCCATGAGGGCCGGGTCTACGAGCTCACGGGTGCCCAGGTCCGGCATGACCCGGACCGGGAAACCCTTAGCGGCGAGCGCGCCCGCATAAATGTGAGCGAGCAGAATGCTCTCGGGAAAATCAAATGACCCCACCGTGATCGTCGCGTCCGCACGCCCGGCCGGCGCCTGCGGTAAGCCATGGTTGCCGGAGCCCGTGCAGGCAGCGCACAGCACAGCCAGCGCAAGGCACGCTGCGGAAAGGACCCTCCGCTGCCTGGGCATCCTCACCTCCTGCCTGGGCATCCTCACCCCCTGCCTGGGCATCCTCACCCCTGCCTGGGCATCTTCCCCATCATGCGCTAGCCGCTGCACGCGGGCCAGTATCGGGCTGGCCGATGGCGCCGCCCCGGACCTGGTCTTTTCATTGCGGCAAGCAAATAAATGCCGCGCTTCGGGCCGCCCACCGCCATATTGGATGCCGGCCGGCGGCGGTGTGATGATGGCCTTATCTGCGTGCGGGGCCAGCAGAAGGGAGCCAGTCATGGGGGTAAGCGAGCCAACATATTCCACCCAGCCCGTCGCGGCCGGGTCGCCGCGGGTCCGCAACGGCCTCGGCGTCGCCGCGCTCGTCATCGGGGTGGCGAGCCTGGTAGCGGGCCTCTCCTTCGTCCTTTTCCCGCTGGCCCTGCTGGGCGGGCTGGTAGGCCTCATCATCGCGATCGTCGCGCTCGCGGGCGGGAAGGCGCGGGGCGCGACCAACTCGGGCCAGGCCATAGCCGGCCTGATCTGCAGCATCCTGGCGCTCATCATCGCGATCGACCTGAGCGTGCAACTCGGGAGCTGGGCCGCCCGCAACTCGAGCGTGTTCACCCGGTTCGACAAGTGCGTCGCCCAGGCCCACAACCGGCCCGCCGTCGCGAACTGCATCTCCCAGTTCGCCAACGACGTCCGTCGCTGAGCACCCGGGTGACCGGCCGGGTACCGGGAACAGAACTCGCATGAGCACTGAAGGCGTTACCGGCTCCGGTATTACCGAGGAAACGGCCCCGCCGCGCTTCGGGGTGCGGTCCATGTCCGCCCCGCTGCGTCGCGTCCTGCTCCGCCGCCCGTCCGTCACCGGCGACTTCGCCGCCGCGGCGTGGCGGGCGCCCGACGCCGGGCTGCTGGCCCGCCAGCATGAGGCGTTCGGCCAGCTGCTCACCGGCCTCGGCTGCGAGGTAGACGTCGCGCCCGCCGCTGACGGCCTGGTCGACGCCACCTATGTCCGCGACCCTGGCCTGGTGACCGGCGCCGGCGCGGTGCTGTTCCAGATGGCCAAGCCGGCCCGAGCGGCCGAGCCGGCCCTGCTGGGCACCGCGCTATCGGCGGCGGGCGTCCCGGTGGCGGCGCGGCTGGCCGGGGCGGCACGGGCCGACGGTGGCGACTTCATCTGGCTGGACGAGCACACCATGCTGGCCGGCCGCAGCTACCGCACCAACGCCGAGGGCCTGCGCCAGCTGGCGCAGATCCTCGCGGCCGAGGGCGCCGGCCTGGAGTCGGTCGACCTCCCGCACGACCGCGGGCCGGGGCACGTGCTGCACCTGATGTCGCTGATCTCACCGGTCGCCGACGACCTTGCCGTCGTCTACCCGCCGCTGGCGCCGGTCGCGCTGATGGAGACGCTCGCCGAGCGGGGGATCCGGGTGATCCCGGTCGACGCCGCCGAGTACGAGACGATGGGGTGCAATGTCCTGGCCGTCGCGCCGCGGCGGGTGGTGATGGTGAACGGCAACCCGCGGACCCGGGCCGCTCTCGAGTCGGCCGGGTGCGAGGTGCACGGCTACGACGGCTCGGAGATCTCCCTCAAGGGCGACGGGGGCCCGACCTGCCTGACCGCGCCGGTCTGGCGCGGCGACGGAGGTTAGCGGCCTGGGCCGTTTCCTCTTTAGAGTGAGCAGATGGACGCCGCGCAACGTCAGCTGAGCGACCAGATCGACCACGCGACGCAGCGCCTGCTCGGCACGGCACGCGAGATCGCCGACCCGGAGCTGCGGCGGCCGTCGCTGCTGCCGGGCTGGACGCGGGGACACGTCCTCGCGCACCTGGCCCGGGGCGCCGACGCGATGCGCCACCTGCTGATCGGGGCACGGTCCGGCGAGGACCGCCCCGCCTACGCCAGCGAGCAGGAGCGGGCGGCCGCCATCGAGCACACCGCAGGCCTCAGCTCGAAGGAACTCGCGGCCGACCTGGCCGCCTCGGCGATGGCCCTGCGCACCATCAGCCGGCAGCTGCCCGATGACGCCTGGCAGTTCCCGGTGCGGCTCCGGGATTCGGGACCGTTCCCGGCCACCCGGCTGCTGACCCTGCGGCTGGTCGAGGTCGAGCTGCATCATTGCGATCTCGGCACCGGCTACGGCCCCGGCGACTGGCCGGCCGCCTTCGCCACCATGGAACTCGCCGAGCCGATGCGCTCGCTGCGCGAGGACCGGCTCCGGCGCGCCCAGCAGCGGGCCTCACCGGCGACGGGCTAGCCCCGGCCCACCGGCCCGCTGATCTCAGCCGTCCGGCGTCCGCGAATCGATCATGTCGGCCGCCTGCCGCAGCGCGTTGGCCACCCGGTCCCGCAGCCTCAGCTTCGAAAGCTCATCCACCAGTTCGCCGAGGAGCTCGCGCAGCGGCGTCAGGTCGAGCACTCCCGGCTCGCCGTCGGCGTTCGTCACCCGCCGCGCCTTCGCGGCCTCGGTCGTGCGGCGCGCCTGGTCGCTGATGTGGCTGACGATGGTGCCGGTAATGCGCGCTCCATCGGAAGGCGTGGCGCCGTCCTGGCTGGAGTCAGCGTCCGGGCCAGGGGCTGCATCGGGTGTGGCATCCGGCGGGTCCTCGGGCACCGTGATCACTCCTCGTCTTCATCGTCGTCGTCGGCAAGATCGGCGTCGGCCACCGCGATCGCGAAGCCCAGCGCCCGCATGATGTTCCCGGCCGCCGCGACCACCCGCGGCGTCCCCACCACCGGGGCGACCGCGATCATGACGCCCTGGATGTCGTCGGCGGTCACCCCGGCGTCCGCCGCGACTTCGGCGTTGGCGAGGTAGGAGGCGGGCGGCGCGTCCACGGCGATCAGGGCGGCCAGCCTCGCGAGCATGAACTCGCGCGGCCCCAGGGAATTGTTCTCTATCGATGCGGCGGTGATGTCGGCGAGTGTGTCAAGGACGGGTGTTTCGCCATTCACGGAGCCTCCCGGCAATTGCGGAGCGCGCGCGGCCCGCTGGCCTCGCTCGGGGTACACCGGAAGTCCACCTCCGCTCCGGCCCGGGGGGCATCACCCTGCGTGGGTGAGGCACACCGGATCCGGCCGCTACCGGCGGGCCGCGCCCGCCCTCCCGCGGCCGGCCGCAGACGGCTACACCGCCCAGTTATGCCGCCGGGCGGTGTCAGTACGGCTGGACGACGGGAGGCGTCATGCGTTATGCGCTATTGATCCGCGAGGACGAGAGCGCCGTGGCCGGCCCGCAGGAACGGTCGAGGCGGCTCGCCGGGCTGGCTGCGTTCCGCCGTGGGCTGAAGGAGCGCGGTGCACTGATGGGCGCCGAGCAGCTGGATCCGGCGGAAACGGCGGCCACGGTGCGGTGCTGGGACGGCGGCGACATCGTGACCACGAGCGGCCCGTTCGCCGGGACCAGGGAGCAGGTCACCGGCTTTGCCGTGGTCGACTGCAAGGACCTGGACGAGGCGATCGAGATGGCAGCGGGGATTCCCGCCGCCTGGTACGGCGCCATCGAAGTGAGGCAGGTCCAGGAGGCATAGCGTGCGGTCATCCGCCGTCGGCGAGGTTCTCCTCCAGGATGCTGAGCGCGTCGGGCATGTTGGCCCGGCCGAAGCCGATCCGGACGTGTTCCGGCTGGTCATAGACCGAGCCCGGGAGGAGCAGGACGCCGGTCCCGGCGAGCCGCGCGCAGTACTGGGCCACGTCGCTGACCCCTCGCACCCGGGGGAAGCCGATCGGGCTGGCCGTCGGCCGTATCCAATCGAACGTACCGGCGTGCCGCTCGAAGAAGCCGTCCAGGAGCGGCAGGTTGCGCTGGACGATCGCGAGGTTGCGGTCGAGGAGCACGCGGCGGTTCCTCAGCGCGAGCGCGGTCAGGAGCTCGCTCGGCGCGCTGGCACAGATGGTCGTGTAGTCCTTCAGCATGCTGACGGCATCGCGCAGGGCGGCGTCGCGGGTGGCGATCCAGCCGATCCGCAGCCCCGGCAGGCCGTAGCTCTTGGAGATGCTGCCAAGCGAGACGGCGCGCTCGTACTCATCGCACGCCGCCGGCAGCCGGCCGGCCGGGTCGTGCTCGAGCTCCCGGTAGACCTCGTCGCTGAACACCACCAGCCCGTGCGCGCGGGCGAGCCCGATGACCTGCTCGAACACCGGCCGCGCCATCAGCGTGCCGGTGGGGTTGTGCGGCTGGTTGAGGTAGATCAGGCGTGTCGCCGGGCGGATAAGGCCGGCCAGCGCATCGAGATCATGAGCCCAGCCGTCCTCGTACCGGCGCCGCCACTGGCTCACCTCGGCGCCGGTGCTGCGCGCGAGCTGCAGCGCCGACTCGTAGCAGGGCGTCTCGACGATCGCGTGATCACCGGGCCGCAGGAGGGCGTGATAGATCAGGAAGATGCCCTCCTCGGCGCACGAGGTGACGACCACCTCCTCGGCGCCGGTCCGCTCGTAGAGCGAGGCGATCGCCTGCCGGAGCGCGGGCGCGCCGGGCGGTTCGGTGTATCCGCACCAGCACGCCAGCAGCCGCTCATGTGCATCCGGCTCCAGGTCAAGCAGCTCCGCGATCGTGCGTGATTCGCAGTCGCTGCTGGAGAGCATGAACCGGGTGCTGTGCTCGTACCGCGCGTAGAAGCGCTCGATCCGGAACGGGCTCAACTCCATAGACATCTACTATCGCGCCCACGGTGAGGATGACCGATGGCGGCAGCCCAGCAAGGAATAGCCGCGCTCGGGGCATGGGTGCATCTGTGGCGGAGCCCCTAACCGCCCGCGATCAGGTCCCTGGTCACAATGGGAGGGTTGGCCGCCTCGGCGGGAGAGCTGGTCACGGCCGCGGAAGAGCTGGTCATCTCAGCGGGCGAGCTGGTCGCCTCGGCGGGAGACCTTGTCACCTCGGCGGGACGGCTGGTCGCTTCGGCGGGAGAGCTGGTCGCGGTGGTGGCGGTGTGGCGGCGCAGCAGCAGGCAGCCGGCCGCGCCGGCGAGCAGGACGGCCACCGAGATGGCCAGCGTGGGGCGGATGGCAGCGATATAGCTGTGCGTGAAGACGTCGCGGATCAGCTGGCGCAGCTCGGGGACCAGCTGCGGCGGGACGCCGCGCGGCGGGCTGGCCACGGACTGGCCGCGGCCCACCTGCAGCCCGGACCGGGCCGCCTGGGCGAAGCCCGCCACGAAGCGCGGCCTGGCGGCCGCGGGCAGGAGGCGGGCGTCGGCCGCCGCGCGGAGCTGCATGGCGGCGGTGAGCTGGCTGGCCAGGACCGCGCCGGTGATGGCGCCGCCCAGGGTGCCGCCGAGCTGGCGGCCGGTGTTGAGCACCCCGGAGGCGGCGCCGGCCTGCCGGGGAGGCGCGGCGCGCATGGCCTCGGTGGCCAGCGGCGCGAAGATCGCGCCCATGCCGAGCCCGGCGACGGCCAGCACCGGGGCGAACGTGATCGAGGTGGCGTGGGTAGAGGAGACCGCGGCGATGCCCGCGATGCCCGCCGCGAAGACCACCAGCCCGGCCATCAGCACGTACTTGCCGCCGAACCGGTCGGTCAGCCGCCCCGCGAACGGCGCCAGCGTTGTCAGCGCCAGGGTCAGCGGCAGGCTGGTGAGCCCGGCCCGGACGGCGGTCATGCCCAGCACCGACTGCATGTTGATCGAGTTGACCAGCAGCATGCTCTGCAGCGCGAACTGCACCGCCACGTTGAGCAGGACCATGATGGCGAAGGTGCGGCTGCGGAACAGGCCGAGCGGCATCAGCGGCTCACGGTGGCGCCGCTCCCAGGCCACGAAGGCGGCCAGGATCACGAGGCCGGCGCCGATGATCTCGCCGATGGTGATGCCGTAGCGCACGGTGCCCCAGTCGTAGCGCTGGCCCTCGATCACGCCGTACACCACGGCCGACAGGCCGGTGGTGGCGAGCAGCGCGCCGATCAGGTCGAGCCGGGGCCGGCGCCCGGTGCGGACGTCGGGGACGAACCGGTACGCGAGCACGATCCCGGCTGCGGCGATGGGCAGGTTGACGTAGAACACCCACCGCCAGCTCAGGTAGGTGGTGAGCACGCCGCCCAGGGTCGGCCCGCTGACCGCGGCCAGCCCCACCATCGAGGAGAACACGCCGAACGCGGCGCCCATCCGCTCACGCGGGAAGACCGCCTGGATGATGACCATGGCCTGCGGGGTCAGCGCGGCCGCGCCCACGCCCTGCAGCACCCGGGCGGCGATCAGCTGGCCCGGCGACTGCGCGGCCCCGCACAGCGCCGAGGCCGCCGCGAACAGGGCCAGCCCGGTCACGAACAGCCGCCGCGGCCCGAACATGTCGCCGAGCCTGCCGGCCACGATCAGCAGCCCGGCGAACACCAGCAGGTAGGCGTTGATCACCCATAGCGCCTGGTCCAGCGACGCGTGCAGATCGGTGATGATGCTGGGGAGCGCCACGTTGACGATCGTCGCGTCGAGCAGCACCGCGAAGGTCCCCAGGCACAGCACGATCAGCGACAGCCAGGGGCGGGCGGGCTTTTCCATGATCGCGTCCTCCCGGCGGCCGGCCAGTGAAGTCAGTCTTTTGACGAGACTCAATCTGGCATGGCATAGTGAGTCTTGTCAAACGACTAATTAGGACGGGATGGGCCGATGCGCCTGACCAGCCTCGCCGACTGGAACTGCTCGATCGCCAAGACCCTCGACGTGGTGGGCGAGTGGTGGACGCTGCTGATCCTGCGCGACGCGTTCCGCGGCACCCGGCGCTTCGACGACTTCCACGCCAGCCTCGGCATGGC
>DATINY010000471.1:0-2698 GCA_035473755.1 Streptosporangiaceae bacterium
GGCGGCGAAACATATCTTCGGGCGTGTGAAGCCAGCCCCGGCGCCGCCGCCCACCCGGCCGGCGGCGCACCGCCCCGGTGGCAAGGTGCTGGCGGGCGGGGTGATCGCGTTCACCGCGGCCCTGGCCAGCTTCCTCATCTACCTGGCCATCCATCCGCCGAACTGGACGGTGCACCCGGTCGACCTGCATATCTACGTGGCCGGCGGCCTGATCGTCCGGCACGTGCCGCCGTTCTACCGTCCGCACCTCGCGGCGCCGCTGTACGGCTGGACCGACCCCGGGCTCGGCCTCAAGTTCACCTACCCGCCGTTCGCGGCGCTGGTCTTCGCGGCCGTGTCGCTCATCCCCGGCGGAGCGCCGCCCATCCCGCGGGGGGCGCTGGCCGGGCTCTCGGTGGGGGCGAACTTCGCGCTGCTCCTGGCGGCCCTGTGGTTCACCCTCGGCGGGCTCGGATGCCGTGAGCCGCGGGCGCGGGCCGGGGGGGCGCTGCTGACCGCCGCCGCGGTGCTGTGGACCGAGCCGTTCCTGCGCACGGTCTACCTCGGCCAGGTGAATGTGGCGCTGATGGCCCTGATCATGTGGGACCTGACGCAGCCGGACACCCGGGCGAGCCGCTGGTGGAAGGGCGCCGGCGTGGGCGTCGCCGCCGGGATCAAGCTGGTGCCGCTGATCTTCATCCCGTACCTGCTGCTGACCCGCCGGTTCCGGCAGGCCGCCGTCGCCGCGGCGGCGTTCGCTGCCACCGTGGCCGCCGGGTTCATCGTGCTGCCCGCTGATTCCGGCCAGTGGTGGCTGCATGGGCTGTTCGCGCAGGGTGGCCGGACCGGCTTCGTCGGCTGGGAGGGAAACCAGTCGCTGCTCGGCCTCGTCACCCGGCTGGCCGGCAGCGTGGCGGGGGCCCGGCCCCCGTGGCTGCTGGCGGCGGCGGTGACCGCGGCGCTCGGGCTGGCGTGCGCGACGGTGCTGGCCCGGGCCGGTCACGAGGTGGCCGGGATCCTGGCCTGCGCGCTGACCGGGCTGCTGGTGTCCCCGGTGAGCTGGGATCACCACTGGGTCTGGATCGCCCCCGGGGTGGCGACCGCGGGGTACTACGCGCTGCGCGCCATGCGGGCCGGGCCACCCGCGCCGTGGTGGCGGTCCGCCGCCCGCTGGCCCGCGGCCGGGTTCTGGGCGCTGGCGGGCGGGCTCATCGCCCTGTTCGGGGCCTGGCCGGGCAGCTTGTGGAGCGAACCGGGGGACCTGGGGCACTTCTCGCTCGGGCTGATCTGGGCCCCGCCGAACACCAATCCGGTCTACTACTTCGCCCACGGGAACCGGCCGTGGTTCTACGAGTACCACTGGCGGGGCCTGCAGCTGCTGACCGGCAACTCCTACGTGCTGGGCGGGCTCGCGCTGATGGCCATCCTGCTCGTACTCGCCGCCCGCGAGCTGCGGGCCCGGGAACCGGCGGCCCCGCCGGTCAGGCCGGCCGCGGTGGTTACCCCGTCACCTCGCTGACCGTCACCCACCGGCCCTGCGCGGCCGATGCCTCCATCGCGTCGCACACCGCCTGCACCGCCGCGCCCTGGCCGAACCCCGGGCTCCACGGCGCATCCGGCCAGCCTTCCAAAAGGTCGGCAACCTGATTGCCAAACGATGCGCCGTACCCGATGCCCTGCCCGATCGGCCACCAGCTGGCGGCGTAGGGGTGGCTGGGATGCTCGGCCCGGATCCGCCGCATGCCGTACAGGCCCGGGTCGTCGTCCGCGCTGCCGTAGCGCAGCTCGTTGAGCCGCGCGTAATCGAACACCAGCGTGCCGCGGCTGCCGTTCACCTCGACCGTGAAGTCGCACGGGCGGCGGACCGCGGCGCGCGCGACCTCCATCGCCCCGAGCGCGCCGGACCCGAACCGCATCAGCGCGCTGGAGGCGTCATCGACGGTCACCGCCAGCGCCCCGCCTTCTGTGCCGGCCCGCACGGCCTCCCCGGCCCCTCCCGGCGGCGGCCGCTCCCGGATGAACGTCTCGGATTGCGCGCAGACCGCGCGTATCTCCCCAGCCATCCACAGGGCCATGTCGATCAGGTGACTGCCCAGGTCGGCGATGGTCGTGCCGCCCATTTGCCGGTCGAACCGCCAGTCGTAAGGGGTGCCGGGGTCGGTGAACTCGTCGGACAGCCAGGTCGCCCGCCACAGCCGGACCTCGCCGACGGCGCCGTCGGCGACCATGCGCCGCATCAGCGCGACGGCGGGCAGCCGCCGGTAGTTGAACCCCACCGCATGGTGCACCCCGGCCTGCTCGACCGCCGCGAGGGCCGCCGCGGCCTCGGGGTAGGTCAGGGCGAGCGGCTTCTCGCACAGGACCGCCTTGCCCGCCGTGGCGGCGGCCTGCGCGATCTCCGCGTGTGTGCCGGGCGGGGTGCAGATGTCGACCACGTCGATGTCGTCTCGCGTCACCAGCGCGCGCCAGTCAGTGGTGTGCTCGGGGATGCCGTACGCGGCCGCCGCAGCGGCCACGGCCGGCCCGTTCCGGCCGGAGATCACGGCTGCCACCGGCGTGACCGGCAGCGGGCGCAGCAGCGGCGCGACCCGGTAGCCGTAACTGTGCGCCTTGCCCATCAGCCCGTAGCCCACGATGCCGACCCGCAGCGCCGGCCGCCCGTTCAGGCCCACTGCGCTCAGCCGCCCGGCCGGTGCCGGTAGCTGGGCGGCAGTCCGGC
>DATINY010000472.1:0-4166 GCA_035473755.1 Streptosporangiaceae bacterium
CACCAGGATGTCCTCCGAGTACAACTCGCCACGAACGCCGAAGCCCCCGCCAGCGTCACAGCGGTGCATCTGGACGCGCGACGGCGGAATCCCTAGCGCCTTGGCGATCGCGTGACGGTTGAAGTGCGGAACCTTTGTCGCTCCCCAGACGTCGAGCGACTGCCTGGCCTCATCCCATTGGGCAAGCAGGCTCCGCGGCTCGATCGGGACCGCGGTCTGTCGGCCGATTACCGCGTCCACCTCGACCACGTGCGCGGCGGTACGAAACGCCGCCGCGACGTCGCCGAACGACGCGGTCAGCGTGGCGACCTTATTCGGCTGCCGACAGAACAACTGCGGCGCTCCAGGGCTGCAAGCGGCCCGTGCGTCGCGGACAGGCGCGAGTTCGGCGTAGTCGACTGCGACGAGGTCGGCTCCGTCTTCCGCCAGGTATGGATCGTCGGCAACCACGACCGCCACCGGCTCACCTACGTAGCGGACATGGCCCCGGGCCAGCACCGGCTGCAGGTAAGCAGAAAGGTCACCGGGGTCGGGACTGACTCGCACCGGAATCGGTGGCACGCTGATGTCGGCGCCGGTCAGGACCGTCCGCACGCCCGAAAGCTTCAGCGCGTCGCCTACGTCGACCGCACCCAAAACGGCATGTGCGACCGGCGAGCGGACCACGCGCATCCAGAGCTGGCCCGGGCGCTCCTCGTCGTCGGCGAAATGGCCGACGCCCGCAAGCAGCCTGGGATCCTCGAGCCGCCGCATGCGGCTGCCGACGTAGCCCATCAGCTTCCGGCCCCGGCATCTGCGGCCGCCCGCACCGCCCGCAGGATGCCCTGGTACCCAGTGCACCGGCACAGGTTCGACGCGACCACTTCGCGGATCTCATCGTCGGAAGGCGACGGCGTCTCCCGCAGGAACGCCGTGACCAGCATCAAGAAGCCAGGCGTGCAGAACCCGCACTGCAGCCCGTGATGGTCGGTGAAGGCCTGCTGCAGCGGGCCGAGCGCGTCGGGCGTGCCGAGTGCCTCCACCGTCTCCACGGACCTCCCATCCGCCTGGACGCCGAACATCAGGCAGGAGCGTGCGGGGAGCCCGTCCACCAGCACAGTGCAGGCGCCGCAGATCCCGTGCTCACAGCCAACGTGCGTGCCGGTAAGCGCCAGGTCGTGGCGCAGCATATCGGCGAGCGTGCGGCGCGGCTCGACGGCCAGCTCGTGCTCGGTGCCGTTCACCGTGATCCGGATCGAATGAACATCGGTCACTGGGCCTTCCTCCTGCTGTCGACCGGGTCACGGGAGACGGCTGCGGCAATCGCTGCCACGACGTCCGTCGGGCGCACGGGGATGCGCCCGACGCTGGCGCCCACCTGTGCGAGCGCGTCGTTGACCGCGTTCAGCACGGCTGCGGGAGCGCCGATGGTGCCGCCCTCCCCCATTCCCTTCGCGCCGGTCGGCGTCCTTGTCGTGGGCGTGCAAAGGTGGTGGATCTCAAATTCGGGCAGGTCCGCCGCAGTCGGCAGAAGGTAATCGACAAAGCTGCCGCAGACGGGCTGGCCAGATTCGTCAAAGGGAAGCTCCTCGAAGAGCGCGGCGCCTATCCCCTGCGCGACGCCGCCAGCAACCTGGCCGTCGACAATCATCGGGTTGATCATGACGCCGCAGTCTTCGACCACCACGTACCGGACCAGGCGCACGCCACCGGTATCGGGCGACACCTCGACGATCGCGCCGTGGGTCGCGTTGGAGAAGGTTCCCTCCGGGTCGAAGGCCGCCGTCGCCTCCAGGCCCCGGCCCAACCCGTCGGGGAGCAGATGCGCAGCGTGGTGGGCGGTCCGGGCGAGCTCGTCGATCGGCACGGACGTGGCCGGGTCGCCGCGCACCTGAGCCCGGCCGTCGGCCAGTTCCACGTCGCCAGGAGCGGCCTCGATCAAGTGCGCCGCGATCGCCCGGAGCTGCCCGGCCAGGTCCGCCGAGGCCCGGGCGATGGCGCCGCCCCCGGCCACGATCGAACGGCTGGCGAAGGTACCCCAGCCGTGCGGCACAAGTTCGGTGTCGCCCTGCCGGAGCCGGACCCGGCCCGGGTCGATGCCTAGGGCGTCCGCGGCGATCTGGGCGTAGCTGGTGGCGTGTCCCTGCCCGTGCGAGTGGGTGCCCACCATCACGATCACGCTGCCGCTCGGGTCCATCCGCACGGTCGCCCGCTCGTAGCCGGGCACGATCGTCATCTTGCGCATCCCGAACGACGCCGTGCCGTACGCCGTGGGCTCCACAAAGCACGCCAGGCCAAGCCCCAAGAGCCGGCCCTCGGCAAGCGCCCGTGCCTGCACACCGGGCCAGGAGCCGTGGCCGAGCAGCTCGGCGCAGCGCGCGAGCGACTCCCGGTAGGTCCCGGCGTCATAACTGGCGCCCATCACGTTGCGGTAGGGAAACTCCTGCGCATCGACCAGGTTGCGGTCTCGTACTTCGACCGCGCCCAGGCCGGTCACCCGCCCGGCCTCGTCCATCAGGCGCTCCATGGCGAGAACCGTCTGCGGACGGCTCACCCCCCGGTACGGGGCGATCGGCGTCTTGTTCGTCGCGATACCGCGCGAGCGGGCGCGGTAGATCCGCAGACGGTAGGGCCCTGGCAGCTCGTTGGCCGCCATCAGCACCTCAACCCCGCAGGTCACCGGGTAGCAGGAATAGGCGCCGACATCACAGCGGATATCGGCATCGAGCCCGAGCAGGTGGCCGGTCGCGTCAAAGGCACCGCGAACCTGGTAGAACTGCTCGCGGGCCTGAAAGCCGGACGTGAGTCCCTCTCGCCTGTCCTCGACCCACGTGACGGTACGACGCAGCAGGCGGGCCACCGCAGCGGCGAGCACCTCCTCCCGTGCCACCACACATTTCTGCCCGAAGCCACCCCCCACATCGGGCGAGATCACCCGCACCTGATGCTCGTCCATGCCGAGGGACAGGGCCACCGCGGTTCGCACCGTGTGCGGCACCTGGGTCGAGGTCTGGAGCACTACCTGCCCGGTCCGCTCGTCGAAGGCCGCGACGCACGCGCGGCCCTCCAGCGGTGCCGCGGTGATCCGCGCGGTCGAAATCCCCACCTCCACCACGTGGGCGGCGGACGTAAAGATGTCGTCGAGGCCTGGCGACGATACCGGGATGACGTCTACGAGTACGTTGTCCGGGGCGGCCTCGTGCACCGCGCCCGCCCCCTCTGCGAGCGCGTCCGCGACGCCGGCCACCGCAGGCAGCTCCCCGTAGGAAACCTCCACGAGTTCCGCCGCGTCCTCGGCGGTGTAGGCCGAATCCGCCAGGACCGCCGCGATGGGCTCGCCCACGTGCCGGACCCGGCCGACCGCCAGGACCGGCATGTCGGTCGCGACGAACTCGGGTCTTGCCAATACCCCGCGCAGCGGCGCCACGCCGGCCAGGTCAGCGGCGGTGATCACCGCGGCGACGCCGGGCTGGCGCAGCGCCGCCGAGGCGTCGATGGCATTGATCGTCGCCGAGGCGACGTAGCTGCGCACCAGGACCAGGTGCAGCGTGCCCGGCGCCTGGTGGTCGCCGACGAAGCTGCCACGCCCGGTGAGCAAGTAGCGGTCTTCGACACGCCGCAGCGACCTGCCGATCCAGCCCCCCGCCGCCGGGACCTCGGGCGTGGCCCCCGCGTGGGCCTTGGCCGGGGCAGCCGCCGGGCCGCTGGGCGCGTCACGCATCCGCGGCTGCCTCCTCGATCACTCGGGCTGCGAGCACCCGGACGAGATGGCGGCGGTACTCCGCGGACCCATGGACGTCGCCGGGCGGGTCGGTCCCGGCGGCCGCCTCCTCCGCCGCTGCCGCGATCGCATCTGCACCCAGGCCGGAGCCGATCAGCGCAGCCTCAGCACCGGCGGCGCGCTGCGCCGTACCCGCGACCCCGCCGAGCACGACCCGGGCATCGCGGCACACCCCGCCTTCGCTGGACACCGCCGCCGCCACGGCCACTATGGCGAAGTCGCCGTGCCGCCGGGCGAACTCGCAGATGGCCGCGCCGGGCCGGGGCACGGGCAGCCGCACCTCGATAATCATCTCGTCTGGGCGCAGGTCGGTTTCCAGGAAGCCCCTGAAGAATCCCGCGGCGGGAATCACCCGGTCACCGCCGCGGCGACGCGCCACGATCTGGGCGTCGAACAGCAACGCTGC
>DATINY010000473.1:0-8163 GCA_035473755.1 Streptosporangiaceae bacterium
CGTGGTGCGATGGCCAGGTGTCGATGGCCGGCGCGAGCTATCTGGGCCACACCCAGTGGGCCGTCGCGCCGTACGCCGACCCGCCGCTGTTGTCGGTCTCGCTCACCGTCACCACCGCGAAGTTCTCGGCGGCCCTCTATAACCACGGCGCCCCCGGCCTGCAGAACGCGCTGAACTGGACCGGGCTGGTCGGCCGGCAGGAGCGTGGGCCGTTCGGCGCCATCCCGAACCCGCGCCAGCTGGCCAGGATGAGGCGTGCCCTGCGGAAGGTTCCGCTGCAGGCCGCCGACGTCGCCGTCGCGGGTGCGCCGGTCGCCTTCTGGCGGGACTTCACCGGGCACGCTGCCCCGGGCGACGGGTTCTGGGCGGGCGCGGATCATGACCAGGCCGATCTGGGCCGGCTTCCGCCGGTCAGCATGGTGACCGGCTGGTGGGACCTGTTCCTGCCCGGCCAGCTGCGCGACTACCAGGCGATCCGGGCGGCGGGCGTCACGGCCCGGATCGTCGTCGGGCCCTGGCTGCACGGCGAGCCCGGCGAGCTGAAGGAGATCACCCGCCAGGACATCGCCTGGCTGGACCATCACCTGCGCGGCGGCCCGCCGCCGCCGGGCGCACCGGTGCGGGTCTTCCTCCAGCAGGCGGGCACCTGGCTCGATTTCGCCGACTGGCCACCGCCGGCCGCCGCCACCGCCTGGTACCTGCGCGCGTCAGGCCGCCTGAGCCCGGACGCAGAGCCCGGTGATGCCCCACCCGGCACGTTCGTCTACAACCCCGCTGACCCGACGCCCTCGGCCGGCGGCCCCCTCCTGCAACCGCCGGGCAAGCAGGTCGACAACGCCGGGATCGAGGCCCGGCCCGATGTCCTGACGTTCACCAGCGATCGCCTTCCCGCCGACACGGACCTGGTGGGGCCCGTCAGCGCCCGGATCTTCGTGCGCACCGGCCGCGAACACGCCGACCTCTTCGTCCGGGTCTGTGACGTCGACCTCAAGGGCGTCTCCCGCAACATCACGGACGGCATCCGCCGGCTCAGCCCGCAGACGGTCCCCGCCCCCGACGTCCAGGCCGGCGACGACGGCATCCTGGCGGTCGACCTGGAGCTCTTCCCCACGGCGTACCGGGTGCGGGCCGGGCACCGGATCCGGGTGCAGGTCAGCGGGGGCGCGTTCCCGCGGTTCGCCCGCAACTTCGGGACCGCGGAGCCGTTCGGCGTGGCGACCAGGGCGCTGCGCTGCCGGTTCGAGATCCACCATGACGCCCGGCACACCGCCCATGTCCTGCTCCCGGTCCTGCCACACCGGGACCGCCCTGAAGCCGGATGAGAAGCACCCCGGGGCCGCGCCCGGCGAGGCGGTCAGGGAACCGGAAGGCTGATCACGGCTGGGTGGCCGGGACGGCCACGGCGGCCGGGGCGCAGGCGGGCAGCAGGGCCGGGACGGGGACCGGCAGCCGTTCCATCTCGCCGGGCTCGAACTTGGTCAGCCCGCCGGCGTAGGTGCGTCCCTGCCCCGCAGTGACCGACCGGCGCAGGTAGGCGGCGAGCCCGTCCAGGGCGGCCGGTGGCAGCGGCTCACGCGGGTAGAGGCCGTGGGCGATATTGACGTGCCTGGCCCCGGCGAGGTTGCGCACGAACGCGGGCGGCCGCCGCGCCATGTAGGTGGCGAGGATGGGGGCGGGCGCCCGCAGCCGCACCCGCCACCAGGGCTTGCGGTGGCAGGCGATGTAGGAGGCCGCCGCCCCGGCCGCCTCGGCCCCCGCCAGGAACCGGGTTACGAGCGCCAGCTCGGCGGGCGCCAGCTCCCCCAGGTCCGCCGGGAGATCGATGACCAAGCGCAGCCGCGCGGCCGTCGCCAGCGTGCCCCCGGCGCGGAACAGCTCGCTGGCCCGGGTCACCGCCGGGAACAGGAACCGGCCGGGCAGGCCGGCCGGGTTGCCGGCCGTGACCCACACCTTGTTGGCGCCGGTCACCTGGCCGCGGTGGACCCGGCACAGCTCCCCCAGCTCGACCTGGCCAGCGGGCAGCCGAACACGCCCGGTAGCCGCGGCGACCCGGGCGGCGGCCCCGGCTTCCCACGCGCCCTGGGCAGCGGCCCCGGCTTCCCGCGCGTCCTGGGCGGCGGCCCCGGCTTCCCGCGCGTCCTGGGTAGCGGCCCCGGCTTCCCACGCGTTCCGGGTAGCGGCCCCGGCTTCCGGCACGGCCGGGCCCACCAGCGGGGTCCAGCGGGACGCCGCGCGCAGCACCGGAGCGGGCACCGCCGTCCCGCCCGCCAGTTCGCCCAGGTCGGCGAGCCGGGCCACCCGGCGCAGCCGTAGGCCGGCGGGACGGCGGCCGGGACGGAAGCAGGTGATGGCGGTGGTCGCCGCCGCGTCGGTGAACGCCGGGACGGCCGGGTCGAGCAGGTGGACCGACTGGCCGCCGAGCGGGCCGAGCAGCAGCGAGCGGACCAGCGAGCCATAGTTCACGTCCAGCCATTCGGCCGCCGTGACCAGCACCCCGGCGTCGCCCGGCACCGCGTGCAGCGCGGTGGCCAGGAAGAAGTGAACGTGCAGCCCGGCCAGGCCGCTCGCGGCCAGGCCCTGGCTGGCGGCGGCGGACCGCAGCCAGCCCTTCCAGCCTGCCGGGATCTGGTGGTGGCGCACGTACGGCGGGTTGCCCAGGAACAGGGTGGGGCCGGCGGCCGGTGCCAGCCGCAGCGACCGGTAGTCGCCGAGCGTGATGCCCGCCCGGCCGGCCATGCCCGCCGCCGCGAGGGTGGCCCGGCCGATCATCGCGGCGAGCGGGTCGGTCTCCACTCCCAGCAGGGCTGCCTCCGGCCAGCGGCGCCCGGCGGCGGCGAGGAACCGGGCCGAGCCGGTACCTGGGTCGACGACCCGGGCCGGGACCAGGGTGCGCGCGGCCCAGCCGACCATGCCCTGCACCACCGGCCCGGGAGTGAACGTCTGGCCCGACGGCCGCCGCTGGGCCGGACCGCGCAGCCGGCAGAACGCCTCCCCCAGCGGATCCTCGCCGGCCAGAATCTGGCTCCTGATCTGCGAGATCTCACTCTCACCGGGGTAGGTAGCGGCGTCGGCGAGGCGCTGCTCCGCCTCTGACCAGCCGGCCACCTGTGCGGCCCCCAGCCGCACCGCCATCCCGGCCAGCGCCTCTTCCGCCTCAAAGGTGGGCACGCACCCCATTGTGGCGGCCCAGCACCCTCCAGACGCGCAAGGACCGGAAGATGGCCCCCGGTCACCCGCCCCGCGCGGTCCTCCTCCGGATGAGACGACTTATCACCGATTTTCGCCACAAGAACCAGGACGAAACGGACATGATCATGGTCAAGATCCGTGATATGAGGATCCGGCGGCAGGCGCCAGGACGGCGGATGGGAAGCGCGTAGTATCGCAAGATGGTTTCTGACTCAATTTTCAGGTAACTTTCAGAATCCGCGGGTAGAAGGAAATCCTTGGCCCAGCTTGTAGATACGGTCACGGCGACCGAGCCAAACGGGGGCTTGCGCGCGTCTATAGGTTGAGGGTCAATGAGAAGCGGAGAGACACGATGGGGAACACGGAGCAGGCGCCGGACAGCAACGAGCGGTTCGAGCGCGATGTGCTGCCCTTCCTGGGACAGCTGTACCCGGCCGCCCTCCGCATGACGCGCAACCCGACCGACGCCGAAGACCTCGTGCAGGAGACCTCGGCCAAGGCGTACGCGGCCTTCCACCAGTTCCGGCCCGGCACCAACCTCAAGGCCTGGCTGCACCGCATCCTGGCGAACACGTTCATCAACGGCTACCGCAAGCGGCGCCGGGAACCGCGCCAGGCGACCGGGGGCGACTTCCACGACTGGCACCTGCCCACCGACCCGCTGGCCCCGCCCGTGCGGTCGGCCGAGGCGGAGGCGCTGGACCGGCTGGCCGACTCGGAGATCCTGCGGGCCCTGCGCGACCTCCCGGAAGAGTTCCGGGTGGCCGTCTACCTGGCCGACATCGAGGGCTACTCCTACAAGGAGATCGCCAAGATCATGGGCACCCCCATCGGCACGGTCATGTCCCGCCTCCACCGGGGCCGGGGCCGCCTCCGCGACAAGCTAGCCGCCTACCGCCCCGGCCACGGCCTAGCCTTCTAACCCTCCCCCCTTACGGCCGGCCCCCCACGGCCCGTCGCCCTGCGACCACCCCTCGCCCCGTGACCGGCTGTCGCCTTGACCACCTGTCGCCTTGACCACCTGTCGCCTTATGATCGCCTGTCGCCCGTAACCGGCCGCCCCTCGCCCCTTCCACGGAAGCGCAGGTAACCCCGGCCGCAACACGCCGGCAGCGGGGTGCACTGTCCCGGCGTTTTGGTATGCCGGGACAGCGCACCCCGCTGTCGGCGCCGGCACATCCAATGTCGGCGCCAGCACACCTAATGCCGGCGCTGGTACAGGCTCAGCATCCCCTCGCCCACGTCCCACCGCCGCACCAGCGAGAAACGCTTCAGCAGCCCAGCCTCGGCAGGCTCAAGTCCCCCATCGGGAAACGGGAACATCCGGCGCCCGCTGACCACCCACACCCGGCCCACACCAGCGAACCGGGCCCGCAGCACCCCCGCCGTCACCTCGGCCCCGGACAGATTGGCCGCGGCGGCCGGTGACTCCGCCAGCGCGACATCCCGCAGCCGCCGGAACGGCGCGGGATAGGCCAGGCTGAACACCCGGTTGCTCGGTGGCACGTAGAGCACGGCGTCACCGCGCCTGCCCTGGGCCGCCAGGACCGCTGCCGTCCCGCGCAGATCCGCCAGCCGGGAGGAGGCGGCTCGCACCGACCGCTGCGGCCCCACCACCAGCGCCGCCAGCAGCGCCAGGATCAGGATGGCTGGCAGCCAGACCGTGGCACCGCCCGTCCCCCGCACCGTCATCATCGTCGCAAAACGGGTCACCCACGCCACGCCGCACGCACCGAGCAGGCCGAGCGCGGGCAGGCAGAAGACGAGGTAGCGGGGGTCATACACCGGACGGACCTGGGAGGCCGCGAGCAGGACCGCCGCGGGCAGCAGCAGCCACGGCAGCGCCACCGTGACCATGTCCAGCGGCGCCCGGGGCCGGTCCGTCACGGTCGCGACCACAGCCACCAGCACCAGCAGGCCCAGCAGCGGCACCAGCGCCTGCGAACCGGCGAACGTGACAACCAGGTGGCTCACCCCGGCCAGGCCGGGCCGCTCCAGCCAGCTGATCTGATGGCGCTGCGCGACCCCCGCCACCAGCAGCGGGCTCAGCACCGCCAGGGCCACGCCGACCGCGGTGAGCCAGCGGGAGACCGGCCCGGCGGGCCCGGTTCCCCTCGCTACCCCGGTTCCGCCGATCGCCGGCCCGGCTCCCGCGCCCGCCTGGGCCGCACCGGCCGGGGCCAGCGCCGCCCGCTGCCTGGCCCGCGCGATCCACACGGTCACTCCGTGCGCGCCCACCAGCAGGAAGGCCAGCAGGTTGAACAGGCCAACCGCGATGATCGCCGCCCCGTAGGCCGTCCACCAGCGCCAGCGGCCGTCGGTGAGCGCGCGAAGCAGCAGGTAGGTCGCTACCGTCGCGCACATGGTGACGAGCCCATAGGCGCGGGCGTCCTGCGCGTACCGGGTCACCTGCGGGGCCGCGGTGAACAGCAGCCCGGCCACGACACCGGTCAGTGCCGGTGCAGGCAGCCGCCCGGCCCGGGCGAGGCGCCCGCCGGTCGCGGCGGTGACCATCGCCGCGACGGCCATGGCCAGCAGGGACGGCAGCCGCAGCGCGGCAGGCGAGGTGCCCGCCACCCCGGCCCAGGTGTGCATGAGCACGTAGTAGGCGCCGTTGACCGCGTCGGTGTGGGCCAGCATCGCGAAGACCCGCGGCAGCGGGCGGCCGATGGCGTCCACCGTGTATGCCTCGTCGCGCCACAGCGACAGCCGCCCAAGCCGGTAGCCGTCCGCCAGCAGCAGCACGATCCCCGGGATCAGCGGCGGGGCCCATCCGGCCATCCGGCGCACCCCGCCGCGCTGCGGGCCGGATGACGGCGCCGGGGAGCTGGCCCCCGCGGCCAGACCGGCGGCGGCCGTGCGGCCCTCAGGCATCGGCCGTCCGGCCCTCAGGCACCCGCCATCCCGCTCTCACGCACCGGGCCACCCCGCTCTTGCGCGCCCGCCATCCCGCGCCCACGCACCATGGACCTTAGAGAGTTACCCGATGGCACCCCGGACGGCCGCGACCTGGCCTAACGCGTGCCCAATCATGGGCAAGCCGTTACCCGCGGGCGCTGCCCGCTGGCCGGTGGAGTTCCCGCTGGGCCGGCCTATGCTGGAGCTGGAAGGCGATGCCGTGCAGACCGGATTCCCCGGGGCCGACGCCCGGGATGATTTCGAGCGCGCCCTGCGGGAGGCGCGGCTGGCCAGGCTGGCCGGGTGGCTGTCCGGCCGGGCGTCCGGCTGCGGCCCCCTGCCGGTGCTCGGCGAGGTGACGATGGCCCGCGGCACCCGCCAGGAGCTGGTGCCGATCGACCGGATCGTGGGGTCGGTCGAGCCGATGATGTGCTTCGACCGCCATTTCCAGCCCACCTCGCAGCTGCCGCGGGAGCGTTTTGTGCGGATAGACGCCGACGTCCGGAGCGGCCGTGGCATGGACCCCGTCGAGCTCTACCACTGCGACGGCCACTACTACGTGGAGGATGGGCATCACCGGATCGCCGTCGCCCGCGCGCTCGGCGAGCGCCAGGTCTGGGCGACCGTGACCGAGGTCCGCCCGGCCCGGCCGGCCACGCCCGCGGCCGGCTGAGCTACCCGGGTCAGCCGCCGAACAGCCGGTCGCAGACGCGCGCGCCGGCCTTGCCGTCGTCCAGCGGGCAGTACTTCGCGGCGAACGCCTGGTAGGCGGCCGTGTAGCCGGCGGTCGCCGCGGCGGAGTCCCTGGCGGCCGCCAGCACCTCCTCCGAGCTGGCCAGCAGCGGGCCCGGCGCCTCCGCCTCGAAGTCGAAGCAGAAGCCGCGCAGCTGATCCCGGTACTGCTCCAGGTCGTAGGTGAAGAACAGCATCGGCCGGCCGGTCACCGCGAAGTCGAACATGACCGACGAATAGTCGGTGATCAGGACGTCGGTGATCAGGAACAGCTCGGAGATGTTGGGATAGCCGGTCACGTTGAGCGCGAAATCGCGCCGGGTGCCGGCCGTGACGTCGTTCGCGAGATGGTGGTGACCGCGGATCAGCAGCACATGGTCGGGCCCGAGCACCTGCCAGGCCCGCTCCAGGTCAATCCGCAGGTCGAACCGGTACCGGCCGGAGGCGTAGAACTGGTTGTCACGCCAGGTCGGGACGTACATCACCACCCGCTTGCCGTCGGGGATGCCCAGCCGGCGCCGTATCTGCCCGGCCAGCGGCCCGCCGCGGGTGAGGATGTCGTTGCGCGGGTACCCGTACTCGCAGATCTCGCCCTCGTACCGGAACGCACGCCGGAAGATCGGGGTGCTGAACGGGTTCTGCGACAGCAGCAGGTCCCACTTGCCGATGTCGGCCGCCAGGCGGTCGAAGTAGGCGGTGCCGCTCGCGAACTGCGGGCGGCCGATGTCGAAGCCGATCTTCTTCAGCGGGGTCCCGTGCCAGGTCTGCAGGTAGACCTGGCCCTCGCGCTTGCGGAAGAACGGCTGCATGTCGTCGTTGGAGATCACGTACCGGCAGCGGGCGAGCGCGTCGAAGTACTCCTCGGTCCCGGACAGCACTGCCCGGTCTCCTTCGGGGACCGCGGCCGCGTAGTCGGTCACCACCCAGGTGTGCTCGCGGTCGTCCCCGCGGCGGCGGAGCTCTTGGGCGATGCCAAGGGGGTTGTCGGCGCACTGCTTGCCGTTCCAGCTCACGAACAGGACCGCGTCCCGCAGCGGGCGCCGCGACTGGATCGGGTAGAGCGCCCGGCGCAGCACCCGCCGGTTGAAGTTGCCCTGCTCCGACAGCCGCAGCCGCGGTTCGGCGGTGATCACCGGCGAGTCGTACCCGGCGGTGGTGAACGCGTACAGCTTCGGCCCGGCCGCGACCTTCTTGTGCGAGATGCCGGCCAGGCGGGCGTGGTCGTAGCCGACCGGCATCACCGGCCCGTCGCCGGACCGGGCCAGCACGTCCCACGGGCCGTCGGGCAGCGGCAGCGGCTCGCCGAACGTCGGCATCGCCGCGGGCTCGGCCGTCGCCGAGAAG
>DATINY010000474.1:0-9857 GCA_035473755.1 Streptosporangiaceae bacterium
GAACAGGTAGAAGTCGTGCCCGACCAGCTCCATCTCCAGCAGCGCCTGGTCGATGCTCATCGGCGTGGCCGCGTGGAACTTCTCCCGCACCACCACCGGGCCGTCGCCCTCCATCTGGATGGGGATGACGTCATCCGCGCCCGCCGCGCCGGGTGGCTGCCGGCCCGGTGGGCCGTCCGGGGCTGGTTCAGGGCCGGAAACGCGTCCCGCCCGCCGGCCGCCGGCCGTCCCAGAACCCTGCCCCGCGCTCACCGGCTGGCCATCGGCGCCGGGCGCCGGCCGGGGCGCGGCGGCGCGTTCGGCAAGGGAGGCGGCATGCCGGTTCTTGCGCCGGTCCCCCAGCCGCCGCAGCCGTGCCTCCAGCTTGGCCAGCGCGCGGTCGAGCGCCGCATAGCGGTCGTCGGCCGCCGCCTCCGCCCGGATGACCGGGCCACGCGACCGGATCGTCAGCTCGACGCGCTCACGCCGGTCGGACTGGCGCGGGTTGCGCTCGGTGGAAACCTCCACATCGATTCTGTTCGCTCTGCTGTCCAGCCTCTCGATCTTGCCCAGCTTGGCCGAGGCATGTCTGCGGAAACGCTCCTGCACATCGGTACGCCGACCCTTGAAGATGATGTCCACGGGGGGACCCCCCTTTCGGCCCGAAATACCATGCGGCACCCGCCCGGCCGACCTGGTCTTCGTCCCCACATCCGCCTGCTGAGGGGTTCGCGGCAGCTGGTTGCCACTACTGCCCTTCTCCCTGCCCGGGAAACATCGGGTCGCCCGGTGGGGCAGGACTTACCTCTAAGCCGCACCGTGATCAGTCGACGAGAAGTCGCCTTACGTGGGCCGTTTTGCCTGCGGCTGGCATCGGCTTGCCGGCCCAGGCTGCCCGCGGACTGCGGGTAGCCCGGCCAGGCGCAACCACGGACCCGGGCGGGTGCCATGACATGAACGTAGCCTGACCCCGGCCGGATGTCAGGAGACGTATGGCGAGGAATACGTCACTAACGGCTCTAGTTGTGCCGCTGTGCCTGCCGGGTGCCGCCGGCCAGGGCCGCTTAGCCGGGGTAGGTGGCGGCGCTGCCTGCGGTGATGTCGCGCCACGGCTCACTGAGACCGACCGAACTCTCCAGCCGCCCGCCTGACACGCCCACGTAGAGGGCGTTCTGCGGGCCGGCGGCGGTGATCGACGCCATGCCAGGTTGGGGGCTCTTGGGGATCGGCAGGTCCCCGTTGACCGGCACCTCCAAGAGCCGGGTGCCGTTGGCAGACCGGGTGATCACCAGCAGGTGATCTTCGTCGTACCAGGTCAGGGCGATTGGCCCGGTGAAGCCAGGGGCGAGCGGCACGGCCTGGGTGATGAAGACGGCGCCGCCGCTGCGCGTGATCGCCCCGACCATCAGGTGAGCGCTGGTGCCCCGGCCGACGATCAGGGCGATCCGGACCCCGTCCGGGGCGACTCTGAGCCCGGTGACCGGGCCCACGCCGACGGGCAGGCTGACCGGCACCGCCTTGCCCCCGGAGGCCGCAGGTATCACCCAGACGCCCGGCTGGCCGTGAGCCCGGCCGGCGACCCACAGGTCGCCGGCCCTGTCCCAGCTGGGCGTGGAGAACCGGGTACCGGTGAGTCTGTTGTGCAGGGCTCCCACTCTGGCCGGTGCGTGCTCCTTCGCGGCTGCGGCCAGATCCTCGGTGTAAACAGTCGCGGGCCCGGCGATGGAGATGCCGGCCAGGTAGTGGCCGTTCATCGACACGGCGATGCTGCTCAGCGGCACCTCGCCCGTGCCTGCCTGGCCCGGCACCGCAACGCTGTGCGCCTGCTGGCCGAACATCCTGACGGCGCCGTTGGTGCTCACGTAGTACAGGTTCTGAGGGCGGGACACGCGCGGTATGTAACGCCCGTACTCGGCGAGGCCCTGGACGGTGTCGCCCGAGCGTGGCGCCCAGAGGCGCCCGTTGATCTTGAGCTTGACGGCCTGGATGAGCGCAGCGCTGTAGGCCGGGCTGGTCAGCGTCCACACGAGCTGAGCGGCCATCGCCTGCACGGTGGACCGGGGGGTACCGCGGGGCAGCCCGATGTCGACGATCGCGGTCTTGTCCCCGGGCGGGCCGGGGAGGACCTGGATCTTCCGCAGCCGCGAACCAGGCGGGAAGGCGGTGACCGCCCCGTTCGCCAGCCAGCCGCTGGGATCGTGCCGCAGGTCGTTCACCAGCGTAGTGACAAGATCACTGGATTGAACGGGCACGAATACCGGGGCGGGAACGAGGAGCTGGTCCGGTGCCGCGGGGAGCTGGCCGCCCGGCTGGCCGTAGAAGTACAGGTTCCGCGGCGCGTAATCCAGCCTGAAAAGGGCGGCGGGCAGCAGTAGTTCGTTGGACGCCTTCGAGCCGTCGGTGGAGGGCACGTCAGCGATGCGCCACTGCCCGTTCACCTTCTCCAGAACGAAGGACTGCTGGCGGGCCGCCCCGCCGCGGGCCGTGTACTGCCCGCTGGCGTCCAGGGTGGCGAGTTCCTGCCAGCTCACCTCGACACTGGCCCGGTTCCCCTGGCCGGAAAACCGTCCCGTCGTCTGGTACACGCTGGGCGCGCCGGCCAGGATCGTCACCTGCGCGCCCGGGCGCCACAGCCGGCCGGCGCTGGGGGTGAGGTATTCCCGCGCGGTCCCATGATCATGCGCGAAACTGGCGCTGGCCAGCAGAAAGCCGCTGACGACCTGCTCGGGTCCCCAGCCGGGCTGGGGACCTTCGACGATCAGCCCGCCGCCCGACACGCCGCCGCCAGCGGGGGGCGCCGGGATCGGGGCCGACCCGACCGGGCCGGACGAGGGGATGGTGGCGCAGCCGGTGGCCAGCAGCGTGGCCAGGATCGCCCCGAGCAGCAGCGTGAGCCGGATGCAGGCCGGCGCGGTATCCGCCCGGTGCCCCCCGTCAGCCATCGCCGCCACGTTTCGCCAGGCTCCCGCCACCAATGGCCCGGCCCTCGCCGTCGGCCGGGCTTCCATTGCCGGTGGCCAGCTGCCCGTCAGCGGCCGGGCTCACATTGGTGGTAGCCAGCTGCCCCTCACCGGCCGGGGTCCCGCTGCCGGTGGCTAGCTGCCCATTACCGGCCGGGGTCCCGTTGTCAGTGGCAAGCTGCCCGTTACCGGCCGGACGCCCGTCATCATCGGCTAGGGCGGCAGCCGGGCCGGCCTCGCCGCCGGCCACGTCAGCCCGGCCGAACCCGGCCGCGGAGACGTCGGGCTGCCCGACGAGGTGCTCCGCGACGGCCGGCACCTCCGCCTCGTCGGGACCGAGGGGCAGCGGCGAGCCGGCCAGCTCCTCGCCGAGTGTGCGCGGCAGGGTCAGCCGGAACACCGATCCCTTCCCGCGCTCTCCCCAGGCCTGCAGCCACCCCCCGTGCAGCCGGGCATCCTCGAGCGCGATGGCGAGCCCGAGCCCGGTGCCGCCGGTGGTGCGCGCGCGGGCCGGGTCGGCCCGCCAGAACCGGTCGAAGACCAGGTGCTGTTCGCCCGGCCCGAAACCCACGCCGTGGTCGCGGACCGCGACCGCCACCGCATCCCGGTCCGTGGCGACCGTGACCACCACATCGCGGCCCTCACCATGCTCGACCGCGTTGTCGAGCAGGTTGCGCAGGATCCGTTCCACCCGGCGCCGGTCCACCTCGGCGACGCAGGGCTGGGGTGGCAGCCGGAAGTCGATGTGGGTGCCCTTGCGGGCCGCCAGCTGTTCCGCGTCGGCGGCCGCACGGCGGACCAGGTCGCAGACATCGGCCGACTCGGCGTCCAGGGTCGCCACGTTGGCGTCGTGCCGGCTGATCTCCAGCAGGTCCGAGAGCAGTTCCTCGAACCGCTCCAGCTGGCTCTGCAGCAGTTCGGCGCTGCGCCCGGCGGCGGGATCAAGCTGGCCCTTGGCCTCGAACAGGACGTCGGCGGCGATCCTGATCGTGGTCAGCGGGGTCCGCAGTTCGTGCGAGACGTCGGACACGAACTGCCGTTGCACCCGGGAAAGGTCCTCCAGCTCCCTGAGCTTGTCCTGCAGGCTCCCGGCCATGTCGTTGAACGAGTTGGCCAGCGCGGCCAGGTCGTCGGTGCCCCCGGCGGGCATACGCTCGTCCAGGTCGCCCGCTGACAGCCGGCTCGCCGCCTGCGCCGCCTGCCGCAGCGGCACTACCACCCAGCGCGTGACCAGGGAGACGATGCCCGCCAGCAGAACGATGAGCACCACCCCGGCGCCGATGATCGTGGTCTGGATAAGGCTCAGCGCCTGCTGCTGCTGGATGAACGGGAAGAGGTAGTAGAGCTGGTCATGACTGGTGATCGGCACCCCCACCGCGAGCGCGGGCCCCGCGGCCTGGCCGTTGGTGCGCACCAGTTCGGTCGATGCGTAGTACAGCCGGTCTGACCTGCCGATCCGCTGCTCGGCCGTGACCGCGGCGCTCAGCTTCCTGGGGATGCTCGGTACCAGCGCCGGGTTTCCCACCACGCCGGCCAGGCCGGGGCTCGCGTGCTGCTGGAGGATGACGATGTCATAGACATTGCCGGGGCCGCTGCCCGCCTGCAGGTCGTCCACCAGCGACTTCACCGCCGCGGCCGTCACGTGCGATCCCAGCATGCCCGGCCGGGCCTGCGCGATGGCCAGGCCCGACGAGGCCTGGGTGAGCGCCGCCTTCCGCTCGTTCGCCAGCAGGCCACTGGTGATCTGCTGAACCAGGAAGAAGCCGATCACGGCGACCACGAGGGCCGATATCACCATCGTGGTGGCGACCACGCGCAGCTGAAGTGACCTGTGCCAGCGGCGGCGCAGCCGCCCGAGCACCGCCCGCTCCCGCCGGCGGAAGGACCTGAGCACCCGGCGCACGGGCAGCGGAAGCCTGCGCCGCAGGCCGCCCGCCACCCCCGCCACCAGCCCTCCGCCGTCTACCGACAGCGTGTCCCGGAAGGCGGTCAGACTCAGCCCGCGGGGCAGGCCGCCTAGGCGGCCGACCAGCGCTGCGCCGGACGGAACCGCCTCGGCGGGGCCGACGGGAGGGGCACCTGGCGCCAGGTCACCCGCTCTTGCCTGCGCCTCGCCTCGAGTGGAGCCGCTGCTCTGTGCTCCCCTCATCACCCTTCTTCGCTGAACCGCACTTCGCTGCACCGCACTTCGGTGAAATGAGTTTCGCGAAATGCACTTCGTTGGACTGATTATTCCTGGCCCGGCCTTATCCGTAACCTCTGCTCGTGATGATCCGCTCCTCGGCCCCGGCAATGGCCAGCATCAGGCCGGCCCCGCCTTATATCCGACACCCCTGACCGTGACCACGATCTCCGGGTGCTCGGGATCCTTCTCGATCTTGGCGCGGAGCCGCTGCACGTGGACGTTGACCAGCCGGGTGTCCGCCGCGTGCCGGTACCCCCACACCTGCTCCAGCAGCACCTCGCGGGTGAAGACCTGCCGCGGCTTGCGGGCCAGCGCCACCAGCAGGTCGAACTCCAGCGGAGTGAGGTTCACCTGCTCGCCGCCACGTTTCACCGAGTGCCCGGCCACGTCGATCGTGACGTCGACGATCTGCAGCATCTCCGGCGCCGGATCGTCCGTCCGCCGCAGCCGGGCGCGGACCCGTGCGATCAGTTCCTTCGACTTGAACGGCTTGACGATGTAGTCGTCGGCACCGGATTCCAGCCCGAGCACCACGTCAACGGTGTCGCTCTTCGCGGTCAGCATGACGATCGGGACGCCGGACTCGGTGCGGATCTGGCGGCAGACGTCGATGCCGTCCACCCCGGGCAGCATCAGGTCAAGCAGCACCAGGTCGGGATGCGTCTCGCGGAACGCCTGCATGGCGTGATCCCCGTCGGCGACAAAGGTGGGCTCGAAGCCCTCCCCCCGGAGCATGATGCCAAGCATCTCGGAGAGGGCGGCGTCGTCATCGACGACAAGCACGCGTCCTTTCATGGGCCTCATCGTTCCACGGAAACAGCGCCGGGGGCAGTTACTCGAGTGGGTGGTGCGGCACTCAGAAAGTGCAGCGTACCCCCATTGGCCGGGTGCGTGATCCCCTGTTCGGTCACCAGCGCGGTCACCAGTGTGGCCGGGGTGACGTCGAACGCGGGGTTGTAGGCGCCGCTCCCGGCCGGTGCCACCACCACGCCGGCGAACGACGTCACCTCCTCCGCCGCCCGGTGCTCGACCACGATCGCCGCCCCATCCGGCGCCGTGAAATCGACCGTGGACAGGGGAGCGGCCACCACGAACGGCACGCCGTGATGGCGGGCCAGCACGGCGAGGCCATAGGTGCCGACCTTGTTAGCCACGCTGCCGTCGGCGGCGACCCGGTCGGCACCGGTGATCACCATGTCCACCTCCCCCGCCGCCAGCAGCGACGCCGCCGCCGCGTCGGGCAGCACCGCATACGGCATCCCGGCCCGCCGGGCCTCGTACGCCGTCAGCCGCGCGCCCTGCAGCAGCGGCCTGGTCTCGTCCACCCAGAGCCGGGCCAGCCGGCCGACCCGGTGGGCGGCGAGGATGATCGCGAACGCGGTCCCCTCCCCCGCCGACACCAGGGCGCCGGTGTTGCAGTGGGTCAGGATCCGGGCCCGGTCCGGGACCAGGCCGAGCCCGTTCGCCGCGATGGCGGCGCTCGCGGCGGCATCCTCCGCCGCAATCGACCGGGCTTCGGCCAGGGCAGCGCGGGCCGCAGGTCGTTCGGTATCGAGGGCCGTCGCACCGTCCCGCTGGGCGGCCTGATATGCGGCGAGCGCCCGGCCGGCGCCCCAGGCCAGGTTCACCGCGGTCGGGCGGGCGTGGGCGAGCGCGGCCGCTGCCTGCGCCACGTTCTCGTCCCGGTAGGCGGCCAGCGCCACGCCGAACGCGCCCGCCAGTCCCAGCAACGGCGCTCCCCGCACCACCAGGCGGCCGATCGCGTCCACCAGCGAGGCAACATCCGTGCAGGTCAGGTACGTCTCCTCGGCCGGCAGCCGGGTCTGGTCGAGCAGCACGACGGCCGGGCCATCCGCCAGGTCGAGCCAGCGCAGGCCCCAGGTGTCCACCCCATGAGTGTGCGTCACGGGCGGGCGGCGGGTCGAGCCCGGGCCGGCCGGGGCCCTGGTTAAGCCGCCCGCCTTCATCTGCCTGGTCCTTCGTGCGAGTATGGGCGCCAACGGGGGGAGCATCCTGGCGGGAGCGAGCGCCAGGATGGTGAGGAGAAACATGACGGACACTCCGCCGTCGGGCGCGGGCGAAGCGGGGGACCAGGAGCAGGGGCCGCCCCCCCAGCCATGGTTCCTCCCGGGCAGCCAGCCCGGTGGGTACGGCCAGGCCCCACCGGGAGTCGGCGTTCCTCCCGGCAGCGGCTATGGTCAGCCCGGCGCCGGCCAGCCGGGATATGGGCCGCCGGGGTATGGGCCGCCCGGCGCCGGCCAGCCGGGGTACGGCCCGGCACCCGGGTCCGCCTATGGGCAGTCCGGGTACGGCCAGCCCGGCGCCGGCTACGGCGCTCCGCCCGGCGGGTGGGCACCGCCCCCGCAGGCCCCCAAGCCCGGCGTCATCCCGCTGCGGCCGATCGCGGTCGGCGAGATCCTCGACGGCGCGTTCACATCCATCCGGCGCAACCCGAAGGCCACCCTCGGCATCGCCGCCGTGGTGCTGACCATCTCCGGGATCATCACCACCAGCCTGGAGGTCCTCCTCCTGTCTCAGCTGGGGCTGAACACGGGCACGGACCAGACGCTGACCAGCGCGCAGCTGGCCGGCATGCTCGCGGTGGTGATACCCAGCGGCCTGACCGCCCTGGTCCTGGCGTTCATCGTCCAGATCCTGCTGACCGGCCTGCTGACCGCCGTGGTCGGCCGCAGCGTGCTGGGCGACCGGATCACCGCCGGGCAGGCGTGGCGCATCGCGCTGCCCCGGCTGCCCGCCCTGCTGCTCGCGACGCTGCTCACGGGCCTCGCCCTCATCGGCCCCTGGGCCGCGCTGGCCGCCGTGCTGATCGTGCTCGGGGTGGCCGGCGCACCGGGCGGGGTGCTCATCGCCATCGGCTTCCTCGGGGTCATCGCCTCGCTCGTGCTTGACGTCTGGTTCTGGACGATGTTCAGCATGTCGGCCGCCGCGGTGGTGCTGGAGCGCCAGGGACCGGCCCGCGCGCTGGGGCGTTCCTGGCGGCTGGTGCGCAAAAGCTTCTGGCGGGTGTTCGGCATCCTGCTGCTCGCCGGGATCATCGTGCTCGTCGCCTCGTCGGTCCTGCGGCTGCCCTTCACGGTTATCTCCGCGGCGTTCTCCTCCGGGTCCGCTCCCCTCGCTCAAGCGATCCAGCCGAGCGTGGCCAGCTTGCTGATCGGTGCCATCGGCGGCATCGTCGCGGGCGCCATCACCCAGCCCATCTCGGCGGGCGTAACCGTCCTGCTCTACGTGGACCTGCGGATGCGCCGGGAAGGCCTCGACCTGGCCCTGCAGACCGCCACCAGCGACGGCCAGGCGCCCGCCGATGATTTCGCCACCGTGTGGCGCCCCGCCGGGCCCGAGGGACCGGCCGGGGCGGCCGGGAGCACCGGGGCGGCCGGGAGCACCGGGGCCGCGCCGACGGCGCCGCAGCCCGGCCCCGGTCCGGAGGCCGGCCCGTCACCACCGGCGGCGGACGCCCCGCCGACGTGGTAACCGCCGCCCGGGGCACCGTCGTGGCCGTCCTCGCCTCGGCCGCCGGCGGGGGCCCGGGCATCGGCAGGAAGGCGGCGCAGCAGCTCGCCCGCGCGGAGCTGGCCAAGCCCGAGTACCACCATCACGTCTCGCTGACCGAGGCCGTGATCCTGGCCGTCCTCCACTTCCTCACCCGGGTCGTGAATGCGGCCAGCGGTGCGGTGCCCGGCGGGTGGTGGGCCCTGGTCGCCCTGGCCGCTCTCGCCGTGATCGTGACCGCCGGGGTGCTGAACTGGATCGGCCCGCTCGCCCGGTCCCACCGCGGTTCCGGCCCGCTGGCGGCGGATGGGGAAGCGCGCACCGCCCGCCATCACCGGCAGGAGGCGCAGCGGCTGGCCGGCGCCGGCGACTACACCGCCGCGATCATCGAGTGCGTACGGGCGATCGCGGCCGAGCTCGAGCAGCGGGGCCTGCTCCCGCCGCGCATAGGGCGGACCGCCGACGAGTTCGCCGCCGAGGCCGGGCGGGCGCTGCCCGTGCACGCGGATGCGCTGCGGGATGCGGCCCGGCAGTTCGACGAGATTCGCTACGGCCAGCGCCCGGGGAGCAGGGCCGGCTACGAGCGGCTCAGCGAGCTCGACCGGCGGATCGTGGCGAGCGCGCCCAGGGTGAGCAGGCCCGGCGGGGCCGGCGCCGCCCCGGTCATGGCCGGCGGGCCGCCCTCATGACCGCGTCGGCGGTCCCGGCCGGGCCGGCCAGCCGGTCCATGCCGCGCGGTACGGGCATCGGCGCTGGCTGGCGCCGATGGCGGGCGCCCGCGGCGACGGTGGCCCTCATCCTGGTGGGCGGCGCGGTGATCGCGATGCTCACGGCGCGGCCGGCCGCCACCGGGCGGCTCGATCCGCGGGACGTGGGCCCGGCCGGCACCCACGCGCTCGCGGCGCTCCTCACCGGGCAGGGCAAGCACGTGTCTAGGGTCGACACCGTGGCGGCGGCGCTGGCGCGGTCGCGGGGGCCGGCCACGGCCGTCGTCATCGCCGATCCCGGCCAGCTCGCCTCCTCATCGCTGCCGAGGCTGGCGGCGGCCCCGGCCGACCTGCTGATCATCGCGCCCAGCCGGGGCGCCCTGGCCGTCCTCGCGCCCGGCGTCACGCTGGCGGCCGTGGCTGACGTGGCGAGCTACCCGCCGCGATGCTCCTGGCCGGGTGCCCGGCTGGCCGGCCCCGCCGATATGGGCGGCCTGCTCCTCCGCTCGCCCGCAC
>DATINY010000475.1:0-8547 GCA_035473755.1 Streptosporangiaceae bacterium
TCCTGGCGGCCCGCCGGCCGCGGAGCACCCTGGCGGCCCGCCGGCCGCGGAGCACCCTGGCGGCCCGCCGGCCGCGGAGCACCCTGGCGGCCCGCCGGCCGCGGAGCCGCGGCGCGGCGCTGGGCCCGCGGCGCAGCACCCGGCCGCCGGACCGGCGGCGCAGCGGCCCGCAACCGGCGATGCGCAGACGCCGCCCGGCCTCCGGCTGGTGGTGGCGCACCTGCTGTCGGGGCTGGCCGGGATCGATGACCGGTTCGCCCAGCGGTGGGAGCCTGCCTCACAGGAGACGTTCCTGGTGACAGTGACCTCGGCCGACACTGGGGCCGTGGTGGCCCGGTGGCGCGTCGAGCTGAGGACCCGGACGATCACCTCGGCGGATGGGGTACCAGCCACTGAGACGACTGGCGCCCGGTGGGAGGTTGTCGGGACCATCGACGTGTGGATGCGGGTGGCCGAGGGCGAAATTGATCTCAGCCTGGCCCTGCGCCGCCGCCTGCTCCGTTACCGCGATACCGGTGAGCCGGCCTCGGTCATGCTCAACCGGGTCGCGATGCTGGCCGCCCTGCTGGGCATCACGACATGGCAGCGGGTGCGGCCGCCCAGGCCCCGCACGGAACGGCCGCCGGGCCAGGGCCCCCCGTTCCCGCGGCGCGAACGCGCCGCACAGGCTGGTGTCCCGCGCTCCAGGCAGCCCGACGCCCGCGGGCGCGCGAGTGGCCCCGGGCGGGAACGCGGTGCACCTGACCGCTCCGACCCGCAAGAGGACGAGGCCGGCACCGCCTGGCTGCCCCGGTCCGGCCAGGATGCCGCGCAGGTACGCCGGGGATGGTGACGGGCCTGGGTAAGGCCCGATATTTTCGTCTGGTGACGTCCCGGCCCCTGCCCCGCGATCTGCGTGCGTCCGATGCCGACCGCGAACGGGTGGTCGCCGTCCTCGCCGAGGCGACGGCGGACGGGCGGCTCACCCTGGACGAGCACACCGAACGGGTTCACCGCGCCTACCGTGCCCGTACCCTGGGCGAGCTTGCCGGGCTGACCGAGGACCTGGTCGCGCCGTCGGCGCAGCCGCTGCGGCTGGACGCGTCGCGCTCGGTGGCCGCGCTCTTCACCACCCAGCGGCGGGAGGGGCGCTGGGTCATGCCCGACCGGCTGGTGGTCACCGCGGTCGGTGGTCACGTGGTGCTCGACCTGCGCGAGGCCCTGCTGCAGGGACTGCACACGATCGTCCACGCCACCTTGATCGGCGGGAACCTGCACCTATTGGTCCCCGAGGGCCTGCGGGTGGCCGTGGTGAACGCGCGGCATCCGGGCCGGGTCGGGTCGGACCTGGAACCCCGCCCCGCCGCGCCGGGCGTGCCCGGCTCGCCGCTGGTCGAGGTCCGCGCCTTTACCGTGGGCGGGCGGGTACGGGTGCAGACGCCGCGCCGCCCGGCCCGGCGCTGGCTGGGCCGGTCCTGGCGGCGGGACCGCTGACCCGGCGCGACTCATGATGGATCTGAGTCACTGGTATCGCTCCAAAACGGACATGATCATGACGCATATCCGTGAACAGCCGGGGTGGAGCCGGGCTCAGGCCGCCGGGCATGGGTGATGGGCGGCCGCGTAGATGATGACCGAGGGGTTCTGGAAGACCCGGCGGTACCGGCTGGGGTCCGTGGCAAAGGCCGGCAGGTCCGCACCCGGCCCGAACCGGTAGAGCACGACATAACGGACATCGTCGCGGGCCAGGATGCCTGCGGCCTGGCAGCCAGTTGGGTGCAGCAGTACCTGCTGTGAGTCGAGCAGGGGCTGCCGGCCGGCCGGCGGCAGCGAGCGCGGGTGGGCGATCCGGAAGGCGCCGTAGGACTGCAGCCCGGTATAGCCGCCCATGGCCAGGACGGCACGGTTGGTGATGCCGGGGTTCATGTACGGCGTCGAGATGATGTTCCCGCCGGTGTTGTGCTGCCCCAGCCACCGGCCCGCCGCTGCGACCCGGTGCGTAAGCACCTCCCGGTTCGGGCCGGCGCTGGCCGTCAGGCCACGGGCGGCCTGGACCGCCACCACGGCCCCGACCACCACGGCGGTCGCGGCGGCCGCCACGGTGAGCGCGGTCCGCGCGCCCGCCCGCTGGGCCAGCAGCGCCCGCACGACGATCACCAGGCCGAACGCGGCGACCACCGACAGCGGTGCGCCGAGGTCGCGCTCGAACCGCTGCGGGAAGCCGTCCGCCGCGGTCCGGCTGCCCACGTACATCACCACGCACCACAACAGCACCGTGACCGCAGCGAGTACCTGCGTGGGCCGCGCGAGGTAGCGGACGCTCATGGCGACGGCGCCCGCGCCGAACAGCCCGAGCCAGACGAGCGCGGGGCCCAGCGCCGTCAGCAGGTGCCGCGGGGCCGGGGCCGACTGGCTGCCGAGGGTGAGGGAAACCGCGGTCGAGGTGGAGGAGTGGCCGGTGACCAGCCCGGCCAGGTTGTAGGTGAAGGCGGCATAGCAGGCCGCGAGCACCGCCGCCGCGCACAGCGTCAGCAGCAGGACCCTCGCCACCCGGCGCTGGTGCTGGAGGAGCAGGTACGGCAGCGCGATGACCGCGACGAGGGCCAGCATCACCGCCGCATACAAGGTGGCCACCGAGTGATAGAGCACCGGCGACGCGGCTACCACGGCCACCAGCGCACCCGACCGCAGCGTGGGCGACTGATAGAGGGTGGTGAGCGCGGCGACCATCATGACGAGCAGGAAGAAGGCGGCCACCAGGTCGGGATAGCGGCCCTCGGCGAAGCCCGCGTAGGCGCCGGTGAGGACGAGGCCGTTCAGCGCTGCCGCCGCGATGCCGTACTGCCAGCCCCATAGCCCGCTGGCGAGCGTGTAGGCGCCGAGGGCGCACAGCACCAGCAATGCGGGCGCGAGCACCGGGAACAGCTCCAGCGGCGTCAGCCCGCAGAAGCGGCAGATGACCGCCGTGAGCGCGGGAAAGCCCGGCGGGTAGATGAGGTAGCTGCCGTACGAGCCGTGCGTGAGCATCTGCTCGGCCATCACGGCGTGCGAGAACTGGTCGCTGCCGCGCAGGAAGGGCCAGTCATGGCCGATGACGCCGGAGTAGGCGCGGTAGGCGGTGAGCGCGAGGACGAGTGCGAGGGCGCCGCCGCGCACGCCGGGCCTGGACGGCATTCTGGAGCCGGCCGGCCCCGGCACGTCGGCTGGCTCGGCGGGGGCGGCCGAGCCGGTGGGCACGACCAGGGTGCGCGCGGAAGCGGGGACGGAGCCAGCGGGGCTGCCCGGGGCGGCCGGGCCACCCGGGCCCGCCGGCCCGCCCGTGCCACCCGCCGGCCCGCCCGCGCCTGGCGTGGACCCAGCAGGCCCGGCCACGGCCGGTCCCGCCCCGGGCCGGGCCCCCCCGCCGGAGGCGGCCGTGGCATCGCCGGCGCTGGTGGCGGGGGCGGACCTGGCGGCGAGCGCCCCCGCCAGGATCAGCCCGGCCGCGGTCACCAGCAGCAGCCATCCGGGCGCCGGCAGATGCAGCATCGTGGCGAGGGCCAGGACGAACACGCCGGCGACCAGCAGCAGGATGCGTGGATCGCGGACCACGTCCGGTGATGGCAGCACCGGGCCCGCGCTGCCCTTCGCCGCGCCCTTCAGCCGGTAGACCAGCCCACCGGCGCCGAAGACGATCCCCACCGCCGCGAGCGCCACCCACAGGGTGACGCCGGCCCCGGTCGCCCGGGCGAGCAGGACCGCGATCGCCGGCACCGAGGCCATCGAGAGCACCGCCGAATAGGTCAGCCGCTCGGCCAGCCCGCTCGCCGGGCGCAGCACGGCCGCCCAGAAGTAGCCGGGCGCCACACCAGCGGCCAGCGCCGCCAGCAATGCGCGGATCAGGTCCGCAGCCACGAATCACCGCCGTCAGGGTCGGGACCACGGGTCAAGCCGGGTCTCCGCAAGAAGTTACCGCGCGGGGGACGGACCCGTGCCCAATGCGGGCCTGGGCGTGCCGGGCTGATCTCCGGGTGCGCCTTCGTCAAGACATGCGCTGCCCGGGGCTGTCGAAGTTGAAGGCGCTGTAGGCGCGCAGCTTCCACAGCTGGTGCTCGCTGGTGATGGTCCGGGTGGTGCCCGAGCGTGCCCGCATGACCAGTGACTGGGTGGTCGCCCCGCCGGCCCGGTAGCGCACCCCGGCCAGCAGTTCCCCGTCGGTGATGCCGGTGGCCGCGAAGAAGGCGTCCTCGGATGCGACCAGATCGTCGGTGGTGAGCACCTGCCTGAGGTCGTGGCCGGCCGCGACGGCCCGGTCGCGCTCCTCGTCGTCGCGGGGAGCGAGCCTGCCCTGGATGACCCCGCCCAGGCACTTGACGGCGCAGGCGGCGATGATGCCCTCGGGCGTCCCGCCGATACCGAGCAGCAGGTCAACGCCGGTGCCTTCCCGTGCCGCCATGATGGCGCCGGCGACGTCCCCGTCGGTGATGAGCTTGATCCGCGCGCCGGTGGCCCGGACGTCGGTGATGAGCTGCTCGTGGCGGGGCCGGTCGAGGATGACCACGGCGACGTCCTGCGGCGAGCAGCCCTTGGCCTTGGCCACGGCGCTGATGTTGTGCGCCACCGGGGCCTCGATGTCGACCACATCCGCCGCCGCGGGACCGGTCACCAGCTTGGACATGTAGAAGACGGCCGACGGGTCATACATCGACCCGCGGGCACTGACGGCCAGCACCGAGATGGCGTTCGGCATGCCGTTGGCTGTCAGGCGGGTGCCGTCGATCGGGTCCACCGCGACATCGCATTCCGGGCCGGAGCCGTCCCCGACCTGCTCACCGTTGTAGAGCATCGGGGCATGGTCCTTCTCGCCCTCGCCGATGACCACCACACCCTGCATCGAGACCGTGTTGATGAGGGCGCGCATCGCCTCCACGGCCGCGCCGTCGGCGTCGTTCTTGTTGCCCCGCCCGACCCAGCGGCCCGCGGCCATCGCGCCGGCCTCTGTCACCCGGGCCAGCTCCAGCGCCAGGTTCCGGTCGGGCGCCTGCCGTTCCGGTTCGGCGGTAATCGGCGCGTTCGGCTGGCCTGGCACGGCGGCTGTCTGGTCATCGGACATGGCTGACGCCTTTCCTCGGAGGCCGTGATGCGATCCTACGTACCGACCGGGGGCCCGGATGAATCCGCAGCACGGGCACCGGCGCCCGCGAGCCAGTCAGCCGGTCTAGAACGGCGCAGACGGGTCGCCCGGCCCGTCCTGGGCGGGCAGGGCGGCGGCCAGCCGCGCCCGGGCGCCCTCCAGCCATTGCTGGCAGATCGCGGCGAGCCGCTCTCCTCGTTCCCAGAGCTCGAGCGATTGCTCCAGGGTCAGGCCCCCGCCTTCCAGCCGCCGCACCACCTCGATGAGCTCATCGCGTGCCTGCTCGTAAGGCATCTCTGCGGCGGGCGCTCCCGGCGCGGGCTGGCCTGCGGCGGGCCGCCCGCCGGGAGGCTGGTCACCGGCGGGCTGCTTGCGGGTGGCCTGGCCGCGCGCCGGGCCGCTGCGGCGCTCTGGCTGACCGGGCTGGGCGGACACGGGCGCCAACCTAGCCGGCCACCGGCCCGCTGCGCCCGGCCCAGCTGCCTGACGCGGCGTTCGGCCCGGCGGAACCGCCAGGCGTGGGGCCCGGCCCGGTGGAAGGGCCGGCTGACGCGGTACTGTGCCCAGCCGGCCGGGCCGAGGCGGTGGACTGGACCGCTGCCGCCACCACCTGCGCGTAGAGGCGGGCGCCGGGGGGGCGCGGATGGACGCCATCTCCCCAGAGCAGGCTGGTGCGGCGAACGATGGTCGCATGCCAGTTGGCCAGTGCGACGTTGGGGTACCTGCGGGCGGCAGCGCCGATCACGCTGTTGTCCGCATGCTCCCAGGGCCGTGCCTCGTAGGTGTTAACCAGGACGAGCTTGCGGCTGGGCCCGATCTCGGCCAGCAGATCACGGATCTGACCGCTGGTCACGGTGCCGTTGGTGCCCAGGCCCACGATCACCACATGGCGCAGCAGGCCCTCGCTGGCGAGGCTGCTGACCTCGGCCAGGCCCGCCGCCATCTGCCTACTCACCTGCGCGTCGATGTAGATGCCGGGCAGGGCGCTGTGCAGTTGCTGGGCCGAGGCGAGCATGACCGAGTCCCCGATCGCGGTGACCTGCCGCCCGTGGATCTTCCGGAGCCCCGGAACGCTGGGACTGGGCGTCGCGGACGGCGCCGGTGACTGGCCGGGTGCCGGCCGCACGTGCCCGGCGGCCTTCCCCTGGGCCTGGCTGGACCGGGTCGCCGCGCTGACCTTTTCTCCCTGTGCGACCTGCTGCATCAGGCCGGAGAGGTCGCTGCGGGGCGGCCGGAGGACGCCGTACCCGGCGGTACACGCGACGGTGGCCGCGGCGACTGTGGCCAGGACCGGCAGCGCCCGCATGGGCGAGCGGCGGGCGGCGGTGACCGATTCGGCCAGCACCCGCTGGCAGGTGCGGAACGTGGCCCGGAACCCGTCACGCATGATCGGCGCTTCGATCCATTTCCACGACGCCGCCGCGAGCCCGATCGCGACGGCGGCCTCGATGATCCACAGCCAGGCGTTGCCGGGCTGGCGGCCGAGGATCGCCACCGTGAGCGCGATCACGGGCCAGTGCCACAGGTAGATGCCGTAGGAGCGGACGCCCAGCCAGCGCAGCGGCGGCAGGCTGAGCAGGGAACCGATGGTCCCGGGCGCGGCCGCCGCGAGGGTCAGCGCGGCCGCCGCCAGCGCCGCGATGATCAGCCCGGCCGGGTAGACGGCGGGATCGGCGCCAGGAAAGTGGCCGACCGCCCACGCCAGCAGGGCAAGCCCGGCCATGCCAATGAAGTCGAGCCGCCGGGCGAGCTCGGGCGGGGCGGTGATCATCCGGGCGAGCGGGCAGGTCAGGGCGATTGCCGATCCGACCAGCAGCGCCGTCGCGTGGGTGTCGGTGCCGTAGTACACCAACGACGGGTCCGCGCCGGGGGTGTAGAGGATGGCCATGAGCAGAGCCGAGGCGGCCGCACCGGCCCAGGCGATGCTGGCGCGGGCCCGGCGGTTCACGGTCAGGAGCAGCACCAGGCCAAGGATCAGCGGCCAGATCAGGTAGAACTGCTCCTCAATGGCAAGTGACCACAGGTGCTGCAACGGCGCTGGCGGCCCGAACGTCGCGAAGTAGGACACGTGGTGCAGCGCCTGGTACCAGTTGCTCGAGTAGGTGGCGGCCGCCCCGAGGGCGGGACGGAGCGAGCCAAGCTGGCCCGGTTCGATCACGGCGACCGCCGCGGTGACGGTGACGAGCAGCACGGCCAGGGCGGGCAGGAGCCGGCGCGCCCGCCGGATCCAGAAGCCACCCAGACCCATCCGGCCGCGGCGGGCCCGCTGGGCGACCAGCAGGTCGGTGATCAGATAGCCGCTGAGCACGAAGAAGATGTCGACGCCCAGATATCCGCCTAGCGCCCCCGGTATGCCCTCATGGAAGGCCATGACGGCCAGGACCGCGAGGGCGCGCACTCCGTCCAGGCCGGGTGCGCGCTGCTTCGTGCGGCCGGGACCACCGTGAGATCCCGCTGCCTGCTCCGTCGCCAACCCCGTTCATCACCTCCCGGCTCGATGCAACGGTGTAGGTCTTCGCCGCACTGGTAAGTGAGGAAACGCCTCGACGGGTAGAGAGCGAGTGGATAACGCTACTCGTCCTTGGTCGTATTCGCCGCCCGTTCAGCCGTTACTCTGAGCTGATCCTCAGCGAATCTGACCATTAGCCCTTCCCCGGCGGCGACGTCGGTGGCACGCCGGACGACCCGTCCATCGAGGGACTGCACGATGGCATAACCGCGGCGGAGCGTGGCGGCGGGGGACAGCGCGAGCAGCCGGCCCCGGATGTGGCCGACGTCGTCCGATGCACGCTCGAGCCCGGTGGCGAAGCAACGCCGGGCACGTTCGGCCAGGGCGATGACGACCTCCTCCTGACGGCTGATCTCCTGCAGCGGATCCGCCAGGGCGGGCCGTGAGCGTATGTCCGTCAGCCAGGACCATTCGCGGTCCAGCCGGCCCGTCAGCGCCCGCCGTGCACGTGCCCGGTGCTGGGCGACGAGCGCCAGCTGCTCAGCCACATCCGGCACGACCCGCCGGGCGGCATCGGTGGGCGTGGAGGCGCGGACATCGGCGACGAGATCGAGCAGCGGGCTGTCCTGCTCGTGGCCGATCGCGCTCACCACCGGCGTCTGGCAGGCAGCGACGGCCCGGATCAGCGTCTCGTCCGAGAACGGCAGCAGATCCTCGACCGAACCGCCGCCCCGGGCGATAACGATGACCTCCACGTCGCGGTCGGCATCCAGGCGGTGCAGCGCGTCGGTCACCTCGGCGACGGCGTAGGTGCCCTGGACCGCGACCTCTTCCACCCGGAATCTGACGGCCGGCCACCTCGCCGCCGCATTGCGCAGCACATCCCGCTCGGCCGCCGAGTCACGTCCGCAGATCAGGCCGATGATGGCGGGCAGGAAGGGCAGCGGCCGCTTGCGTTCGGCGGCGAACAGGCCCTCGGCGGCCAGTGACCGGCGGAGCCGGTCCA
>DATINY010000476.1:0-3465 GCA_035473755.1 Streptosporangiaceae bacterium
GCCACGAAGTACGGGTGGACATCGCGCGCCAGCTCCACGAACTCGACCAGCCGGCCGTCCGGCGACAGCCCGGAGCAGTGCAGCCCGGCCGCCTCCAGCCGCTCCCGGAAGGCGTTGTTGACCTCATACCGGTGCCGGTGCCGTTCCTGTACCTCGTCGGTCCCATAGAGCTCCCTGACCAGCGACCCCCTGGCCAGCACCGCCGGGTACAGCCCCAGCCGCATGGTGCCGCCCATGTCCCGCTCCCCCGCGACCACGTCCTCCTGATCGGCCATGGTCGCGATCACCGGGTGGGGGGTCTCCGGGTCGAACTCGGCGCTGTTGGCGCCGGCCAGCCCGGCCAGGTTGCGCGCGACCTCGATCGCCACGCACTGCAGGCCCAGGCACAGGCCGAGCAGCGGGATGCCGTGGGTACGCGCGTAATTGACCGCGCCGATCTTCCCCTCGATGCCGCGCACCCCGAACCCGCCCGGTACGAGCACCCCGTCCACGCCTTCCAGCTGGCGGGCCGCGCCCTCGGGGGTCTGGCAGTCGTCGCTGGTCACCCACTGGATGTTGACCCGGGCGTCGTTGGCGAACCCGCCGGCGCGCAGCGCCTCGGCGGGCGAGAGGTAGGCGTCGGGCAGGTCCACGTACTTGCCGACGAGCGCGATGGTCACGCTGCGGGCAGGGCGGTGCACCCGGCGCAGGAGGTCATCCCAGTCGCTCCAGTCCACATCATGGAACGGGAGGCCGAGCCGGCGGACCACGTAGGCGTCGAGCCCCTCGGAGTGCAGGACCTTCGGGATGTCGTAGATGGACGGCGCGTCGGCGGCCGCCACCACGGCCTCCTCCTCGACGTCACACATGAGGCTGATCTTGCGCTTCAGGCCGTCGCTGATGGCCCGGTCGGCCCGGCACACGATCGCGTCCGGCTGGATGCCGATGCTGCGCAGCGCCGCCACCGAATGCTGGGTGGGCTTGGTCTTCAGCTCGCCGGAGGGCACGATATAGGGCAGCAGCGACACGTGCAGGAAGAAGCAGCGGTCCCGGCCGATCTCGTGCCGGATCTGGCGGATGGCCTCCAGGAACGGCTGCGACTCGATGTCCCCCACCGTGCCGCCCACCTCGGTGATCACCACGTCCACGTCGGGCCCGCCCATCTCCATGATGCGGGCCTTGATCTCGTTGGTGATGTGCGGGATGACCTGGACCGTATCGCCCAGGTAGTCGCCGCGCCGCTCCTTGGCGATGACGCTGGAGTAGATCCATCCGGTCGTGACGTTCGCCGCCCCGGACAGCCGGGTGTCGAGGAACCGCTCGTAGTGCCCGACGTCCAGGTCGGTCTCCGTGCCGTCGTCGGTGACGAACACCTCGCCGTGCTGGAAGGGGTTCATGGTCCCCGGGTCCACGTTGAGGTACGGGTCGAGCTTCTGCATCGTCACCCGGAGCCCGCGCGCCCTGAGCAGGCGCCCCAGGCTTGAGGCGGTGAGGCCCTTGCCGAGGCTGGAAGCCACGCCCCCAGTCACGAAAAGGTGCGTGGTCATCGCCGGGCGTGAGGAAAATGGTGCCGCAGCCAAAGGAAGGCTCCCGTGGTCGGTACGAAGCGGAAATCCCGCCGGTCCACGGGCCATCAGAATATCAGCCAGCGGATACGCCCGTCGGCGCCACACCGGGACCCGAAGGTGATCAGCGGGTCACGAATGTGATCAGCGGGTCACGAGGCGGTGTAGGGGCTGGGATCGGCCTCCGCCGCCTGCCTCACCCGGCGCTGCGCCGCGGTGAGCCCCTGCTCGTCGGTCTCCCCGAACCTGGCCAGCGCCACCGCACAGACCACCGCGAGGCTGAACCCGAGCACTGCCACCCCGCCCATACCGGGCCTGGTGTGATCGCCCAGGAACATGATCCCCACGACCGCGGGCGGGACCGTCTCGGCCAGGACGACGGCGGCCGTCGCCACGGTTACACTGCCGTCCTCCAGCGCGGTGGCGTACAGCATGAAGGACACCACACCGGCCGCCGCCAGGGCGTACGCGGCCGGATCGCGGATGAGCTGGTGGACGTCGAAGCCCGGCAGCACCCGGGCGGCCACGGCCAGCACGCCGTACCCAAGGCCGGCCACGGCGCCGAGCACCGGGGTTCTAGCGGGTAGCGGCAGCCGGGAGGCCGCCACCCCGATCAGCGCGATGCCCGCCACGGCCAGGATGAGCGCCAGCTTGAACTCGGAGCTGACCCCCGTTACGACCTGCTGCCCCGCCGACGATCCCAGCATCCCGACGCCGACCACCACTCCCGCCACCGCGAGCCACTCCCGCCAGGACAGCTCCAGGTGGATCAGCCAGGCGGCGACCACGGCGGTGACCGCGAGGTTGGCGGCGATCATCGCCTGGACGGCGAACAGCGGGAGGCGCCGCAGTGCCACCAGCTGGGCGACGAACCCGACCAGGTCGAGCGCCAGGCTGGCGATGAAGCGCCACTGGTGCAGCATGCGCAGGACCAGGCCCGGGTCGACGTTGCCCAGTGCCGAGCTGCCGGCCGACCTGGGGGTGCGCCGGCTCGCGGCCCGCGCGGCCATGGCCTGCATGACGGCGGCGACGCCGTAGCACAACGCAGCCACCAAGGCGGCTGCCAGGCTCACCAACACAACTTCGACCCTACGCCGGAAGTTTTCCGTCCAGCCACTGAGTATCCCCTCCAGGGATCACAATCTCCTACCAGTGACGGAACCGCAGGTCAAGGCCCCATGAACGCCGGGTGCCGGGATCTGACGGCCCGCCGGCCGGGGCTCTACGGAACGCAACAAGGCTGCGGATCACCGGGGAGGCGGCTGAATGCCGGCTGGGAAGCGGCTTAACGCTGGCCATGGCTCAGACGCCCGCCGCCTGCATGCCGCGCAGCTCGTGCTTGAGGTCCCTGATCTCGTCCCGGATCCTGGCGGCGAGCTCGAATTGCAGCTCCGCCGCTGCCACATGCATCTGGTCGGTGAGCTCGGAGATGAGGGCGATCAGATCGCCGCGGGCCTCCCCGCCGCCCTTGGCTTCACCGCTGGCCCGGGCGCGTGAGGACAGGCCCGGCACCGGCGCCTTCCCCCGGCTCTGCTGGCGTCCCGCGCCGCCGATGAGCCTCTCGGTGTCCGCGTCCTCCCGGACCAGCTGGTCGAGAATGTCGGCGATCCGCTTGCGCAGCGGCGTCGGGTCGATCCCGTGCTCGAGGTTGTAGGCGACCTGCTTGTCGCGCCGCCGGTTGGTCTCGTCGATGGCCCGCTGCATGGATGGGGTGACCTTGTCCGCGTACATGTGGACCTGGCCGGACACGTTCCGTGCCGCCCGGCCGATGGTCTGGATCAGGGACGTGCCCGACCGCAGGAATCCCTCCTTGTCGGCGTCCAGGATCGAGACCAGCGACACCTCGGGCAGGTCGAGGCCCTCCCGGAGCAGGTTGATGCCCACCAGCACGTCGTACTCACCGAGCCGCAGCTCGCGCAGC
>DATINY010000477.1:0-11008 GCA_035473755.1 Streptosporangiaceae bacterium
GCACCCAACCACCAGCCCGGTGCAGCCGCGCCACCTGCATGGCCAGCAACACCAGCAGGCCCATGGCGCCCAGCAGGTGCAGCGTGACAATGGCGGGGAACAGCTTCATGGTCACGGTCAGCGCGCCGAACCCGGCCCGCCGGGCCCGCTGCGGCCGGCCGGCCCGGCCGGCTCAGCCCGGCCGCGAACTGCGCCAGGCCCAGCGGCAGGCCGCCCTCGGCCACCTCCAGCAGCCGCGGTCCCTCGCCGTCCATCAGCAGCGGTGGGGGATGCCCCCGGTTGAGCAGTTCCACCTTGGACCCGTCCGGGCTGACCTGCCCGACGATGGCGGTCACGAACTGCTCGTCGGTGAGCTCGCGGGCCAGGGCGGCCTCGATCCGGGCCGTGATCACGGCGAGGTCGGAGGTGTCCGGCGCCACCTCGCGAAACGCGCCGAGGACGGTCGATGCCAGCTTCACGGCGGCCAGGCCCTTGCCCTGGACGTCCCCGATGATGAACCTGGTCGCGCCCGCCGCCGCGATGACCTCGTACAGGTCGCCGCCGATGGTGGCCCGCGACGTGGCGGAGATGTACCGGACGGCTATCTGGACCGCGCCGGACTCGGCCGGCACCGGCCGGAGCAGGATCTGCTGGGCCGCCTCCGCGACGATGCGCACATCCGCGAGCTCCCGCTCCTGCCGCTGGCGCAGGGTGCTGGCGATCACCCCAGCCACGCTGACGCCCAGGACGGTCACCAGGGCGACCTGGTCGTCAACACCGAAGGTCTTGTCCTGGTAGGTGGCGAGGAACAGGCACAGGGCCAGCGCGAGGCAGCTGACGATGATCATCCGGATGAGACCGCCCACCACGGCGGCGAACGCCGGGCCCAGGGACAGCAGCGCGAGCAGGCCAATGCTGTGCCCGGCCATGACGTCGATGACTACCACGGCCGCCAGGACCAGGTAGGGCAGGACCCCCAGCGCGACCTGTGTTCGTGACCAGATGACCGGCTCCTGACACACGTCTCGGCGGCCTGCCGGTGACGCTACCCCCGTAGTGCCGCGTCGGGCCACCGGTGCTGCCACCCTAGCCGGATGAACGCTCCGTCCGGGGGACTTTTCCGGCGAGGCCGGGCCCGGCCGCCCGGCCGGTTACCGGTGTGGTGCCTGCGTCGGGCAGGCTTGGGGCATGGCAGACGATCTCACCCTGATGGCGGTGCACGCCCATCCCGACGACGAGTCATCGAGCACCGGCGGCGTGCTGGCCGCATATGGCGACGCCGGAGTCCGTACCGTGGTCGTGACCTGCACGAACGGTGAGTTCGGGGATGCGCCCGGCGGGGTCAAGCCCGGCCAGGACGGGCACGACGAGCAGGCGGTGGCGCAGCAGCGGCTCGTGGAGCTGCGTGAGGCCTGCAAGATCCTCGGCGTCACCGACCTCGAGCCGCTCGGCTACCACGACTCGGGCATGCCGGACTGGGACTACAAGGACCGTCCCGGCGCCTTCTGGAACGTCCCGGTGGCCGAGGTGGCCGCCCGGATCGGTGCCCTGATGGAGCGGTACCGGCCGCAGGTCGTGATCACCTATGACGCCACGGGCCCCTACCAGCATCCCGACCACGTCCACGCGGCGCGGTCGGCCGTTGCCGCCGCGGCGGACACCGGCATCCCGGCCAAGGTCTACTTCACCGCGATGCGCGGCAGCGACTGGCAGAAGGTATGGCAGGCGCTGCGCGACGCCGGCCTCGACGTGCCCGACCGCCGGGCCGCCGACCCCGAGATCATGCGGCAGATGGCCGAGACCGAGCGGCGCATCACCACCACGATCGACATCCGGCCGGTGCTGGCCCGCAAACGGGATGCGCTGCTCGCGCACGCGAGCCAGATCCAGGACTCCTGGTTCAGCAAGATCCCGCCGGGCATCGCCGAGGATGCCTTCGGCCGGGAGAGCTTCATCCGGGCCAGCGACTCCACCGGAGCCCCCGTCCCCGAGGACGACCTGTTCGCCGGGCTCCGCCCGCCACCCGCGGGCGGGCAGTAAAGGCCGGCATGACCGGCGAACCCACGTTTGAGCAACTGCTCGCCGAGGGCACGTCGGTGCCGCTGGAGGGCTGGGATTCTCCTGATTCGAGGGCCGGGCCACCGGGGAACGGCCACGGTGGAGGTACTCCCCGGGTGGTGTTCCACGACGTGGGTGCCGTCGTCCGTTTCCTGCGCAAAGTGCCGTGGACCGTGCCAGGCTTCACTGTGGACGGCTACGCCGATCAGCTGGCACGCATGCACCGGCGCATCCGCTCGCGTGGGCCATTCGTTTCGCATGGCCAGCGCTTCCTGATCGAGGCGCGCAAGCCGGACTGACCAGCCCACCCATGGCGGGTGAAGACTCCTCGGCCGCGTGGGCAGCAGGCTGTCGGGCGGATTCATGCCACGGTCGTCCAGACGGACGCCTGCGCACGGCGTGAGCGGGACGATGGGAGGACGCGATGACGCGGCTGAGAAAGGGCCTAGCCGTGGCCGCGATGGCGATGATCATGGGGTCCCTGGCGGCCGGGTGCGGGGGCAGCGGCCCGGTCAGCGGCGCCGTCAAGAGCGCGATCTCCAGCCTGTCGCCGAGCCGTACCGCGAGCATCACCCTGCCGACCGCCGCGCCGCCGGCACCCACCGCGGAGGCGCCTCCCACCAGCCAGGAGCCCGAGACCGCGGCACCCCCGCCGCCGCCGGCGGCGGCCACCTCAGCGGCCGCGAGCGAGTCCAGCTCGTCGCTGCCGTGGCTGTGGATCGCGCTGGCCGCGGTCGTGCTCATCGGCCTGGTCGTGTGGATCGCGCGCGCCTCCGGCCGCCGCTCGGCCACGGCGTCGGCCCGGCGCTCCGCGATGATCGACACGTACGCGAAGGGCCAGGCGCTGGCCGACGCGATACGCGTCGCCGACCGGCCCGGGGTGCCCGGCGCGGACGCCGGGGGCCGCTGGGCCGGCCTCCAGGCCCGCGCGGACGACCTCTCCCGGGAGCTGTACCGGCTGCGGGAGAGCGCCTCGGATGAGGGAGAACGGATGCGGCTGGAGGACACGCTCGACTCCCTCCGGGGGCTGCGCTCGGCCCTGGCGGACGAGCAGGCCGCGGGCGGGGCAGGCGGGCCCGGCAGCCCCGAGGCCGCGCAGGTGCACGGCAGGCTGATGGCCTTCGAGGAGTCGCTGCGCGCGCTCCGGGCGCCCTACGAGCAGATGCCCCGGATCTGACGCCGCCCGCGGCCGGTGCGGCAGCCGCGCCGGTGTTTGTCGGCCGGGCCGGTGTTTGTCGGCCGCGCCGGTGTTTTGTCAGCCGCGCCGTGGGTGGGGATACTGCTTTCGTGGACGAGCGCAATGTCCTGGGCGGCGAGCTGGAGCCCTGTGGCACCGACCCCCTCACCGGCTTCTACCGCAACGGCTGCTGCAGCACCGGACCGGAGGATCTGGGCAGCCACACGATCTGCGCCGTGGTCACCGCCGACTTCCTGGAGCATCAGCGCGGCATCGGGAACGACCTCACCACCCCGATGCCGGCGTTCCAGTTCCCCGGGCTCGTGCCGGGGGACCGGTGGTGCGTGACCGCCGCCAACTGGCTGCGGGCCCACCGCGACGGCGCGGCCGCGCCGGTGGTGCTGGCGTCAACCCACGAGCGGGCGCTGGAGATCGTGCCGCTGGACGCCCTCTCGTCCTATGCCGTGGACGTCCCCGCCGACCCCAGTGCCCTGGAGGACTAGGACACGCCCAAAGCCCCGCTCGGTGGTCAGAGCCGTTCCCCGGCGCGCACCGGCGCGGTGATGGTGTTGCCGGCCGGTGCCAGCGGGCACACCCAGGAATCGTCGTACCGGCACGAGGGGTGGTAGAGGAAGTTCAGGTCGACCACCAGGGACCCGTCGGTGCCGCCGAGGTCGGCCCCCTTGGCCGTGTCGAGCAGATACCGCCCGCCGCCGTAGCTGCCGGAGCCGGCGGTGCCGTCCCGCAGCGGCAGGAAGAGCCCGCCGCCGTACTGCTCCAGCCACCACACATCGACCGAGGCGCTCAGCGGCGCGGGCAGCTCGACCCGCCCGATGAGCCGCAGCGCCGTGGTGCCGTCGCTGCCGGCGGGCAGCGACAGCTGCGCCGGCGCGGGCGCCGGCAACAGCGGCAGCGAGAACCGCAGCCGTGGGTCGTAGGGCCAGACGGGCAGGCCGGTGGCCCGGAGCGGGTCGCCCGGCGCCAGCGGGCTCTGCGAATCGTCCCGGAAAAGCCCGTCGCGGCCGGCCCGCCACAGCGCGTGCCCGCGCTCAGGGCTTGGCTCCGCCCGCACGGCCGCGTAGAGCTCGCTCACGCGCCGGCGCCAGCCGGCCAGCTCAAGCTCGGTCATCGGCCGCGCCGGGCTCGGGGATGGCGTAGCCGGGGATGGACGGCCAGCGGACCGATATCACCACCGATTCCTCCTCGGCCAGCCAGGAGTGGCCGATCCCGTGGAACACCACGTAGTCGCCGTGCCGGGCGAGCAGCACGTCGCGCCCGGGCAGCTCCACCCGGAACCGGCCGCTGATGAGGATGAGCACGGCGGTGCGCTTCTCGCCGGTGACCCACTGCGCGCGCCGGTCGCCGCGGGCATAGATGCCCCATTTGATCTCGACGTCCTCGCTATGCCGGGGGTCGGTCACGGGCTTGAAATGCCCGAGCAGCCAGCCGCGGTCCGCGGGGGCGTCCACGGTCGCGTTCCCGAGGTAGATCTGCTCATCCACAGTGCGGACGCTAGCAGCAGCGGTGGCCACGCCCGGCCGGGATGGTGCCCACGGGCTATCGCGGGCCGTTCCCTGGCGGATACGCTGCCACCACCGGCGCCGAGGGTCTGGGCCAGGGAGAAGCCGATGAACGGTCCGGTCAAGGTCACCGTGGCGGCGGTGCGCCTGCTCGCCGGGGCGGGCGCGCCCGCCCCGGGTCACTGGACGCTCACGGTAATCACGCTGATCAGCTGGGTGCTGACCGCCAGCATCGGCGCCTACATGCTCGGCACGTGGATCGCCTCCGGCGGCGTGCGCAAGCAGCGGGCCGACCGGGAGGGCCTGAGCCCCTCGGTGGTCCTGGGGCATGCCAGCCTGGCCACCACCGGGCTGGCCCTGTGGGCGGCCTACACCCTCACCCGCTGGGCTCCGCTGGCCTGGTCGGGCGTGCTCGTGCTCATGCCGGCGATCGGGCTCGGCCTGTCCACGGTCACCTTGCTGACGCCGTTCCCGGCCCCGGACAGCGCGGGCCGGGCCGGCGCCGGCGGCCAGCTCGCCGCGCCCGCCGAGGACGCGCTCGCCAGCAGGCTCACCGACAGCACGCTCACGCACGCGCTCACCGATGCCGCGCTCGCCAGCAGGCTGGTCGACGAGGTGCTGGCCGGGGCCGCCGCCCCGGCCCCGCGGCCGCGGTCCAAGGGGCATGCGGCCGCCCTCATCCCGGCGAGCCACGGCGTCCTCGCCCTGACCACCTTCCTGCTCGCGGTCCTCGCCGCGGTGGGGACCGTCTGAGCCGGCCGCGGCGGCGGCTCAGGTGACCTCGTTGAGCTTTCCGGTGGCGACGTCGAAGACGAAGCCGCGGATGGCGTCTTTGTGGGGGATGAAGGGGCTGGCCTTGATCCGGGCGATGGATTGCCGGACGTCCTCGTCGAGGTCGGGGAAGGCCTCGGCGGACCAGGCGGGCTTGATGCCGGTCTCGTCCTGGATGGCGCGCTTGAACGCGTCGTCGGTGAAGGTGAGCATGCCGCAGTCGGTGTGGTGGATCAGGATGATCTCGGTGGTGCCGAGGAGGCGCTGGCTGATGGCCAGGGAGCGGATCTGGTCGTCGGTGATGACGCCGCCGGCGTTGCGGATGACGTGTGCCTCGCCGTCGCCGAGGCCCAAGATGGCGTACACGTTGAGCCGGGCGTCCATGCAGGCGACGACGGCGACGTGGGCCGATGGGGGCATGGGCAGCGGGCCGGAGAACGTTTCCGCGTAGCGGGCATTGCTGGCCAGGTACTGCTCGGTGGCACTCATGAGGGCTCCTCAGCCTTGTCACGGGATGGGGCTGGCACCGGAGATTGTTCCGGCCGGGCTGCTCACTGGTCAAGAACTGCCCTTCCGCCGCCGTGGCCGGTCAGGGCGCAGGGGCCGCCGGCGAGCCGCCCGTGCGGGGTTGGTGAGATCCCACGCCGATTCTGACAGCGATTGGTTAGCCCACCCGTAGACAGTTGTTACTGCCGCCGCCTCCCGGGTGCGGGACAGCTTGCTCCCGGGAGGGGATCGGCCACATGGAGCTCATATCCCGCGGCGGCCGGGGGCTGGCATTTCGCCGATTGGATGGTGACCAGGGTGTCAGTGCAAGTCAGGGTGCTGGGATCGATTGAGGTTACACGGGACGGCCAGGCCATCCGGCTGGCCGGGCAGGGCCAGCGGGCGGTGCTGGGGGCGCTGGCCCTCGAGCAGGGCAGGCCGGTGTCGGTGGAGCGGCTCGCCGAAGCCATCTGGCAGCTCAGCCCACCGGCCACGTCACGGACCAAGATCCAGGCGCATGTGTGCGCCCTGCGCCGGGCGCTCGACCAGCCCGCGCGCGGCGGGTGCGGGCCGCTGCTGACCACCGGGTCGGGGTACGCGTTGTGCCGCGAATGCGTCCAGCTCGACCTGGCCGGGTTCGACCGGCTGACGGCGAAGGGCAGGAAGGCGCTGGCCGCCGGGGAGCCGGGCCTGGCCGCGGAGCTGTTCGCCGACGCGCTCGCCCTGTGGCGGGGACCCGCCTTCGCGGATGCCGTCTCGCCCGTCCTCCAGTCGGCCGCCGGCCCGCTGGCGGAACGCCGCGTGCTGACCGTCGAGGCCAAGGCCGAGGCGGACCTCGCGCTCGGGTGCCCGGAGGTGGTCGTGGCCGAGCTGTCCGCCTGGCTGGCCGAGATGCCGCTGCGTGAGCTGCTGCGGGGCCAGCTCATGCTGGCGCTGTACCGGCTGGGCTGCCGGGCGGATGCGCTCAACATCTACCGGGCGGGGCACCGGATCATGATCGCGGAGGTGGGCCTGGAACCGGGCCCCCAGCTGCGCAGCCTGCATCAGCGCCTGCTGGCCGACGATCCCACGCTGATGGAGCCCATGGGGGCCCGGGCGCAGGGCCTGCTGCTGCGCGCGCCTGAGCCGGCACCGGCCGGTGACGCCCGCCCGCTTCAGCGCGCGCCGGCCGCGACACGCGGCTGAGCCGGGAGAGCCGGGGTCAGGCCTTGCGGGCCACACCGGCCCAGTTGGCCAGGGGCCGGGTGTCGGCGCCCGCGCCGGAACGCCACTGTGAGGTGGAGACCAGCCCCGGCTCGATCAGCTCGAGGCCGCCGAAGAACCGCGCGATGGCGGCGCGGCTGCGGAAGGTGACCGGGCTGGCCAGGCCCTCGCTCAGGAGCGCCGCCCCCGCCCTCGCGTCGGCGTGGACGTCGGCGGCGGGGTGTGAGATGGCCAGGTAGCTGCCGGGCGGGACGCCGTCCATCAGCGTGGCCACGATCCCGCGCGGGTCATCCTCATCGGGGATGCACTGCAGGATCCCCATCAGCATGACCGCCACCGGCCGGGCGAAGTCCAGCGTCCGTGCCGCCTGGGCCAGGATCGTGCCAGTGTTGCGCAGGTCGGCATCGATGTAATCGGTGGCCCCGTCCGGGTCGCTGGTCAGCAGCGCGCGGGCGTGCGCGAGCACGATCGGGTCGTTGTCGACGTAGACGACTTGCGAGTCCGGGGCGGCGCGCTGCGCGACCTCGTGGGTGTTGTTCGCGGTGGGGATGCCGGTGCCGATGTCAAGGAACTGCCGGATGCGCGCCTTGGCCGCCAGGAAGTGCACGGCCCGGCCGAGGAACGCGCGGTTGGCCCGGACCCCGGCGATCACCTCCGGGTCGGCCTTGATGAACCGCTCGGCCAGTTCGCGGTCGGCGGCGAAGTGATCCTTCCCGCCCAGCCAGTAGTTATAGACGCGGGCGATGTGCGGGACGCTGGTGTCGAACAGGGGAGACGGCATGACCTGCGGCAGGCCGCCTGCATCGTCCCGTCCGGCCGGCATGGATTCCTTCCCCGGTAGCCTTCAGCCCCCCGGACCGCGGTCGGCGTGGAGTCCGCACCGGCCGGCATCCTCGTTGCGCAATTTATGGGGATTTTACCGCCAGAATCCCATACAAATCGGGAATATGCCTGTTGGATGACCTTTGCCGGTGAATGTCGTGACCCGGCCCGGTGATCTCATCCGGCCAGGTCATCGTTGACACAGATCAGTCCCCATGGCCGGTTCGCGGCCCTGGTCATGACCACGGTCGCGCGGCGGCTGCCGGTGAGCCGCAGGCCGCGGAGCAGCCGGTCGACGTCGCCGGCCAGGCCGCGGCGCCGGATGTCGACCGCGCCGATGTCCAGCTCACGCAGCTTGGCGGGAAGCTGCTTCTGGTTCCACGGCCCGGAGTCGATGACCCGTAGTCCCCGCCCGAACGGGGTCCGCAGCGGGGTGCCGGAGGACAGGAACGCGATCCGCTCGTCGATCTTCCAGGCGCCCAGCTCGCGGGCCAGTTCCTCCACCAGCCCGGCCCGGGTGACGGCCGGGTTGGGGTCACACAGGAACTCCCCGGGCGCCCGCACGGGCACCGGCGGGCCGGGCGCGGGCACCAGGGTGTGCCCCCCGGGCAGGATCGTCGCCCGGCGGGCGGTGGTGGCCATGGCGGGGGACCAGGCGACCGCCTCCTTCAGGTCCCGCCCAACGGCGATGAACTCCAGCTCCCAGCCGGCCGGCACGGCATCGTGGGGCAGGCCGGGCGCGGCCTTGATGCCCGCCAGGCCGCCCCGCCCGGCCAGGGCCACACACCAGGGCAGGGGCGGCTCGCTCTGCCCGGCCCGCATCCGTCTCCCGCCGCTGCGCCGCGCGGGATCGATGAACACCGCATCCACGGCGGGAAACCCGATGTCCCGGACGTCGGCGCAGACGGCGCGCACGTTGCCCGCCGCGCCGTACACGCCGGCGTTGGCCCGCGCCATGCGCAGGTGGAGCGGGTCGATGTCGACGGCGAGCACCGGGTGGTCCTGGGCCAGGGCGATCAGGTCGCCTCCGATCCCGCAGCACAGGTCCGCCACCGGCCCGGCGTGGGCATAGCGGCGGGCACGGTAGCGGGCCACCACCTCCGAGCTCGCCTGCTCCAGCCCGGCGCGGGTGAAGAACATCTGGCCGGCCCGGCCGAACTTCGCCTGCGCCTGGATCCGCAGCTCATGCTGGGCGAGCGCGGTGGCCACGAGCTCAGCCGGGTATTCGGCCCGCAGCGCCGTGCCCGCCCGCAGCGCGGTGGCGGGCGTGACCGCGTCGGTGTCCAGGCGCGCCAGCAGCTCACGCCCTCGCGGGGTCAGTAGCGCCTCGAAGCGCTGCAGGCTCCCGGCCGTGCTGGGTGCCCCGGTCCCCACGGGCTCAGGTCGGGCGGCGGCGCCGTCGCGGCAGCCACCCCTCGGCCCGCCACTTCGAGCCGGGACGCCCGGGCAGCAGAAGGACGATCAGGAGCCCCAGCGCCGACAGCAGCAGGCCCAGCGTCAGGCCGAGCCGCTCGCCGTAGCCCTTGCGCTCCGAAATCGACGACCCGGCGGCCCCCGAGATCAGCCAGACGAACAGCAGCAGCAGGACTTTGCCGCCGATCGCGGCCTCGGTGATCGCAACGTGTGCCGGAATGGTGGTCATGTTCCCAGGTACGCCTTCTGGACTTCGGGGTCATTGCGGAGGCTCGCCGAGTCGCTGGCCAGGACCACACGCCCCGTCTCCAGCACGTAACCGCTGCTGGCCGCCTCGAGTGCGTAGTTGGCATTCTGCTCGACCAGGAGGATCGTGACCCCGGAGCGGTTGATCTCGCCGATGGTCTCGTAGATCCGCTGCACCAGGACCGGGGCGAGCCCGAGCGACGGCTCGTCGAGCATCAGGAGCTTCGGCCTGGCCATCAGCGCCCGCCCGATCGCCAGCATCTGCTGCTCACCGCCGGACATCGTCCCGGCCTTCTGCCGCTCGCGCTCCTTGAGCCGGGGGAACAGCTCGTAGATGCGGTCGAGGTCGTCGGCGATCCCGGCCCCGCGCCGCCGGTGGGCGCCCAGGTCCAGGTTCTCGCGCACGGTCATCCGGGGGAAGCAGTGGCGGCCCTCGGGCGCGAGCGCGATCCCGCGGGTGACGATGTCGTGCGCGGGAATGCGCGTGATGTCCTCCCCGGCGAACGTGATCTTCCCGGCGCTGGCCGGGGTGAGGCCGGAGATCGAGCGCAGGGTGGTCGTCTTCCCGGCCCCGTTGGAGCCGATCAGCGTCACCACCTGGCCCGGGTCGACCGTCAGCGAAACCCCTTTCAGTGCCTCGATCGAGCCGTAGTGGGTGTGGAGGTCGGAGACCTCGAGCAGGGCCGTCACTCCTGCCTCCCGAGATAGGCCTCGATGACCCGCGGGTTCGTGCGGACATCGGCCGGCCTGCCCTCGGCGATCTTTTCGCCGTAGTCGAGCACCGTGACGCGCTCGGACACGCCCATCACAACCTTCATGTCGTGCTCGATGAGCAGGATCGTCAGCTTCAGCTCCTCCCGCAGCTGGCGCATGAACTCGGTCAGCCGCTGGGATTCCTGCGGGTTCATGCCGGCGGTCGGCTCGTCGAGCAGCAGCACCCTCGGCTCGGACGCCAGCGCCCGCGCGATCTCGACCCGCCGCTGGTCCCCATACGACAGCTGCGAGGCGAGCCGGTCGAAGACGGCCTCGCGCAGGCCGACGTAGGCCAGCAGCTCGCGGGCCCGGGCGCGCGTCTCCCGCTCCTCGCGGCGGACCCGCGGCGGCTGCAGGATCGACCCGAACAGCCCCGCCCGCATCCGCGCGTGGTGCCCGATCATCACGTTCTCGGTGGCCGTCATCGCGCCGAACAGGCGGATGTTCTGGAAGGTCCGCGCGACGCCGTGGGAGGTGATCTCGTCGGGACGGGCGCGGCTGATGTTCCGTCCTCAAGGCTCTCGAGGCCAAGGACGGGAAGCGGCCGAGTTTCCTGGAAACGGTCCACGCCTTCAAGGTG
>DATINY010000478.1:0-9253 GCA_035473755.1 Streptosporangiaceae bacterium
GCGCGCGGCGCTCCTGCAGCGTCAGGGTTCCCAGGTCAGCGCTGCCCACGAGCTCAAGCAAGGTCTTGAGCTCCTCACTAGCCATCTGGCGTCCTCCGTCCGCGGCCCCAGCCGGAATCTTCACAGCCCCGGGACCCGGTCGGCAACCGAATAAACGCCGCCATCGGCGAGAGATCTGCGGCGCCGGCTAGCTGGTATCACGCCATCGGCTTCACCGCCAACGGCGCCCGGGTCGCGTGCGAAGAGACGGTGCGCCGCGCTTCGCCGACGTGCGGCGCCATCGACCGCGCCTGCGGCCTGGGCCTGCTCGCACCCTCGGCACGCTCGCCTGTGCCTGCCTGACCTGGACGGCTGGCCAGGTGAGCGCGTCGCTGAGCCACTGCCCCTGAGGCCCGGTGAGCACCGGCAGCGCCGCGATGATCCAGAAGTCGGCGGCCAGTCCGGCGGCAGGCGTTTATTCGGTTGCCGGCCAGGTCGCGGGCTGTGAGGATTCCGGGCAGAGACCGCCGACGGAGGATGCCAGGATGGCTAGTGAGCAGCTCAAGACCGTGCTTGAGCTCGTGGGCGGCGCTGACCTGGGCACCCTGACGCTCCAGGAGCGCCGCGCGCTGATGGGGTCGGCCGGCGCGCCGCTGCCCGAGGGCACGCAGGTTGATCCGGTCGACGCAAATGGCGTCCCGGCGGAGTGGGTGGCCGCGGCCGGGGTGACGGGTGAACGGGTGGTGCTGTACTTCCACGGCGGCGCCTACCACGTGGGCTCGCCCGTCCGGCTCCGAGGCGTAGTCGCGCGGCTGTCGGCGGCGGCGCAGGCGCGGGTGCTCAGCGCCAGCTACCGCCTGGCTCCCGAGCATCCGTTCCCGGCGGCCGTGGAGGACGCGCTGACCGTCTACCGCTGGCTCATCGCCGGCGGCACGCACGCCCGGCAGGTCGTCATCGGCGGCGACTCCTCAGGTGGCGGACTGGCCCTCGCGGCGCTCGTGGCGCTGCGTGACGCCGGCGACCCCCTGCCCGGCGCGGCCGTCGTCATCTCGCCGTGGACCGACCTGGACCTGGGTGGCGAGTCGCTGCGCAGCCGGGCGGCCGTCGATGTGATGGTCACGCCGGATGGCGCGCGGGAGGCGGCGGACTGGTATCTGGCCGGGCAGGATGCCCGGCACCCTTATGCCTCGCCGCTCTACGCCGACCTGCACGGCCTGCCGCCGATCCTGATCCAGGCCGGGGACGCCGAGATCATGCGCGACGACTCCGTCCGGTTCGCCGCGGCGGCACGGGCCGCGGGCGTCGACGTGACGCTCGAAATCTGGGCGGAGATGCCGCATGTCTGGCACGCGTTCGCCGGGTTGCTGCCGGAGGCGGACCAGGCCATCGAGCGGATCGGCCGCTGGCTGCGCGAGGACCGGCCACCCGGTGAGGGCGAAACCAACCCTCTGGGCTGACGTAGGTGCCGCGCGGGGACCTTGAAGACCAGGGTCCGTGCCGCCGGTTCTGGCGCGGGGGTGGCCACCATCCGTACTTTGGGCAGGCACCCGCATAGCACAGCAACCGAGGGGAACCGATCTTCCATGACCAGGTACGTGATCGGCCCGGACGTCGCGATTCGCCTGGCTCACGACGAGGCCGTGATTCGCGACGAACATCAGATCCTGGCTCCCACGCTTCTTCGCTCGCAGATGCTGTCGCTTCTCTATCAGGCAGTACGCCGTGGTGAGATGACGAGGAAGGATGCCGAGCGACAGCTCAACTACGTACGCGGGCTGCGGATCCGGCTGCTGGGGGACCGCGTCCTTCAGAACGTTGCCTGGAAGGCCGCCGGCCTGCTCGGATGGCCGGACACCTTTGACGCCGAGTACGTCGCCCTGACCCAGCTCCACGCCGACGCGTTGATCACGCTCGACCGGCAGCTCGCCGATGCCGTGAAGGATCTGGTGACGGTCGCACCTATCGAGGCGCTGTACTGAATGGCTGGGTTGCGGTGACGCAGTCAAGGCGCTGCGCCGGCCGGTGCTGCCGCAGCGCATCGGTCAGCGAGTCCATCAGGAGATGACCGGATCGGAAGTAGGCCGCGGTGGGCCGGACAAGCTGGCACGGGATGAGTTCGAGGGCGGTCCTCGAGGACGGCCGGGACCAGCGGGCGATGTCCAGCCTCATGCGAAGCGGCGGGCGCAGCGAGCCCCGGGCCAGGCCAACCTCGATCCGGTATGTGCCGTACTCGCGGTCGTGCTCGATCGGCCAGCGCAGCAGGCTCTGGCCGATGCGAAGTTCGCCCCCCGGCCCCGTGCGCTGCCAGCTCTCCAGCGTGGCCACGCAGATCTCGAATGGGACGTCTGCAATCCGCGGGAACGACAGCCAGTACGCAGGAGAGCTCATGCGCCCGGGTGGGTATGCCTCGCCCAGCTGTTCGGCGGTCACGCCCGCGAATCCGTTGTGCACATCCATGAACCTCGCCATGCCACGCTCCTGCCCGCCACTGATGGGATGACTTCAGCTTCGGTCTAAGGGACCTGCGATTTCATCGGTCAGGTGCCTTAATCCGCGGGCGGGCGGTACTTATCTTCTGAGGGAGTGGGCGGCTGCGGGCTCGTGGTGTGATCAGTCACCGCGGCGAGGAACGGAAACCCGAATGGGCGCTGCCGGTTACGTTAGCGGGGGCGCGTTCTGGTAGCTGCCGGGAAGCGGTGTCCCCGTCTCCGGCGACTCGACCTCGACGATGTCATCGCGCATCGGCATGATCAGATCGGTCAGCTCGCCCTGCTCCGGTTTCGGGATATTGAGCTCGTCGAGCGCTGCCGTCAGATGCTGCATGGCGACATCGAACTCGCCCGCCGTCGTCCCCATCCCGGCGTGCGTTTCCTGCATGCTCCGGCCGGTGTAGGTGCAGGGGCCGCCGGTGGCCTCGCACAACTGGTCACTGATCTCTTTCATGAGCCGCCGGATGTCAGTCCGGACGAATTTCCCGTTGGCCCTGTCGTCGCCCCCCACGCGGGCCACCCATGACTCCGTTAGCGCCTCGATCGCGTCGAGAGTGCCAAGCCGGTCGTACAGCGACTTCGTCTGCGTCGTCATCTGCTTCCCCCTGCTTCGTCTCGTGAGGCCGTTGCCTTGCTCCTGGCTGGCAGGCCGCCCGGCCCCAGCCGACCCGCTCCGCGGACGCTACCCGAGGTGGCGGGTCACGTTAGTGACCTGTGCGCTTCAGATGAACGCACCAGCCTGCGGCGGCCGGGCGGTGCCCCTGGTGTCCTGCTGGCCTTGGCCCCTATCACCCAGCACCGCAACTCGCGCGTATGCAGGAGCGGCGCAGAACGTGTGCAGATGGTGTGGAGATCTTGCTGGCGGGGCCGGGTCAGGGCTTGCCGACCGTCATCCTGGTGATCGGGACCCTGGGCCTGCGCAGCCCCGGCGGGTCGGCGTGGTAGTGGCTGGGCAGGGTCTCGTCCACGCCGGCGGAGAGCTTGGCCAGCCGGAACACGGCGGTCAGCACGGCCGCCACCACCAGGTTGATGACCAGCGCGGTGAGCGCGATGTACACGGTGTGGTTGAAGCCGGGCACGTTCGCGGTGGAGCCGCCGAAGTGCGAACCGGGCACCCCCGGCGCGGGCGTGCTGTAGGCCACGATCGTGCCGTAGGCCATGGCCACGGCCCAGCCGGCGAGCAGGGCCCAGTGATGGAACCAGCGGGTGTACAGGCCGATCACGATGGCCGGGAAGGTCTGCAGGATCCAGATCCCGCCCAGCAGTTGCAGGTTGATCGAGAACGTCTTGCTGAGCGCGAGCACGAAGATCAAGGCGCCCAGCTTGACGACCAGCGAGACCCCCTGGGCGACCCTGGTCTGCTGGGCGGGGGTGGCGTCGGGGTAGAAGTACTCCTTGTAGATGTTGCGGGTGAACAGGTTCGCCGCCGCGATCGACATGATCGCCGCGGGCACGAGCGCGCCGATGATGATGGCCGAGTAGGCGATGCCGGCGAACCAGGGCGGGAACATCTTCTGGAACAGGAACGGCACCGCCAGCTGGGCGTTGGCCCCGTGGGCCTTGACCGCCTGCGGCACGCCCGGCGCGGCCAGGGCCATGTAGCCCAGCAGCGCGACGAAGCCGAGCATGAGCGTGTACGCGGGCAGGATCGCCGTGTTGAAGCGGATGGCGTAGCGGCGGCGGGAGGCCAGCACGCCGGTCACCGCGTGCGGGTACATGAACAGCGCCAGCGCCGAGCCCAGGGCGAGCGAGGAGTAGGCCCATACGGCGGTGGGGCCGAGGGTCAGCGAGCCGAACGGCTTGCCGGTCTTGGGGTTGATCTGCGCGAGGTGCGCGCCCGCGGTGGAGAAGATGTGGCTCCAGCCGCCCAGCTTGGCCGGGATGTAGAAGATCGCCACGATGATCATCATGTAGATGAGGGTGTCCTTGATGAAGGCGATCAGGGCCGGCGCCCGCAGCCCGGACACCCAGGTGTAGCCCGCGAGCACCACGAAGGCGATGATCAGCGGCCAGTCGCCGCGCACCCCGAGCACGGTCAGCACCGCCTGGATGCCGACCAGCTGCAGGGCGATGTAGGGCATGGTGGCCAGGATGCCGGTGACCGCCACGGCCAGCGCCAGCCCATGAGAGCCATACCGGCCGCGGACGAAGTCGGCCGGGGTGACGTAGCCGTGCACCCGGGACACCGACCACAGCCGGGGGGCGAAGACGAACACGATCGGGAACACGATGATCGTGTAGGGAACCGCGAAGAAGCCGACCGCCCCCACCCCATAGACCAGGGCGGGCACGGCGATGAAGGTGTAGGCGGTGTAGATGTCGCCGCCGAGCAGGAACCAGGTGATGACTATGCCGAAGCCCCGGCCGCCCAGTCCCCATTCGTTGAGATGCAGCCTGTCCTCGGCCTGGCGCCAGCGGGCGGCGGCGAAGCCGACCAGCGTGACGATCGCGAACATGATGATGACGATGGTGAGCGCGACGGCGTTGCCGCTCATGTCAGTTCGCCTCCCGCCGGCCGTTGTCCAGGGGCTGATCGTTAGCTGCCTGCCCCCGCTGGGCCAGCCGGCTGAGCAGATAGGCGATGGCGGCCAGGATCGCGACGACCGGCACCCACATGAGCTGGTACCAATAGAAGAACGGGAATCCCCCGAGCGCCGGGGTGAGGTGGTTGTAGATCGGCACCCACAGGGTGCTGATCACTGCGGCCGTCAGCAGGACCGCGATCACGATCCAGGTGCCGGTGTGCTTGCGTGGGGCGCGGTGCTGGGCCATCGCGGCCTCTTCCATGCGTCGGCGACTTGGTCAGGGCGGCCCGCGCGCCACACCGCGGGCCGGGCGAGATGCGACGTATGTCGCGTATATGGTGCATCCCAGGAGGCATCGCGTGCAACGGTTTGCCGCCGATATGACTATGAGACAACCGGGGCAGGGGGTGCGGTGCCCGGTCACGGTGAATCAGGGGGACTCGATGCGCCAGCACATGCCGGGCACCATGCCGTGAGGCCGGACGGGCGCCGCGTCCCGGGCAGGACGGGACGCCGGCCCCATGACAGCGGGACGGACGTGTAGGACATTTGGCCTGTGGGCGGTGCTCGAGGTTTGCCGTCAGCCGTGGCGGCCCGGTTCTTTAGCCTGGCCACGTGGGCATGGCTGGCGTCGGGCGCGGCCCTGGTGCTGGTCGCGTGGACCGCAGTGCTGGCGGTCATGAGCCGGGATGTGTCCGGAGCGCTGATCTTCGGCGCGCTGGGCTACGCCCTGGTGGGCAGCCTGATCCTGGCCCGGCGGCCGGGTCAGCGTATGGGCCCGCTGCTGTGCGCCATCGCGCTCGCCGCCGCGCTTTCTGACTTCGTCTTCGTGTACTCGCGCTACACGCTCGTGTACTCGCCGGGCTCGCTGCCCTTCGGGACCGCGTTTCTCTGGATCAACACGTGGAGCTTTGCGCCCGCGGTCTGCCTGACGGCTTTCGTGCTGCCGCTGGTGTTCCCGGACGGCCGGTTGCTGTCGCGGCGCTGGCGGCCGGTGCTGTGGGCGGCCCTGCTGATCGTCCCCCTCACCGCGGTGGGACGGGCGTTCATTCCGGAGACCATGGGCAGCTCACTCAACTACCTGCCGAACCCGTACGCGATACCCAGCGCCGAGCCGGTGTTCGGGATCATGATGCTCGTGGCCGTCGGGTCCGGGCTTGTCGTCTTGGCCGCGGTCAGTGCCAGCGTGGTACTGCGCTGGCGGCGGTCGGGACAGGTCGTGCGCCTGCAGCTCAAGTGGTTTCTCGCGACGATTCCGATCCTGGTGGCGGGGATTGTAGCCAACGACTTCTTCCCGGACCCGGTGACGATTGCCCTCGGGATAGCGGGGGGCCTGCTGCCGGTGGCGATCGGCGTGGCGGTGCTGCGGTACCGGCTTTATGAGATCGATGTGATCTTGAGCCGGGCCGTGCTCTACGCCGTGCTGAGCGGCGTGGTGGCGGTGGTGTACCTGGCCGTCGTGGCCATCGCCGGCGGGGTGTTCGGGGTCGGCCGCAGCCTGGGCGTACAGGTGCTGGCCACCGTGATCGCCGCCCTGGCCCTGTGGCCGCTCCGCGGCCGGGTGCAGCGTGGGGTGCAGCGGCTGTTCTTTGGCGACCGGGACGCGCCGTACGCCGCCATGGCGCGGCTGGGGCGCCAGGTGGAGGAGGCGGCCGGCGCCGAGTCGGTGCTGGGCTCAGTGGCCAAGACCGTGGCCGACAGCCTGCGCCTGCCCTATGCCGCGGTCGAGCTCCGGCAGGGAAATTCCTGGGTGCCCGCCGCCGCCTGGGGGCAGAAGCCCGCGGTGGTGAAGGCCTTCGCCCTGGTGTCTCAGCGTGAGACCGTTGGGCGGCTGCTCGTGGGCCAGCGGTCCCCCGGCGAGCAGCTGGGAGCCGAGGACGAACGGCTTCTTGAAGATCTCGCCCGCCAGGTCGGCCCGACCGCGCATGCCGTTGCGCTCCGTGGCGCGCTGGAGGCATCGCTGGCGAAGCGGGTGGCCGCCCGGGAGGAGGAGCGGCGGCGGCTGCGCCGTGACCTGCACGACGAGCTGGGGCCTACGCTCGCCGGCCTGACGCTCGGCCTGGATACCGCGCGGTCGCTCGCCAACGGGAAGGGAAATCCAGAGGCGCTGCAGCAGCTGCTGTCCCGGCTGAAGACCGAAACCCAGCAGGCGGTCACCGACGTGCGCCGCATCGTCTATGGGCTGCGGCCGCCCGCGCTTGACGAGCTGGGCCTGGCCGGGTCGCTCCGCGAGGAGATCGCCCGCCTGCGCCGTGAGGCGCCGGCGGTGGCCATTACCCTCCACTGCCAGGGCGACGAGCTGGCCGGCCTGCCGGCCGCGGTGGAGGTGGCCGCCTACCGGATCGTGACCGAGGCACTCACCAACGTGGTCCGGCATTCCCACGCATGCTCGTGCGAGGTACGCATCAACCTGGATCAGGGCCTGGCCATCGACGTGTGTGACGACGGCGTCGGCTTTCCCGAGGGCTGGCGCGCCGGGGTGGGGATCACCGCCATGCGGGAACGTGCCGCGGAACTCGGTGGCGATCTGGGCATCCAGCCGCGCGAACCGCACGGAACGAGCATCGCCGCGCGGCTGCCGGCCGGGAGGCCTGGATGACCGACCCGATCCGCGTCCTCATCGCCGACGACCACCCTCTGTTCCGCGACGGCCTGACCGCGATGCTCCAGGCCGCCGACGACACCGAACTGACCGGTGCGGCCACGGACGGCCTGCAGGCCGTCGAGCTGGCGCTGCACGGCCAGCCCGACGTCGTGGTGATGGACCTGCACATGCCCGGCATGGACGGGATCGAGGCGACCCGCCGCATCGTGGCCGACAGCCCGCACATCGCCGTCGTCGTGCTGACCATGTTCGACGACGACGAGTCGGTATTCTCCGCCGTTCGCGCCGGGGCCCGCGGCTACCTGCTCAAGGGCGCCGACCAGGAACAGATCCTCCGCGCGGTCTACGCCGCCGCCAACGGGGAGATCATCTTTGGCACCGAGCTCGCCGCCCGGGTGCTGGCCTATTTCACCGCCGCGCCGGCCGCGCCGGCCATCTTCCCGCAGCTGACCGACCGGGAGCGGGAGGTACTGGAACTGGTGGCGCAGGGCCGGTCCAACGCCGACATCGCGGCCAGGCTGCAACTGAGCCAGAAGACGGTCCGCAATCACGTCTCCAACATCTTGACCAAGCTTCAGGTGGCCGACCGCGCGCAGGCCATTGTGCGGGCCCGGGACGCCGGCCTGGGCCACCAGGCCCGCTCCTGAGGGCCGGAAATTCCCGGCCCGCCCGGGACAGCCGACTCATGACAACGGGACACGTCCCCGCCGACGATCGCCTTATACACGCGGACGCCTGCGGGGGGAGATCTGTCATGAACAGGACGCAACGCATCCGGCGGCGCTGCGCGGCCATCCTGGCCGCGTTCGCGGCCGTCACCTGGGCCGGCGGGGCCCCGGCCGCCCTCGCCGCGCCTGTCCCGCCTCCGGGAACTGCAGGCGCGGGAAGGGGAGGTCCACTGGCCCCGGCCCATACCGGAGCCATGGGGGGCGTCTATGGCTGGCAGGCCATCCTGATCGCGATCGGGGCCGTGCTGGCCGGGGCCGTGCTGGCGGTTCTTTATGACCGGGCGCGGCCCGCACGGCACGAACGGGTCACCGCGCACGTCACCCGGGCCTGACCGCGGAAAGGAGAACCAGATCATGATTGCTGAGACGGGCACGATGGGCGATGAGCTGCTCGTCACTGACCTGGTGACGCGCGCGAGAAACGGCGACAGGCAGGCATGGGACGCGCTCGTGGTGCGGTACGCCCCGCTGGTCTGGTCCATCTGCCGCAGGCACCGGCTGGGCGCCGCCGAGGCCAGCGACGTCGGCCAGACCGTCTGGCTGCGGCTCGTGGACGAACTCGCGACGGTCCGCGATCAGGCGATGCTCCCCGGCTGGCTCGCCACGGCGACGCTGCGGGAATGCGGCCGGGTCCTGCGGGCAGCGGGGAGGCAGCAGGCTGCGGAGTACATGCTGGACGCCGGGGACATCCCGGGCGGGTCAGCCGGGATGGTGGAGCATGAGCTGCAGCTGGCCGAGCGCAGCGCGGCGCTGCGTGAGGCGTTCACGCACCTGCCCCCCGGCAGCCAAAAGCTGATCAGCCTGCTCATCGAGGACCCTCCCGTGCCGGACGCCGAGATCAGCGCCAGGCTGGGCATCCCGGCCGGGCGCATCGGGCGGGACCGTGCCCGCTGCCTGGAGCAACTGCGCCGCAACCCGGCCGTCGCC
>DATINY010000479.1:0-1778 GCA_035473755.1 Streptosporangiaceae bacterium
GCTCTAACCACGGCACCCAGGAGCCTGCTGTGCTCATGGAACCGCGACGAGAGGTCGGTAGCGGTCGTGAAAGGCGCCGGTGCCCCGGTCGCGCAGCGCACGGTTGCGGATGCGGGCGGGCAGCCGCACCAGCTCGGTCAGGGCCTGGCTCTGCTCGCGCACCCACTCCACCCGGGGACGACGGCGCCCGGCGAAGGCGGCGATCGCGGCCGGTATGTCCGGGGCGTGGCAGAGCTCGTCGGCGAGCACGAGGGCGTCCTCGATTGCCATGCAGCCGCCCTGTCCCATCATGGGCGACATCGCGTGGGCGGCATCGCCGATGAGCACGACCCGGCCGCGGTACCACGCGGTACCGGGCAGCCACTCAACGGGTGAGCAGTGAATGTCGCTGTCCCGCCCCACGGCCTGCAGGTACTCCTGCACGGGCGTGCCGAAGCCGGCGAAGCGTTCGCGGAGCCGGTGCGCGCGCCCGGCCACCGGCTCACGGAGACGGGCACAGGTGAGGTTGCCGAAGCCGTAGGTGGTGTCGTGGCCCGCGGGGCACAGCCCGAAGAACCGGTCCTCGCCCAGCCAGAACTGGACGCCGCGGAGCGAGCCGGGGCGGATCGGCGCGAGGCTGCGCCACGCCATCTGGCCCCCGTAAGCGGGTGCCAGCGCATCGACGGCGAGGCGGCGGACATCGGAGTTGATGCCGTCCGCGCCGACCACGAGGTCGTAGCCGGCCACCGTGGCGTCGTCGAACGACACCGACACCAGCCCGTCTTTCTGCGTCACCGATGTCACCGACGTCCCCAGGCGGCAGCGGTCCGGGCCTGACCGCAGCGCGTCGTGCAAGGCCGCTCGGGTGATGCCGACGAACGGGCCCACGTCCGACCACAGGTCGTCAAGGTCGATGTCGCACAGCGGCGCGCCGCCCTGGTCGCGGTATCCGAACCGGTCGATGACGGCGCCGGCCCGCTCGACGGCGGCGGCGACGCCGAGGCACCGCAGCGCCCGCATGGCGTTGGGCTGCACCGCCAGGCCGGCCCCGGGCTGATTCCAGCCGGCGCCGCGCTCGACCAGCTCGACGCGCCAGGGGCTCTGGCGCAGGGCGAGGTTGAGGCTGAGGCCGGCGATCCCGCCGCCGACAATGAGCACCCGATCGGTAGCCAATGCCCGTCCTCCGATCCGATGAGCCGGATTCGCTTCGGCCTTACGGTACGAAGGTCCGTGCCGGGCAGGCCCGGACCCGAGCGAACACCAGCCTGGACTATGGTGAACTCAAGCCGTCACGACCGCTGCCCTACCCGTGACGGACTGGGAGCCGCCATGGCGGGCCTGAGCCCGGCGACGCCGACGCTGACGTTCACGACGCGGGGTATCCCTGCGCCGTCACGGCGCCGGGCGCTGCACGAGCTGAGCGAGCAGGGGCTCCTGCCAGTCGTGCCGCTGCCAGACTCCGCGCCGCGTGTCGATCTGGTCAAATGGCGGCTGCCTGGTGCCTCCGTGCTCTGCGGAACCTTCGCCGGCGTGCGTCAAAGCAGCGGACCACCCTCGGGCGGCGGGGACGAGCTGTTCTTCGGGATCAACGTGACCGGCTGCAGCCTGGCCCGCCAGCACCGGCAGGAGATCACCATCGGCGCCGGTGATGCCGCGGTCATCGACCCCGAAGGCGGCGCGTTCACGCTCCTGCGCCCTGGCCTGTGCCAGCTGATCGGAGTGCGGATCCCGCGGCGCGCCGTCCCGCTCGGCACCGCCGGCTCCGGCTGCCCTCCGCTGCGGCTCGTGCCGGCCCGCAC
>DATINY010000480.1:0-4495 GCA_035473755.1 Streptosporangiaceae bacterium
GTTTCCGTCCGGGTGGAGGGGCTTCGGCCCTGTGGTTTCAGGCCAGCGCGGCGCCGAGGTGCTGCCTGATCCGGTCCGCGGCCGAGTGACCGGGATACCAGGTGCAGCCGACCCCGATGGCGGCAATGCGCCCCGTGCCGAGCACCGCGTCCAGCGCCCCGGTGACCTGGGCCGGGCTGGGGCCACCGGGTGCCGGGAACCGCAGGCCGGGCTGCTGGGCCGGGTCGACCACGTCGAGGTCCAGGTGCACATACAGGGGCCCGTCGGGCAGGGCGGAATCCACCTCGCCGACCTCGCAGCGGCGGATCTGCGCGCCGGCCAGATAGGAGACCTCGGGCGGGTCGAGGTCGCGGGCGCCCACCAGGGTGACCTGGCGCTCGGGCACGGCACGCAGCCCGAGCCGGGCGGCGATCAGCTCGGGCCGGTAGCCCACCAGCAGCCTTAGCGGCAGGCCGCCCAGGTAGCCCGACGTCGTCGTCTCCAGGGTCTGGACGTCGCCGTGTGCGTCGAACCAGACGATTCCGGCCTCGATGCCGGCCCGCTGCAGCCCGCTCATCGTGCCCAGCGCCGTCGTGCAATCGCCGGACATCACCACCGGGCGCCCACCGCGTCCGGCCTCGCCCGCCACCGCGGCCGCCACGGACGAATACAGCGCGCCCAGCCGGCCCCACACATCACCCCCCGGCAGGTCCGGGGTGATCACCACGTCCGGCGGCAGCGGGACATCCAGATCGGGCAGGTACTCATCAAGGTGGTAAGGGACCTGGATGATGCTCATCCCGTCACCCTACGGCGAGGCGCCAGAAGCCTCGGCGCCGACACCGGGCAGGTCGCCGGCCGCTTCCGACGGGCTGCTGATGACCTGCTCCGCGGCGAGCTCAGATGTGCTCCATGATCAATACCGCGGTGGTGTCGGATTCGAGGGCCTTGAAGATGTGCGGCGCGTCGCCCGGGTACCAGATGTAGTCACCGGGGCCGAGGTCGGCCGGCTCCGCGGCCGGGCCGATCAGCGCCCGGCCGGTGCTCAGCACCACGTGCTCGGTGGCGCCGGGATTGTGCGGTTCCGACAGCCGGGGCTCGCCCGGCTGCACCTCGATGCGGTAGATGTCCCGCCGGGCGTAGGGGGGACAGGAGGCCAGCAGTGTGGCCGCGTAATTCGCCCGCTCGGAGTAGGTGACCGGTCCTTCTCCGCTGCGGATCACCCGCACCGTCGGCCGCGGCTGGTCGACCAGCCGGCTGAACGGGACACCGAGCGCGACTCCCAGCGCCCATAGGGTCTCCACGCTGGGGTTGCCCACGCCCGATTCCAGCTGGGACAGCGTGGACTTGGCGATGCCCGCCCGCTTGGCCAGCTCGGTCAGGGACAGCCCCGACCGGTCGCGCTCCCGGCGGATCGACGCCGCGATAAGCGAGATCAGGGAGGGGGGGCCCGCCTCCCCGGCCGGCGAATCGTTGCCCATGTGTTCGCTCCAGACGTCCGTTTGTTCGGCTTGACGAACGCATGCCGTTGTGTTCATGCTAGTGGACATGCGTTCGTTCTGGCGAACACTCGATCGCGGCAGCCTCCGGGACATCGCCCTGGTCTGCCTCGCCGACGCGATCGTGGGCGCCTCCTTCGGCGCCATCACCGTGTCCGGCGGCCTGCGCCCCTGGGTGCCGATCACCATGTCCGTGCTCGTCTTCGCCGGCGGCGCCCAGTTCGCCGCGGCGGGCGTGGTGCTCGCCGGCGGCAGCCCGGCCGCCGCGGTCCTGGCCGGCCTGATACTCAACGCCCGCCTCCTGCCCTACGGCTTCACGGTCGCCGACACGGTGGGGGCCAGGTGGTGGACGCGGCTGCTCGGCGCGCAGTTGATCACCGACGAATCAGTGGCGTTCACCATGCGCCAGCACGGGCCGGGACGGCGCCGCGTCACGTTCTGGACCTGCGGCCTTGCCCTGTTCGGGTGCTGGAACGTGGCCGTGGTGCTCGGCGTGCTGGCCGGGGCGGTCCTGCGCAACACCGGCAGCTTCGGGCTGGACGCGGCCTTCCCCACCGTGCTGCTGGCCCTGGTGCTGCCCTCCCTGACCCATCGCGGCACCCGTCACGCGGCCCTGGCCGGCGCAATCATCGCCGTCGCGGCCACCCCCTTCCTCCCGGCCGGCGTGCCGGTGCTGCTCGCGCTGGGCGGCCTGGTGCTCGCGGGGCGGCCCGCCGCCACCGTTGCCGACACCAATCCCGCGCTGGAGGTGCGCTGATGCCCCTGCTCGCCATCGCCGCACTGGCCGCCGGAACCTACGCGTTCCGCCTGGCCGGGCCGGTGTTCCGGAACCGGGTACGCATCCCGGACCGCCTGCAGCGACTGCTGTCCGTCGCCACCGCCGTGCTGCTGACCGCCCTGGTGGCCACCGCCGCCCTCACCCAGGGGCACGGCTTCGCGGGCTGGGCCAGGCCAGCAGGCGTCCTGGTCGGCGGGGTGCTTGCCCTCCGCCGCGCGCCGTTCCCGGTAGTGATCGTGGCGGCCGCCGCGACCACGGCCGGGCTCCGGCTGGCCGGCATCCCGTGACCGGGCCAGCCGGGCGCGGCACGGCCGATACACCGGGGCCGCGGCCCGGCTACTACCGTGAGACGCGGGCCGGCTACTGCGCTAGGGGAGCGGGCCGCGCAGCACGACGACCGAGCGGGGACCGACGCTGATTCGGTCACCGGCGTGGCGCGGCGGCGCCGCACCCGCACCGGCGGGATCGTAGGTATCGATCTCCGCCCGCCACTCCAGCCCGGCGCGTGTCTCCGGTATGACGAAGTCGAGCGGTTCCCACCAGGCGTTGAACAGGACGAGGAAATCGTCATCCACCATCGGGGTGCCATCCTCCCCCCGGTCGGGGGCGTCGGAACCGTCGAGGTACATGGCCAGCGACAGCGCGCCGGGGTCAGCCCAGTCAGCCGAAGCCATCGGGGTGCCCGCAAAGGTGAACCAGCCGAGCTCGGCCGCGTCCTTCCCGGCCAGGAAGCGCCGGCGGCGGAACACGGGGTGCCGCTTGCGGAAGGCGATCAGCTGCCGGGTGAAGGCCAGCAGTTCCTCGTCCACGCTGGACCAGTCGAACCAGGTGATCTCGTTGTCCTGGCAATAGGCGTTGTTGTTGCCCTGCTGGGTGCGGCCGCGGTCGTCCCCGCCGAGCAGCATCGGCACGCCGAACGACAGCAGCAGCGCGGCGAGCATCGCCCGTGACTGCCGCGCGCGCAGCGCCCGGATGGCCGGGTCGCCGGTGGGCCCCTCCGCGCCGCAGTTCCAGGAGCGGTTGTCGTCGGTCCCGTCCCGGTTGTTCTCGCCGTTGGCCTCGTTGTGCTTGTCGTTGTAGGAAACCAGGTCGGCGAGGGTGAACCCGTCGTGCACGGTGAACAGGTTCACCGAGGCGGTGGGCCGGCGCCGGCCCGCGCCGCCGTAGAGGTCGGCCGAGCCGGCGAACCGGGTGGCGAACTCGCCGATCCCGATCGGGTGGCTGCGCCAGAAGTCGCGCATGGCATCGCGGTACTTGCCGTTCCACTCCCGCCACAGCGGCGGGAACCGGCCGACGTCGTAGGAGTCCATCTGGCCCACGTCCCATGGCTCGGCGATGAGCTTGGCCTGCGACACCACCGGGTCCTGCGCCACCAGGTCGAAGAAGGCCGACATCTGGTCGAACCCGCCCTCCTGGCGGGCCAGTGAGGGCGCCAGGTCGAAGCGGTAGCCGTCGACGTGCATCTCGGTCAGCCAGTACCGCAGCGAATCCATGATCAGCTGAAGGGTCAGGGTGTCACCGGCGTTGAGCGAGTTGCCACAGCCGGTGGTGTCGATGTAGTGGCTGGGGTCGGCGGGGTCGAGCCGGTAGTACGCCGGGTTGTCCAGGCCGCGGAAGCAGAGCGTGGGCCCCATCTGGTCGGCCTCGGCGGAATGGTTGAAGACCACGTCGAGGATCACTTCAAGGCCGGCCGCGTGCAGGGCGTCCACCATGGCCTTGAACTCGGCGACCTGGCCGCCGGGCCGCCCGGCCCGCACTGCCGCGGAATAGCCGTTGTGCGGCGCGAAATACCCGATCGTGTTGTAGCCCCAGTAGTTCGTCAGCCCGCGCTGGGGCAGGAAGCTCTCGGGCACGTTCTGGTGCACCGGCAGCAGCTCGACCGCGGTCACGCCGAGGTCGGTCAGGTAGCCGATGGCGGCTTCGTGCCCGAGCCCGGCGTAGGTGCCGCGCAGCTCGGCCGGCACCCCGGGGTGGCGCATGGTGAAGCCCTTGACGTGTACCTCGTAGATGATCGTGTCGGAGTAGCGGCGCCGGAGCGGGCTGCCATCGGCCCAGCCGAACGCGCCGTCCACGACCAGGCTGCGCGGCATATGCCCGGCCGAGTCGAGCGCGCTCGGCGCGTCCGGGTTGCCCACCGCGTAGCCCAGCACCTCCGGGCCGAACGTGACCTCGCCGCTGATCGCCCGGGCGTAGGGGTCGAGCAGCAGCTTCGCCGGGTTGCAGCGCAGCCCCCGCGCGG
>DATINY010000481.1:0-12802 GCA_035473755.1 Streptosporangiaceae bacterium
TACGTGCTGCACCCCTACCAGAACGTCAAGGACGTGCGCACCGGGCTGGAGACGAGCAACACCGCCGCGGTACTCGATGGCGAGATCGATGACTTCATCGCGGCGGAGATCCGCTGGATGCGCACCCAGGAGAGCGCCGCCGAGCACGGCGACAGATGACGGCCGCTCAGGGGCCGATGAGTGCCGCTAGTGGGCGAGACGCAGGGCCACTAGCAGGAGTAGCAGCGCGAGCAGCGCCACCAGCAGCAGCGGCACGCTCAGCCCCGGGGAGCGACGGTGGACCTGCGCGCGGGCCAGCTGGCAGGCGGGGCAGCGTCCCTCGACCACCGGCGCTGCGCACTGGGCGCAGATCAGGTGTTCGCAGCTCATCTCGGTAACCCCCCGCTGATGGCGTTCGGCGTCACTTCACCAGTGTTGCACGTCTGCGCCAAGTTTCCCCCCTAGACTGTCGTCTGGCCAAACCGGGCAGCAGCGCAACGACCAGCCGGGTAGGCCGGTAGCGGCGGGGCCTCCCCGTTCCCCGCGGCCGTACGGTCAGTATTCGCCGAGCGCGTGTGATGGGCCTGTGATACACTTCGACAACGTCACCAAGACGTACACCAACCAGAGCCGGCCGGCGCTGGAGAACGTCAGTCTCGATGTCGAGAAGGGCGAGTTCGTCTTCCTGGTGGGCCCGTCCGGCTCGGGCAAGTCAACTTTTCTGCGGCTGATCCTGCGCGAGGAGCGGCCGACCGAGGGCCGGATCTTTGTCGCCGGCAAGGACCTGGCCAGGATCACCAACTGGAAGGTGCCCTACCTGCGCCGCCGGATCGGATGTGTGTTCCAGGACTTCCGGCTGCTGCCCAACAAGAGCGTCTACCACAACGTCGCGTTCGCGCTCCAGGTCATCGGGAAGCCCCGGCGGTTCATCCGCAAGGTCGTCCCGGAAGTGATCGACCTGGTCGGGCTGGAAGGCAAGCACGAACGGATGCCCGACGAGCTCTCCGGCGGGGAGCAGCAGCGGGTGGCGGTGGCGCGGGCGTTCGTCAACCGGCCGATGATCCTGCTGGCCGACGAGCCGACGGGGAACATCGACCCGGCCACCTCCATCGGGATCATGAAGGTCCTCGACCGCATCAACCGGACCGGCACCACCGTGGTCATGGCCACGCACGACGCGGCCATCGTGGACTCCATGCGTAAGCGAGTGATCGAGCTGGAATACGGCAAAGTCGTCCGTGACCAGTCACGCGGGGTATACGGCCAGGCTTACTGACCTGGTCGGCCAGCGCTGGCTGGCCGATAGCCACCGATTGCCGAGGGATCAGCGACCATGCGCGCACAATTCGTCCTTCAGGAGGTCTGGACCGGCCTCCGGCGTAACCTGACCATGACGATCGCGCTCATCGTCGTGGTGGCGATCAGCCTGTCGCTGCTGGGCACGGGACTGCTGTTCGTCAAGCAGGTCAACAACACCAGGACCTACTGGCAGGGCAAGGTCCAGCTCTCCATCTACCTGTGCACCGCCACCAGCGTCAGCCCGCAATGCCACCAGAACGGCCCGGCCACCGCGGCGGAGAAGGCCCAGATCGCGAGCGACCTGAAGGCGCTGCCCCAGGTGCAGCGGGTCTTCTACGAGTCCCAGGAGCAGGCCTACCTGCACTTCAAGCAGGACTTCTCGCGTGAGCCCTCGTTCACCAGCCTGGTCAGCAAGTCCGAGATCCCCGACTCGTTCCAGGTGAAGCTGCGCAATGCGCAGACCGACTTCACCATCGTGGCCGGCACGGTGCAGGGCAGGCCCGGCGTGGACCAGATCGTCAACGACTCCTCGCTGCTGGCGAAGTTCTACAAGCTCCTGGACGGGGCCAGGAACGGCGTGGTGATCATCGCGATCGTCCTCCTCATCGCGGCGATCCTCCTGGTGGCGAACACGATCCGGCTGTCGGCCTTCAACCGCCGCCGGGAAACGTCCATCATGCGCCTGGTCGGCGCCTCGAACTTCTACGTTCAGCTGCCCTTCCTCGTCGAAGGGGTGCTCGCGGGGCTGGCCGGGTGGCTGATCGCGGCCGCCCTGCTGATCGCGGTGAAATCGCTGGGGCTGGACACGCTGCAGCAGTACTTCCCCTACAACGTCACGCTCACCGCGACCGACCTGGTCGAGGTCATACTGCTCGCTATGGTGATGGGTGTGATTATCTGCGGCGCCACCTCCTTCTTCACCCTGCGGCGCTACCTGCGGGCGTGAGGCAGGCCTCCGCCAGGACCGTGGCTGCCGACGCCGAACGCCGGATTGTTGCCCGCAACCGCCGGGCGAGGCACGATTATCACATCGAGGATGTCGTGGAGGCCGGCCTCGTCCTCACCGGCACCGAGGTGAAGTCGCTGCGTGCTGGCCGTGCGTCCCTGACGGACGGGTACGGCCAGATCACCGACGGGGAGATCTGGCTGCACGGGGTCCACATCCCCGAGTACGCACATGGAACCTGGACGAACCACGAGCCGCGCCGGCCCCGTAAGCTGCTGCTGCACCGGAAGGAGATCGACAGACTCGCCAGCGAGACCGCCGAGCGCGGGTTCACGCTGATCCCGCTCTCGCTGTACTTCTTGGGTGGGAAAGTCAAGGTCGAGCTGGCCGTGGCCCGTGGCAAGCGGACCTACGACAAGCGCCAGGACTTGGCGCGGCGGGACGCTGCCAGGGAGGTAGAACGTGCCTTCCGGCGGCGAAGGTAGCGGAGAGGCAGGCCATGGCCTCCTACCGTAAGCGGGGCGCGCACGCGGCACGGCCCGTCACCGCGCCATTTGTCGCTCTCAAGCGCGTGCCGCAGAAGGGCGCTGGGGAGAACGCGCCGCAGAATGGCCATGTGGGGGATGGATCTAAGGAAGGCGCGCGGCGCGTGCCGCTGACGGGCGGCAATCGGGGGAGCGGGCGGAAGACGCGGGGAGTGAGCGGCCTCCGCACCCGCACATCGCTGCCGAAGGTGATCGCAGCCGTGCTGGTGATCGGGTTCGGGGCGGTGGGCTTCGCCGGCGGGCTGTGGTCCACGCCATCGGCCGAGCCCACCGTGCAGGCGTTCCTGCTGGCCTGGCAGCAGCATCAGTACCAGGTGGCGGCCGAGCTGACCACCGGCCAGCCAGAGGTGGTGGCGACCGCCCTGCAGGACGCCTACCTCCAGCTCGACGCGGCGGCCTTCTTCGTCGCGATGGGCCCGATCAGCCAGCACGGGAACACCGCGCACGCGGAGTTCAGCGCCTCGGTCGACCTGGGCCAGGACGGCCCTCCCTGGGACTACGGCGGCAGCTTCGATCTGCGCCAGACCGGGTCCGGGTGGAAGGTGGTGTGGTCCCCCAGCGTGATCAACCCGGGCCTGCGCCCCGGCCTGCGGCTGGCGGTGGTGTCCAGCACCCCGCGCCGGGCGTTGCTCGAGGACGCCAATGGCGCCTCGCTGCAGCTGCCGTCGACCGCGTATCTGGCCGGGGTCCGGCCCGACCGCCTCACCCACCCGGAGGTCACCGCGGCCAGGCTCGGCCGGATCACGAAGCTTGATCCCACCCAGCTGCTCGGCTTCATCCTGGCCGCGCCGAGATCTTCCTTCCAGGAGCTGGTGGTGCTCCGCCCGGCCCAGTACAACCGGATGGCCAGCCGGCTGGCCCGGGTCCCCGGCCTGATCATCAAGCCGGAGCAGCTCCGGCTGTTCAGCAGCGTCGCCCCGGCCGTGGTCGGGTCGGTGGGGACCGAGACCTCCAGCACCCTGCGCGATCAGGGCATCGCCTACCGCCCGGGCGCCACCGTGGGGCTTTCCGGGCTGCAGCGGGCCCGCCAGCGTGATCTGGCCGGGACGCCCACCATCAAGGTGGTGACGGAGACCGCGCGCGGCCGCCAGGTCGCGGTCCTGCGCAGATGGCCCGGGCAGGCCTCGCGGCCGGTGCGCACCACCATCAACTCCGGCCTGCAGACCGCGGCCGACACCGCCATGGAGTCGCTGCCGCAGTCGGCCGCGGCGGTCGCCGTCCAGGCATCGACTGGGCGCATCCTCACTGTCGCCCAGCACACCGCCGGGGGCACGCCCGCGATCGACCCGCTGGCCGGCCGCTACTCACCGGGCCCGGCGTTCACCATCGTCTCCACCGCCGCGCTGCTTGCGGGCGGCCTGAGCGTGAACACACAGGTCCCGTGCCACAGCGTGAACGACGTCGGCGGGCGCATCTTCACGAACGTCCCGCCGGAGCCGGGGCTCGGCGCGCAGCCGGCCTTCGAGGAGGATTTCGCGCACGCGTGCGGGACCGCGTTCAGCGGCCTGTCCTGGCGGCTGAACGGGCACGACCTGACGGCCGCGGCGTCCGGCTTCGGGCTCGGCGCGCCGTGGCAGCTGCCGCTGCCGGCCTTCTCCGGTTCCATGCGGACCCCCAGCGGCGTCGCCGCGGTCGCGGCGGGCACGATCGGCGAGGGCAGCGTCCAGGTGAGCCCGCTCGCCATGGCCATGATCGCGGGTCAGGTGGCCACCGGCACCCGGCACACGCCGTCGCTGATCCCCGGTGCCACCCAGGCGGCGAAGGGCGACCCCCCGTTCAGCGCGGCGAACCTGGCCACGCTGCGGACGCTCATGAAGGCCACCGTGCAAAGCGGCGCGGCCACGGCGGCCGACCTCGCCGGGCCGCAGGTCTACGGCCAGGTGGGGACCGTGGCCATGAAGAGCGTCAAGCACACGGTCTGGGCCAGCTGGTTCGTGGGCTACCGCGGCGACGTGGCCATCGCGGTGCTCGAGCTCGGCCACTCACCCGCCGCGTCCGCGGCGCCGCTCGCGGCCCAGATCCTGGCCGCCGCCCCGTAAATGCCCGGGCGCCCGGGACCCCCAGTAACGCCGCATGAAAACACCGCATGAAAACAGGCCTATATCGGATCTGAGATCCGATATAGGCCTTGTCCCGATATGCGGGGAGGTGGACACCTCCAACAATGCTCATGGTCACCCCTGAGCACTCGTGGAAGTGGCGGGGAATCGTGGAGGTGGCGGGAATCGAACCCGCGTCCTTCAGTACATCACCAGGGCTTCTCCGGGCGCAGCCTGCCCTGCTTTTCTCAGCCCCGGCGGTCCTGCAGGCCAGCCGCCGACGGGCTCAGTCGCTGTTAGTGTCCCGCTCAGCCCCGCGACCGGGTGGAGCGGTGAATCCTCCTAGCTGATGCCAGACACCGGGCCGGAGGCGCTCCCGGGCTGACAGCCCCTAACTCGCGGTCAGGCCGCGAGGGAGAGGGCAGTGCGCTTTACATTGGCACTTATTGAGTTGCGGTCACAGGATTTACGAGGTTATGTCCGCAGTCCTCGGCCCGCTTCCCCTGGATCAACTACCGAAGTCGAAGCCTGTCACCCCCATGTTTAGTTGTGCGGGTGAGCCCTGCGGTCAGACGGCCGCAGCCTTCACCTCTTGTCACGCTACCGTGTCAACGCCACCGGGCCAACTGCGATTCCCGGCCGGGATGCGCCGGGCCGGTGAGCGGTTACCCGGCCGCGGGGGTGTAGCCGGCCAAGCGGCACTGGGGGCGGGCGAGCAGGGCGATCCGGTCGTGGTGGGTGAAGGCGCGCTCGCACAGGGCCTGCGCGGCGTCACCGCACTCGTGCAGGATGCCGCCGCCCGTGGTGCTCGGCACCGTCACGTTGACGCAGCCGTTCCCGGAGCGGCCGTAGCTGCCGGGGTCGGTCGCGGCCCACACGCCGACGCCGCCGAGCACGGCCACCAGCGCCGCGCCCACGGCGGCGAAAACCCGTTTCTGCCGTCGCGTGAGCGATTCCCCGAGCCGGTTCGGCTGGCGGCCCTCCATGATTACCACAGCTTAGAGGCGCCACCCCGGCGGCCGAACTGCGGCCGGCCGGGGATCGGGGCAGCCGGCCGGGGATCGGGGCAGAGTGCCTACCGGCGGCCGGGCCCTTGTGCCTGGCGGGAGGGAAGGAGTCCAATGAGGCATGGCTGACGCGCCACGCGAGGAGGGCGGGGCGGAAGCTACCCCGGGCGGGGGTCCCTGGCCCCGGCTGGAAGGCCGCTTTGAGCGGGGCCTGAGCCTGTTCCGGATCACCGTGATCATCCCGGTGATCGTGCTCCTGCTCTCCGCCCTGGCTTCATTTGTCTACGGGACCGACGTGTTTGTCAGGTCGGTGACGAGCTTCGTGGAAAAGCCCCAGCTGACCAGCCACAACCTCGGCTTTCTCCTGCTCCTGACCGACCTGTTCCTGGTGGGCGCGACCCTCATGATCGCGGCCTTCGGCTTCTATGAGCTGTTCATCGGCCGGATCGACGCGAACGGCCCGGGCATGCGGCTGCCCGGCTGGCTGAAGATGGACGACCTGAACGACCTCAAGGCCAGGGTCATCCAGATGATCATCCTGGTGGCGGCGGTCACCTTCACGGACGCGGTGGTGGAATCCAAGGGCGGGCTGGACACGCTCTACCTCGGTACCGGGGTCGCGGTGGTGATCGCGGCGCTCACGGCGTTCCTGCGCTTCGGCAAGTAACCGCCGGGCCGCTAGCCGCGGCGGCCGGACAGGCCGGCCGGCACCTCCTGGCCCGTCTGCGTCTCCGGGGCGGGGCCGAGCCAGCGTTCCAGCCAGCCGAACTGTTCGGCCAGGACGTGCAGGACCGATTCCCGGGCCAGGTAGGCGTGGCTCTCGTGCGGGAGCACCACCAGCCGGGCGGTGCCGCCGTTGCCGCGGATGGCGTCGAACAGCCGCTGCGACTGGATCGGGTAGGTGCCCGAGTTGGCGTCCTGCGCGCCGTGGATGAGCAGCAGCGGCGCGGCAATCTGGTCGGCGTACCGGAACGGCGAGACCCGGTCATAGACCGCCGGCGCCTCCCAGAAGCTGCGCCGCTCGGTCTGGAATCCGAACGGGGTCAGCGTCCGGTTGTAGGCCCCGCTGCGGGCGATGCCCGCCGCGAACAGGTCGGTGTGCGCGAGCAGGTTGGCGGTCATGAAGCCGCCGTAGCTGTGGCCGGCGACCACGACCCGCTCCGGGTCGATGATCCCCGCCTCGTCCAGTGCCCGGATGTGGGCCCGGGCGGCGGCGGTGATCTGCTCCAGGTAGGTGTCGTTCATGGTTTCCGGGTCGCCGATCACCGGCATGGTCGCGTCCGCCAGCACCGCGTACCCGCGCAGGACGAAGGCGACCGGCCCCAGCGCGGTCAGCCGGGTGAACTCGCTGACGCTGCCCCGGATCTGGCCGGCCGTGTCGGCGCTGCCGAAGTCGAACGGGTAGGCCCACAGCAGCAGCGGCAGCCGCCCGTCGCGGGCGGGGTCATGGCCGGGGGGGAGGTGGAGGATCCCGGACAGGGTCACGCCGTCGCCGCGGTCGTGCGTGATGAGCTGCCGCGCGATCGGCGTCAGCTGCGGGTGCGGGTCGGGCCAGGCGGTCAGCGGCCGCGAGCGGGGGCCGCCGAGCGTGAGGGCCACCAGGTTCGGCGCCTCGGTGGGGCTCTCGTGCCAGATCACAACCTCGGGCTCGCTGGCGTCGGTGAAACCAAACACATGCTCAACGGATCCCGGCGGGCTCTCGTGCAGACGGGTGGCCGCCAGCGTGGCGAGATCAAAGCGATCGAAGAAGGGCCGGTCCCCGTCCGGGGTGGCCCCGTCGCCGCGCAGGTAGATGGCGGAGCCGTCGCCCAGCACGGTGCGGGCGCCGTCCGGGCGGAGCGCCAGCAGCGGCGAACCGGGGTCGCCGTAGGCATCGTCCATGGACAGGTCGAAGATCACCCGGGCCTCGTCCGGCTCGGCCAGGTCCAGCAGCCAGGTGGTCAGCCACCGCCGGTCGCGGTCATGCTCGACCAGCAGCAGATGGTTCGGCTGGTCCAGGTCGTACCAGCCCAGGCAGCGGTGGCGGGTCTCGGTGACCGTGACCGGCTCGCCGGTGAACGGCGCACCGAGCCGGAAGACCCGGTCGCGGTGGCCGGCGGGCCTGACCGGGTCGCCGCCGTCGAGCGCCTCCGCCCACATCAGGCTGGCCGGCGCCCGCTCCTCCCAGCTGACCAGGCGCGGGCCGGTCGGCACGCCCTGCCGCGGCACCTCGTCGCTCACCGGCAGGTCGGCGACGATGGTGACCGGCGCCCCGGCGGCATCCCACACCTCGGCCCGCCGGGCGAACAGCTGCCACGGGACGCGGAACGAGAAGGGCCGCTGGAGCCGGTACACGAGCAGATGGGTCCCGTCCGGGGAATCGTTGAGGCTCTGGTACAGCCCGGGTGGTCCCAGCTGCTGGCGCTCACCGGTGACCGGGTCGACCCGGCAGGGGACGGTCGTCGCCAGCGCCTCGAAGGTGTCCTCGTCGGCCGGGGTGCTCAGCAGGTCGGTGTAGGTGGCCATCTGCGAGTGCTTGCCGGAGGTCTCATCGATCTGCGGCTCGATCGGCGGCTCCGGCAGCGCCAGCGGCCCGTCCGGAGCGGCGAGCGCCAGCAGCGACCGCCCGTCGCGTGACCATCGCACGGTCCCGCCGGTGGCGAAGGTGTCCCCGCCCAGCACGTCGCGGACGGTCAGCCCGGGCACCGGGGCGCACGCGCCGGTGGCCGCGTCGGCGGTCCACACCCCGACCCCGTCGGCACGGTCGAGGCAGAACGCGAAGCGGCGGCCGTCCGGCGCCCAGGTGGGCGGCCCCACCTGCGACCCGGCCGGCAGGTCCAGCCGCGTCTCGGCCCCGTCCGCGGGCCGCACCACCGACAGGCCGGTCAGGTGGCGCATCCGGCGCCGGGCGCCGAGCGCCGCGTCCAGCCTGACCCCGGCCAGCGCCAGGTAGGGCCGGGCCAGCATGGCGATGGGGGGATGCGTCTCGTGGTGCAGCAGCACCAGGAAGCTCCCGCCGGGCGCCAGGTAGGTGATCGGCGTCGGCGCGGCATCGATGATCGGCACGATGTCGGCGCCAGGGGTTGCGTACGGCACGGGGTGGTCCTTCCAGCGCGGGCGGTAGGGGTCGGTCAGTCCTGGGGCATCGGCACGGGCGAGTCGAGCAGCCGGGCGAAACGGCGCAGGGACGATCGCAGGCCCCACCCGGCGATGGGGATGATCACCCGGGCCGCCAGGGCCCCGATAGCTGGCGGGAGTGGCAGCTGGACGTCCTCGATCCAGCGGAACTCGCTGCCGGGCCCGTGCGGCGCGACCTCGAAGATCCCCGTCCCGCGCACCACCCGGCCGGTGTGCTTCATTTCGCACCGGCGCGGCGGGTCCCATTCGGTGACCACCATGTGGTCAGTGAAGCCGATCGGCCCGATGCCGGTCCATGCGGTCAGCCCGGCTCCGATGCCGTGGCCGCCGCTCACCCGCGTGCCCCATATCCACTCGCGCTGGCGGGGCCAGTCGGTCGCGGTCCGCCAGGTGTCCGCCGGCCCGGCGTCCACGGTTACCTTGGCGGCAATCCGGAGCGGTGTGGGCATGCCACCCAGATTACTGACGGCTCATGGCCCGTCGTGACGGCCAGGATCTACGGGCGCGGACGATCCGCTCCGCGTCATGCCGGAGGCGCGCCAGAAGGCGTCGTGCCGGAGGCGCGCCTGGAAGCGTCGTGCCGGAGGCGCGCCTGAAAGCAGAGCGACGCTGTTGGCCAGCGGCCTTCTAACCGACCCGGGCCCCGGTGACCGCGAACCGCTCCACCGCCGCGACGTGGCCGCCGGTGTGCACCACGATGGTGACGACCCGGCCGGGCGGGGCGTGGAACGGGACGCTGAACGACCAGGGGCTGGCCTGGCCGCCGGCCGGCTGGCAGCAGAAGCTGCCTACCGGCCCGCTGGCGCCCAGCCGGTGGACCTCGGCCCGCAGGCTCTCGTCCACGCCGGTGACCTTGCCGCCGATCCGCACCGGCGAGGTGGCGATGCCGCCGTAGGCCGGGACGTCAAGCGTGAGGGTGGTGTCGTCGGTACCGACCACCTCCCACGGCACGTTCTTGCCGGAGCCGTACTTCACCAGGTGGATGACGGCGGCGGCGCTGACGTGGCCATCCGGGCGGTGGAAGCCGACGGTCACATGGGCGTCCCCGGCGGTCATGCGCAGCTCCGCCACCTTGCCGATGTGGGTGAAGCCCAGGTATCCCTGCGTGAAGGCGAGCGCGGTGAGGCCGGGGTTCAGGTGCCAGGGCTGGTGGCCGCCCGAGGCGTAGCTGGCCTGCCAGGCCCGTACCTCGGCCAGGCTCCCGAACGGGAACAGCGGCTGGTAGGCGAACGGAGTCGGGGTGGCGGATCCGGGCGTGGACGCCGGTGCCGAGGCCGGGGCGGACGTGGCCGGCGAGGCCGCGGGCGACGCCGACGGTTGCCCGGCCGGCCCGGCCGACACGCAGCCGGCGGCCAGCAGCCCGGCGGCGGCCACGGCGGCGAGCCGAAGGGTGAGCTTCATCAGGTCTCCCGCGGGAACATCGGGGCGGCGCGCGGCGCCACCAATCCCAGCGTCGGCCTCCCGGGCCGGGCCGTGAACGGGCAGAATATCGTGCCCCAGCACGACAGGAGGTCCCTACTCGGGCGCGCCGCGCGGCGGTCGCGCGGGCCGGCCCGGCGGCCGGGGCACGGGCAGGCGCTTCCGGCGGGCCAGGGGCACGGCAGCGCCTCCGGCCGTGCCGTCGGCTGCGCCGGATCCCTGGACACCGCGCCGGGCCCCGCATAGCCTTGACTGTATGGTCAGTCAAGCGCCGTCTTCCCCCGCCCCCGTCGACCAGGCCGCGCTCGGCGCGTCGCTGGCACCCTTCGGCCAGAGCCGGATGCTCCCCCGCACCGCCTATGTGGACCCGGCGGTGTTCGCGTGGGAACAGCGACATTTCTTCGGCGGCGGCTGGATGTGCGTGGGACGCAGCGATCAGATAGCCGGGCCGGGCGACCAGCGGGCGGAGTCGGTCGGCGAGGGCAGCGTGCTGCTGGTCCGCGACAACGAGGGCGTGCTGCGCGCGTTCGCGAACACCTGCCGCCACCGGGGGCACGAGCTGCTGCCGTGCGGTGCGGCTGCCCAGCAGAAGGTGATCATCTGCCCCTACCACTCCTGGACCTACGCGCTGGACGGGAGCCTGCGGGCGGCGTCCGGGTTCAAGAACCAGCCGGGTTTCGCCGCGGAGCGGTGGGGGCTGAACGAGCTGCCGGTCGCCGAGTGGCACGGCCTGGTCTTCGTGGACGGCTCGGGCTCGGCGCCCCCGCTCGCCGACGCCCTGGGCGCGCTCGGCGAGATCGTCGCGCCCTACGAGATGGAGCGGCTGGTCGTGGCCGGGCAGCACGACTACGAGACCACCGCGAACTGGAAGATCCTCACCGAGAACTACCACGAGTGCTACCACTGCCCGACGATCCACCCCGAACTGTGCAAAGTGAGCCCGCCCAGGAGCGGCCAGAACTACTCCGCCCCGGGGATCTGGGTCGGCGGCACGATGGAGCTCCGCGACGGCGTGGCCACCATGTCGCTGGACGGGGCCAGCCACGGAGCCCCGTTGCGCGGGCTGGATGAGAAGGGGCTCCGCACCGTCATCTATGTGGCCATTTTTCCCAACGTGCTGGTGAGCTTGCATCCCGACTACGTGATGGTGCACCGGCTGGTGCCGCTGGCCGCCGACCGGACCCATATCGAGTGCACCTGGGCGTTCGCGCCGGAGTCGCTGGCGCGCCCGGATTTCGACACCGCCTACGCGATCGAGTTCTGGGACATCACCAACCGACAGGACTGGCACGCGTGCGAGTCGGTGCAGCGCGGCATGAGCTCGCCGCACGCGGTGCCGGGGCCGCTCTCGCCGGAGGAGGACGCGGTCTACCAGTTCGTCACCATGGTCGCCCGCGGCTACCGGGGTCAGCCGGCCTGGAACCAGGGCCCGGCGGTCTGGAACTCCGCCGTCCCCGCCCCAGCACCGGCCCGCTGACGCGGCGGGCATGTAGCGGCCTTCCGCACTGTTGCATCAGGCACAGGGGGGACCCTGAACCGAGCGGAGGACCGTCCCGTGACCGTGCATGATCTGCCCGTGAACACCCTGAACGGCGAGCCTAGCTCGCTCGGCGACCTGGCGGGCAGCACCCTGCTCGTGGTCAATGTCGCCTCGAAGTGCGGGCTGACCCCCCAGTACACCGGGCTGGAGCGGCTGCACGAGCGCTACGCCGGGCGCGGGTTCGCCGTGGTGGGCTTCCCGTGCAACCAGTTCGGCGGGCAGGAGCCCGGCACCGCGACGGAGATCGGTGAGTTCTGCTCGACCACCTACGGGGTCACCTTCCCGATGTTCGAGAAGATCGAGGTCAACGGGCCCGGCCGGCACCCGGTCTACACGGAGCTGACCGCGGTGCCCGACGCCGACGGCGAGGCCGGCGATGTGCTGTGGAACTTCGAGAAGTTCCTGGTCGGGCCGGACGGCACCGTGCTCGCACGGTTCCGTCCCCAGGTCACCCCGGAGGCCCCGGAGTTGGTCGCGGCCATCGAGGCGAACCTGCCCGGCTAGGCCGCGCAGCCCGGAACGGTTCAGTTCTCTGCCCCTATGGGGGACCACGCCAAGTCCGAACGGGTGTGGCCTGCCACCAGCCGCAAACTGGTCATCGAGTCGACCGCCAACCTGGGACGAGCCCGCCGCTCACACCGCCTTACCGAAGCTAGCGATAAGGACCAACGACCAGGGGCCGCGTGGGTGAGCACCAGCAGCGGCCCACGCGGCCCGGCCAGGAGGAAGCAACTCGGCCAGTCGGCGGACCCGCCCGCCCCACCTCAGCGGCGGTCCCGCCCGTGCGCACCTGCGCCTGGAGAACCAGGGTCACGAAGTGCCTTCCGGGCACGCCGTTGTCCCATTCATGCCGCCCTATCGGCTTGTGCTGGCCCAGGGGAACCCGCAGGGTGTGATCACCTGTATCGGCC
>DATINY010000482.1:0-7414 GCA_035473755.1 Streptosporangiaceae bacterium
GCTCGGGCAGCCGCAGCCAGCTGGCCCAGCTCACCACCTCGGCCGTGGTTCTGGTCGTGCTTATCCTGCTCACCGGGCCGCTGGCCTACCTGCCCGAAGCCGCCCTGGCGGCGGTGGTGTTCCTCCTCGCCGCCGGGCTCATCGACGTCGCCGGGATGCGGCGCATCCTGGCCACCCGCCGCCGCGAGTCCGTCATCGCCCTGCTCACCGCGGCGGCGGTGGTGGTGCTGGGGGTCGAGTACGGGCTCGTGCTCGCCGTCGTCGCCTCGATCGTCGACCATCTGCGCCACAGCTACAGCCCGCTCAACAGCGTGCTGGTGAAGTCGCCGGCCGGGCACTGGCGGCCGGTCCCGGTGACGCCCGGCGCCCGGACCGAGGAGGGGCTGGTGATCTACCGGTTCGGCACCAGCCTGTACTTCGCCAACACCCCCAAGCTCGTCGACGACGTCATGGCGCTGACCGGCCACGGCGGCCCGGTGCGCTGGCTGGTCGTCGACTGCACGGCCATCGAGGACATCGACTACACCGCATCTGTTGTCCTCGCCCGGCTCGCCGGACAGCTTCAGCACCGGCACGTGCGGCTGGCCCTCAGCACGGTCCTCGGTCCGGTGCAGAAGCAGCTCGACCGTTACGGTATCGGCCCGGCTCTCGGCCCCGGCTGCTATTACGGCACCCCTACTGAGGCACTCGACGCCTTCCACGCCGCGGAGGAAGCGGCCGGCGCCTGACAACAGGCCACGGCAGAGACGGAAACTGACCCGGCCCGGCCCCGGGCCGGGCGCGTACCGTGCGCCTGCTGCCACGATCCGTGCGCAGCGGCAGGACGCGGGACCCGGCCGCGGGCGGCGGTATGTCAGACTCGTATAAAGAAGCCTTCCGGCCACGGGCGGGATGCCTGGACGTTCCGCACGATGAGCCTGGATATCGCAGCCGACTGAAGGAGGTGTGGCCGTGCTCGGTGATCCCTGCAGTACCACCACGGCGGGCGCGGCCAGCACCATCGGCCGGGCCGCCGGATGCTGCCCGTTCCGATCCCTTCCACTCTTGCCGGCCGCCCCGGGGTAGACCACCCGGCCTGGCTGGTGGACCAGGAGGTTGCTGTGTCCGACCGGCACTTCTTCAACGGCCGGCTGCCCGGCTCTCGTTCACGCAACGGCGACGGCGCCGCGTCGCACCTGTTCGGTGGCGTCTCACAACGGCTGATGACCTCTCGCCACGTCCGGCAGAACATCGTCTCGCTGGTCGGGCTGATCGACGCCCCGGTGCTGAACCAGTCGGGTGAGGAGGTGGGCCGCCTGGTCGACATGGTCGCCCAGGTGCACGGGAACACCGATCCCTACCCGGCGCTGACCGGGATCGTGGTCAGGGTGGGGCGCCGCCGGGCCTTCCTCGACGCGTCCGCGATCGACCGGGTCGAGCGCCGTTCGGTGACGCTCCGCACGGCCCGGCTGGACCTGCGCGAGTTCCACCGGCGCGAGGGTGAGGTGCTGCTGCACCGCGACATCCTCGATCACCAGCTGGTGGACACCGATGAGGTGCAGGTGATCCGGGCGGCCGATCTGTACCTCGCCCAGATCGGCGACCAGGTCCAGCTGGTGGGCGTGGACGTGAGCCTGCAGACGCTGCTGCGCAGGCTCGGCCCCAAACGCTTCCGCTGGCATCCGACCCCCGACCGGGTCATCGACTGGGCCGCGATCGAGTCGTTCGGCGCCGACTCGCCGGAGGCGCCGGCCGCGATGAAGCTGCGCGAGCCGAACTCGGCGCTGCGCCGGCTGCGGCCCGCCGAGCTCGCGGACGTGCTGGAGGAGCTGGGCCGGCCGGGCCGGAAGGAGCTGCTGGCCAGCCTCGACCACGACTTCGCCGCGGACGTCCTGGAGGAGATGGAGCCGGACGAGCTGACCGCCCTCCTGCGCGAGATGGAGCCCGCTCAGGCCGCCGAGCTGGTCGCGCGGATGGAACCCGACGAGGCGGTCGACGCCCTGCGCGACCTGCCCGGGGCCGAGCAGGCCCAGCTTCTGGCGCAGATGCCAGCGGCCACCGAGCGGGAACTCGCCCGCCTGCTCGGCTACCCCGAAGATGAGGCCGCGGGCGTCATGACCACGGTGCTGTGCACGGCGCATCCCGGCGAAACCGTCTCCGAGGTGCGGAAGCGGCTGCGCAAGCTGGCCAAGCACCAGACCGATGTCGACTCCGTCGCCGTGGTCGACGACAAGGACCGGGTCATCGGCGACGTCTCGGCGTTCGACCTGCTGGTCAACGACGGCGATAAGCCGCTGTCCGACCTGATCGACCTCGACAACCCCCCCGTCACCTTGCGGCCGGACGCCGACCTGGACACGGTCGCCAACGAGATGGTGGAATCCCGGCGCTCGTCGCTGCTCGTGGTCGATGAGAAGGGCAGGCCGCTCGGCCGGATCCTGTCCGACGACATCCTGGATGCGCTGGTGCCCGGCCACGGGCGGCTGCACTTCCCCCGGCTGCTGCGGTGAGCAGCGCGCAGGAGGACGCGGAGGAAACCGCCCGGGAGGAATTGCAGGCCGAGGAGGCACGGTCGGCCCGGACCCGGAGCGGCCTCACCGGCCTGGTCAGGTTCCGGTCCGGCGGGCTGCGGATCATGCGGTCCCGCAAGAGCCGGATCTGGCTGGTGCTGGCCATCGCGGGCCCCGGGATCGTGGCGGCCAACGCGGGCAACGACGCGGCCGGCATCGCCACCTACGCCTCGGCCGGATCCCAGTTCGTCTACCGGACCCTGTTCTTCATGCTGCTGGTCACCATCGCGCTGGTGCTGGTGCAGGAGATGGCGGTGCGGCTGGGCACCTACACCGGCAAGGGCCTCGCCGCCCTCATCCGGGAGCAGTTCACCCTGCGGCAGACCGCGGTCGCGCTCAGCTGCGTGCTGCTGGCCAACACCGGGCTGGTGGTCTCGGAGTTCGCCGGCATCGGGGCCGCCTTCGGGCTGCTGGGGGTCAGCCGGTACATCATCATCCCCATCGCGGCCGTGGCCATCTGGGCGCTCGTCTCATTCGGGTCCTACCGCTGGGCCGAGCGGATCTTCCTGATCATGTCGCTCGCGTTCCTGGCCTACCCGGTCGCGGCCATCCTGGGCCACCCGAACTGGGGCGAGGTCGGCGCCAACCTGGTCATCCCGCACTTCGAGTACAGCAGGGCCTTCCTGCTGCTGGGGGTCGCCCTCATCGGGACCACGGTCAGCCCGTACATGCAGCTGTACGCGGCCGCCGGGGTGGTGGACAAGGGCGCCGACCCGGCCGACTACCCGCGGGCGCGGATCGACGCCATCTCCGGGGCGGTGTTCGCGTGCATCGTCTCGATGACGATCATCATCGCCACGGCCACCGCCATCGGCGGGAAGGGCCCGCTGACCTCCGCGGCCGAGGCCGCCAACGCGCTGAAGCCGGTCGCGGGCGCGGCCGCCGAGCTGCTGTTCGCGCTCGGGCTGATCGGCGCGTCCGCGCTGGCCGGGGCGGTGGTCCCGCTGTCCAGCGCGTACGCCATCAGCGAGGCGGTCGGGGTGGAGCGGTCGGTATCCCGCAAGTTCACCGAGGCCCGGCTGTTCCTCGGGCTGTTCGGCGTGCAGGTCCTCATCGGCGCGGCGCTGGCCCTGACCCACATCAACCTGATCACCCTGCTGATCGGCACCCAGGTGCTGCAGGGCATCGTCACCCCGGTCATCCTGGTCTTCATCCTGATCCTCACCAATCGCCGCAGCGTGCTGGGCAACGCGGCGAACAAGCCGGTGTTCAAGGTCGTGGCCACCGTGTGCGTGGCCGGCATCTCGGCGATGAGCCTGCTGCTCCTCGGCACCACCGTGCTCGGCTTCTTCGGCATCGGCTGACCCCGCCGGTCACACCCACGGTCAGGGATCGAAGCGGTAGCCCATACCGGACTCGGTGAGCAGGTAACGCGGCCGCGATGGCTCCGGCTCGAGCTTGCGCCGCAGCTGGGCGACATAGACGCGCAGGTAGTTGCTCTCGGTCTCATACGCCGGTCCCCAGACCTCCTGGAGGAGCTGGCGCTGGGTGACCAGGCGGCCGCGGTTGCGCACCAGGATCTCCAGCAGCTGCCACTCGGTGGGGGTAAGCCGGACATCGCTGCCGTCGGCGCGGGTGACACGTTTCGCCGCGAGATCGACGGTGAAATCCTCCGTCTTCACGACCGGCTCGTCCGGGGCCGGTGAGGCACGGCGGATGGCGGCGCGGAGCCGGGCGAGCAGCTCGTCCATGCCGAACGGCTTGGTCACATAGTCGTCCGCGCCCGCGTCGAGAGCCGCCACCTTCTGGCTCTCGTGTCCCCAGACCGACAGCACGATGATCGGCGTCGAGGCCCAGCCCCGGACGCCGCGGATCACCTCGGTGCCGTCCATGTCGGGCAGCCCGAGATCGAGGATCATCACGTCGGGGCGCTCGCGGGCCATGGCCGCGAGCCCGGAAGCGCCATCGCTGGCCGTACTGACCTGGAAGTTCCGTGCCGCGAGGTTGATCCGCAGCGCGCGGAGGATCGATGGCTCGTCGTCGACGACCAGCACCCGGGTCAAGACTCGGCGCCCTGCATGGACTCGGCGCCCCTGGTCGCGACCGGCAGCGTGATCCTGACCGTGAGCCCGCCGCCCGGCGTGTCGGCCGCGCCGATGCCGCCGCCCATCGCCTCGGTGAAGCCCTTGGCCACCGCGAGGCCGAGCCCCACCCCCGCCTTCTGTTTGTCGAAGCGCTGGAACGGCTCGAAGATCTGTGTCTTCAGCTTGTCCGGCACGCCCGGGCCGTGGTCGATGACCTCGAGCACGATGGTGCCGTCAATCCGCCGGGCCTGCAGGGCCGGTGGCTGCGTGGGCGGCGAATGGTGCAGCGCGTTGGAGAACAGGTTGGCCAGGACCCGCTCCAGCAGGCCCGGGTCGGCGAGCACCAGCGGCAGGCCGTCGGGCACCTCGAGCCGCAGGCTCGCCGGTGCGTCGAGCCCGCGCAGCGCGATCGGCGCCACCTCGTCGATGGTGATGGGGCGCAGGAACGGCTGCAGCGAGCCGGTGTGCAGGCGGCTCATGTCGAGCAGGTTGCCGATCAGCCCGTCGAGCCGGTCCGCGTTCTCCTCGATCGTGGCGAGCAGCGCCTCCTCGTCGGACTCGGTCCAGGCGACGTCGGTCTGCCGCAGGCTGCTCACGCTGGCCTTGATCGAGGCCAGCGGCGTGCGCAGATCGTGGCTGACCGCCGCGAGCAGCGCCGTCCGCATCCGGTTGCCCTCGGCCAGCGCTTCCGCCTGGGCGGCCTGGGTGCGCAGCCGCTCCCGGTCGAGCGCGGCGGCGGCCTGCGCGGCGAAGCCGGCCAGCAGCCCCGGCGCGGCGGGACCCGGCTGGCCGCTCACCTCGAGCGCCAGGTCGCTGCGCACGCCGACGCGGGTGACGGCGGCCCCGGCGGCGGCGCTGCCGCTGGCCGCGATCCGGACCCAGCGGCCGCTGACGTTTTCCTGCAGCTCGGCGCGGCCCCCGAGCGTCTGCACGAGATGGTCCAGGACCGCCGCCGGGGTGTCGGCGCCGCCGAGGACGGTCTGCGCCAGCGCCAGCAGCAGCCTGGCTTCCTCCCGGCTGCGGGCCGCCTGGCCGGCCCGGACGGCCGCGAGGTGGACGACGCTGCTGACCGCCACCGCGACGGTGACGAACAGCAGCAGGGCCAGCAGGTTGTCCGGCTTGTCGATGGTGAATGTGTGCAGCGGCGGGGTGAAGTACCAGTTGAGCAGCAGGCTGGCGGAGGCGGCGGCGAGCACGGCGGGCCAGAAGCCGCCGATCACCGCGAGCGCGACCACGGCGACCAGGTAGATCAGCAGGTCGTCGGTCAGGCTCAGGTCCGGCCGGGCCGCGACCAGCAGGGCGGTCAGCAAAGGGAGACCGACCGCGGCGAGCAGGACGCCCAGCAGCGCCCGGCGGGCGCCGACGGCGTAGGCCGCCTTCGCCATCAGGGCACGGCGGTCCACCGCGGGCCATGCGCCCGCCAGCCGCCCACCGCCGTCACCGGCCGGCGTGGCCTCAGGACCGGGCCGCGCGGCGTCGCCATCTGCGCCCACGTCTTCCAGTATGGGCCTGCTGGCAAGCCAGCGCATGAGCAGGCCGAGGGCGGCCCCGGCCAGCGCGCACGCGGCCATGACGATGGCGGCGTTCGCGGCATGGGCGCCGGTCAGCCGCAGGTCCGCGTACGGCGGATGGGCGAACCCCACCGCGGTGAGCCAGCCGACGACGCCCAGGGGGATCACCGCGAGCGGCTCCGCCGCGAATGACCATGCGGTCACCACGGCCGCGGCCGCGATCAGCACCCCCGTCGCCGAGAACCGGCCGTGCAGGGCCGCCGCAACGGTGCCGACGGCCAGCAGCGCCGCGTAGCCCGTCACCAGGGCGTAGGGCGCCGCCAGTCCCTGCCGGGCCACCGGTACATGCCGCGTCGAACCGTTCATCTCAGGAACAGTCGAACGCCGGGAACGGCGAAAAATAAGGATCTTGATGAAACCTTAACGCGCAGGTCAGCAGTCTTGACGCGGCCTTAGCGGATGCGGCGCACGGCCACGCTTAGCGTCGATGGGGAGCGGCAAAGGCGCACGTCGCGGTGCCTGGTCAGGGGTGCGGCGGCAGCGCTGGCCGCGGTGACCGGCCCGGCCTCTGTAACGGCCCGGGTCCGGCCCGAGGACGGAGGGAAGGAACCGGTGGCCCTGCGCAAGGCGGCTGGCCTGCTTGACAGAGCTCCGGGAGGCGACCTGCCGGAGACCTTCTGGTACTCGGTGAAGCGGCGCGTACTCGGCCCGCCGCTGGTCAACGAGCAACTGGCCCAGGAGCGGCTGTCGAAGCCACTGGCCCTCGGCGTGCTGTCGTGTGACGGGATCTCGTCCGCGAACTACGGCTCTGAGCTGATCCTGCACGAGCTGCTGCCGTTCTTCGGCCTGGCGGCGTTCACGCTGCTGCTGCCGATGACGGGAGTCATCCTGCTCGGCATCGCCCTGGTGGTGCTGTCCTACCGCGAGGTGGTGTCGGTCTATACCCGGGCGGGCGGCTCGTATGTGGTCGCCCGGGAGAACTTCGGCCCGCGCGTCGCACAGGTGGCGGCGGTGGCGCTGATGGTGGACTACGTGGTCACGGTCGCGGTTCAGAACGCCGCCGGCAGCGCCGCGATCCTGTCGACGTTCCCGGCGCTGGGCAGGCCCTTGGGCGACGCGGTGACGCTGACGCTGATAGCGGTCATCGCGACGCTCATCATGTGCTACGTGAACCTGCGGGGAGTCAGGGAGAACGGCCGGACATTCGCGCTCCCGACCTATCTGTTCTCCGGGTCGGTGGGCTTGATGATCATCGTCGGCCTGTACCGCGAGCTGGTCGGCGGCGGGCTGCCCCATGTCACCTGGCACGCCGGGACGGTGTCGGTCTCGC
>DATINY010000483.1:0-15741 GCA_035473755.1 Streptosporangiaceae bacterium
ATGGTGATCAGGCCGTACGGATACCGGATCTGGGAACTGCTGCAGGCGGACCTGGACGGGCGGATCAAGGCCACCGGGCACCAGAACGCATACTTCCCGCTCCTTATCCCGCAGAGCTATATGGAGCGTGAGGCCGAGCACGTTGAGGGATTCGCGCCTGAGCTGTTCACGGTCACCCACGCGGGCGGCAAGGAACTCGAGGAACCACTGGTCATCCGGCCGACGTCGGAAACGATCATCGGGGAGATGATGGCCAAGTGGATCAGCTCGTACCGGGACCTGCCGCTGCTGCTGAACCAGTGGGCCAACGTGCTCCGATGGGAGTTGCGGCCGCGGATGTTTCTGCGCACCAGCGAGTTCCTATGGCAGGAAGGCCACACCGCGCACGCCACCGCGGCTGACGCGACCGCCGAGACGATGCTGGCGCTGGTCTTCTACCAGGACCTGGCCGTGGACACCGCGGCGATGGCCACCGTGCCGGGCGAGAAGACGCCGGGAGAGAGATTCGCCGGGGCCGAGCGCACCTTCACCCTTGAGGGCATGATGCGGGACGGGCGCGCCCTGCAGGCGGGCACCTCGCACTTCATGGGGACGAACTTCGCGGCGGCATTCGGGATCACCTATACCAGCGAGGGCGGCACGGCTGAGTTGTGCCACACCACCTCCTGGGGCATGACCACCAGGATGATCGGCGCCCTGATCATGACCCACGGCGACGACAAGGGCCTCGTGCTGCCGCCGGCGTTGGCTCCCTACCAAGTGGTGATCGTCCCGATCGGGCGCGGGGACCAGGCCGGGGCAACGCTGTCCGCCGCCACCGAGCTGGCCGCCACGCTGCAGCGCGCGGGCATCCGGACGCACGTGGACGGCCGGCCACAGTTGTCGCCAGGCTTCAAGTTCAATGACTGGGAGATGCGCGGCGTGCCGATCCGGCTCGAGCTTGGCCCGCGGGACCTGGCCGCCGGCACCACATTGATGTCCCGCCGCCTGAATTACCGGCAGCCGGACGCCGCCAAGGAGGCCATCCCGCTCGATGCGGCGCCAGACCTGCTGGCGGCCGAGCTGGCCGCGTTCCAGGCGATGCTGACGCGGCGGGCCGTCGACTTCCGCGACGACCACACAGCCGTGGTCAATTCCTGGCCTGAGTTCACCGCCGCCGTGGCCGTCGGCTGGGCGCTGGCGCTGCACTGTGGCGAGCAGGCTTGTGAGGACGAGATCAAGGCAGAAACCACAGCCACTGCCCGCTGCATCCCGTTGGCAGGCGAACCCGAGCAGGGCACCTGCATCCGTTGCGGCAAGCCGTCCGCCTACGGCAAGCGGCTGATCTTCGCCCGTGCCTATTGAGCCTGCCTGGTCAGGGCTGAAGGGGCGACGGGTGGCGGGGCTGGTAGATGGGGAACTCCGAGCCGTCCGGCAGCCGGATCGCGGCCAGCAGCCCCCAGCCCTGGTCGGCGACGTCCCGGGCCACCTCGGCTCCCTTGCCCCGCAGCTCGGCCAGCGTGGCGTGGATGTCGTCGCACATCAGGTAGAGCTCGTGACGGCCATCACCGTCGGCCGGGTGAACGGCAAGCTCGGCGGGCGGCAGGGCGAAAATGAGCCAGCCGCCGCCAGCGTCCACCGACGGCATGCCGAGCACGTCCGCGAAGAACGTACGGACCTTCTCGGCCTCCGGGGAGAACACGATCGCATGCATCCCGGTGATCACGGCACGAGCTTATTGCTTCGGGCCTGACGATGAGATGTCGCGGAGCATCTCATCGCGATGCCACGAGCTCGCGCTCCCTGAGGCTCCCGGGGCAGCGCACCGCGGACCCTGGGCGGGCATTTCTGAGCTGGCGGCGGGAGCCTGCCCGGGCCCGCCAGCTGACGGCGAGCGCGACGGCGGCAGGTACCGCGAGCGCCCAGCCGCAGAACCCGAGCATGGCGGTCACGGCCAGCGCGGCCGGCAGGGCGGCGAGCCGCACCGGGCCACGCAGCACCCGCGCGGCAGCGGTCATGGCGCCCAGGTAGACCGCGAGGAACAGCGCCGTCGGCACCGCCACCAGGGCGGCGGTACCGACGATCCGCAGCCCGTAGCCGATGATCAGCAGGAGGCCGGTTGCGGTGATGGCCGCCAGCAGCCGGAGCACGGGCCCGCGGCCGCGGCTGCCGGATGCCGTGCGGCTGAGCTGCCCGGCCATGGCCGCCGCGCCGTTGATGTAGGCGTTGGTGGCGCCGAGGGTCAGCACGATCGCGGCCACCGCGGCGATGTCCGGGCCGGCCGCGCCGATGGCGTGGCTCAGCAGGCCGGCCAGCGGGACGTCGGTGGCGGCCCGCGGCCCCAGGACGCCGATCGTGGCGATCGCCAGGCCCAGGTACAGCACGGTGGTGACCGCGAGGGCAATGGCCACCACGCGCGGCAGCTGCCGGCCCGGGTTCGCGAAGCGTGTGGTGAGCGGGGCGACGGCCTCCCAGCCGACGAACGAGAACATCAGGGTCGCCGCCGCGCTGCCGACCGACAGCCAGCCGTGCGGGGCGAACGGCGTCCAGTTGGCGGCCCGCGCCGCTCCGGCTGAACCGGTGACTGCCACGATCACCACGACGGTCAGCAGGCTGACGAGAACAAGCTGGGCGGCGGCGCTGGCCCGCAGCCCGCCCGCGGCCAGGCCGACGACGGTCAGCAGCAGTCCGGCCGCGACGGCCGCGCGGGCGAGCTGGCCGCCGCCGGTCAGGTCGGTGATGTAGCTGGCGCCGATGAGGCAGACGATCGGGGCGCCGCACACCACCCCGGCCAGGAACATCCAGCCGGTGGCCAGGCCCGCGCGCGGCCCCAGGCCGGCGGTCACATAGCCGATCACCCCGCCGGCGGAGGGGTTGTGCCTGCCCAGGGCCGAGAACACGGCGGCGAACAGGCCGGACAGGATCAGCAGGGCGAGCCAGGCCAGGATCGAGGCCGGCCCGGCCTCGGCCGCGGCCAGGCCGGGCAACAGCAGCAGGCCGGGGCCAAGGAGCGCACCGATGTAGAGGGCGGCGCCACGCGAGGTCGTCAGGTGCTGGTTCTTGGATGAGTGGGCCATAGGTCCACCATGGCCGATTTGCCCTCGCACGCGATGGCGAATATAGCGCTAGCATGCTGATCTGACACAACACTGTTGCGTCAGATCACTTATAGACTGGTTTTCATGCCGGAGCATGTTCCAGACAGAGTAGATCGTGCCATCGTGACGAGGCTGCAGCGGGACGGCCGGATCGCGAACGTGGATCTCGCGGACGCCATCTCGCTCTCGCCATCGGCCTGCCTGCGCCGCGTGAAGGCGCTGGAGGCCAGCGGCATCATCGCCGGGTACCGGGCGGAGGTCAGCAGACCGCGGGCCGGGCTCGGCCTGACCGTCTTCATCGGCCTGAAGGTCGAGGGGCAATCGCAGGAGACCGCATCACGGGTCGAGCAGGCCCTGCTGGCCATTCCCGCTATCGTGGCCTGCTACCTGGTCTCCGGGAGCTACGACTTCCTGGCGGAGGTGGCCGTGCCCGACCTCGCGAGCTACGAGCGGCTGCTGCTAGGCCAGATCCTGACCATCCCCTCGGTCGTCGAGGCCCAGAGCACCTTCGCGATCAGGACGATCCTCAGCCGCGGCCCGCTGCCGCTGGACCACTGGCGCCACTAGCTGGCCCCCTGACGGGGACCAGCCAGTCCCCTGACGAGGAACAGCCACGCGTTGACCACGCCGCCCAGCAGACTCGTCACGGCGGCGGGGATCAGCCAGTACAGGCCACCACCGGCGTTCAGCAGGAACGTGAGCCCGGCGACGCCGACCAGCACCGCGGTGACCGTGTTGGGGGAGAACCTTTCGATATAGCGGGCCACGCTCGGACCGGCGGCGTGACCGGCCCGCCGGTCCAAGATGAGCAGGGCCGCACCCGAGACCGCGGCCACGGCCAGCAGCTCCGCACCCAGAGCCGCCGGTGGCTGGGGGGCCACCAGCAAGACCGCGATGAGCACCGAGGTCATGAACAGCACCAGGGTCTGAGCGGCGCGGGAGCTGAGGCTCCGCGATGCGGCCAGCGCGTCGCTCTTGACCGAAAGCGCGACGAACAGCAGACCCGTCAGCGCGCCGGCCACGGCGGCGAGCGCCTGGCCGAAGCCGAGCCACACCGCGGCCGTGTACCCCACTGGGCTACCTCCCGGGTCATTGGCTGGACAGACGAGCTGATTCAATCAGCGAATCGCGGGCAGGCGCAGGAAGCTGCTCCCGGCGGCAGGCGGAAGCGGCGGGGCGGGCCAAGGGCATTCACCGGCACAGCGGCCCCGCTCGGGATCGTCCCACCTGGCAGGACCGGGATCAACGCCGGTAACCAGTTAACTTGGGTAAATCGTTACGTATATATGGCCCGCCATTGCATGCATGGGTATTGATCACGCGAATACGTGGCGGTGCTGCCGCCCGGTCATTGACACCGTGCCGCCGCTCACCGATTCTCTAATTCCCGGCCTGGCCCAGCGACGGAGGCAGCGGTGGAAGTCAACGAGGGCGATCCAGCGGGTGCCGCGAACCTGGCGAAGGTCGACCATGTGGTCGTCGTGATGCTGGAGAACAGGTCCTTTGACCACATGCTCGGGTATCTGTCCCTCACGGGCAGGCGGCCGGATATCGACGGCCTGCGCCCGGGGCTGGCCAACCAGTACCAGGGGCGCACCTATCCGGCGCACCACCTCGCCGCGACGGCCCTGGATCTGGATCCCGACCATTCCGCGGGCGCCATCGACCAGCAGATCGCCGGCGGGAACATGAGCGGCTTCGTCGCCAGCGCGGCCGCGACCCTGGCCGCGCGGGGGGTCAGCGACGGCGACCCGGGCTGCGTCATGGGCTACTACGACGACACCGACGTGCCGGTTTACGATCACCTGGCGGAGGAGTTCGCGGTCTGCGACCGCTGGTTCGCCTCGGTGCCCGGGGCCACGCTGCCCAACCGGCTGTACGCCTTGTCCGGGGCGGCCGCCGGGAGCCGGGATGACCGGCCCGCCCATATCCCGCCGCTGTACCACCAGCCTTCCTTTGTCCGGCACCTCGACGCCCACGACGTCACCTGGCGCTGGTACTCCTTCGACCCCGGGACGCTGCGGCTGGCCGATGTCCACTACCGGCTGGGGCACCACGACCGGTTCGGCTACTTCAGCAAGACCGGCCTGCCGTGGAAGGCCATTTTGGACATCACCTGCAATCAGAAGATCCCCAGCTTCCTCGAGGACGCCGCGGCCGGCACGCTGCGGTCGGTGTCGTGGATCGACCCGGCGTTTACCAACTTCAACCCGCTCGGTCTCCCCGTCAACGACGACCATCCCCCGGCCGACATCAAGGACGGCCAGGACCTGGTTCTCGCCGTCTACGACGCGCTGGCCGCAAGCCCGCAGTGGGAACGCTCGCTGCTGGTCATCGTCTACGACGAACACGGCGGCTTCTACGATCACGTCCCGCCACCGGCGTCCGCCGACGATGAGCCCGAGATGTTCGGCCGCTACGGCGTGCGCGTGCCAGCGATCATCGTCGCCGTGGATCGAACCGCGCGCCGCATCGCACACCCTGTTCGATCACACTTCGATCATCAAAACGATCCTGTCCCGCTTCTGCCCCGACGCCCTGCAGCGGCCCCAGGGGGCGGGCGAAAGGCGGGCCGGGCTGGGCCTGGGCCCGCGATACCCCGGCTTGCGCGTGGCCCAGGCCAGCCATCTGGGGGAACTACTGACACGCACCACTCCACGGGCCGCCCCGCCCCGCGACACCCTGGTGCGGCAAGCCGCGGCCAGGGCCGCCGAAACCGAAACCAGCCAGGGCAGCCCCGGGCCCCCGGGGGAAGGCGACCATCCGCTCAACGACCTCCAGAAGAGCATCCTGGCCGCGACCCACAAACTGAGAGCGGATGGGCACCCGTCGGGCGAACCATAGACGGCCCGCGTGTACCGCGCCCGCCAGGGAGGCGGGACGGCTGGCGCACGACAGGAGGTGCCGACCCGGCGCGGGTTCCTGGTTCCTGGCCGGGCTGTTAGATTTGCCCTGTAATGGCCAGGTCCAGCCGGAACTTCCAGAGGGAGTCAGGCATGACGGCACCAGTCCAGCCGGCCTCAGACGACCAACTGGGGCCAGTCGATTTCCTGGCGATCGAGTTTCCGCGCGGCCAGCTCACCGCGGCGGGCTTTGAGCAGTTGCTTTCGCTGGCTGACCAGGGTGTGGTGGACATCTTGGATATGGAGTTCATCACCAAGGACGCCGGTGGTAAGAGCAAGAAGGTTGACGTCTGGGAGTTCGCGGTTCCCGAGGGTGTCGACCTGGGCGCGTGGGCCGGGGCGTCGTCGGGTCTGCTCGATGACTCCGATGTCGGTGAGATCTCGGCGGCGATGCAGCCGGGCAGTGTCGCGGTGGTGGTGATCTATGAGAACCGGTGGGTTCTGGGCCTGGTGGATGCCTGGCGGCGCGACGGCGCCCAGATGATCGCCAATGGCGGGTTGCCCGCGGCCGACATCGTTGCTGCCCTTGATGCGGCCGAGTCGTCCTGACCCTGGCGGCACTCCTGACTGACCCAGCAAGCAGGCCATCGACGAGGAGGTCACGGTGGGCATATTGAAGACCGCCGCCACGGTCGCGGTCGCCAGTTCGGTGCATGGCCGGGTGCAGCGGCGGCAGCAGAACCGGTGGGCGGCGCAGGAGCAGGCCAGCGCGGCGGCCCCGCCGGCCCCGCCGCCGCCGCCGCAGTACGCGGCTCCGGCCCACCCGCCGCAGGCTCCAGCCGCCCCGCCGCAGCCGGCCGATATGAACGATCGGATCGCCCAGCTGAAGCAGCTCGGTGAGCTGCTGTCGGCGGGCGTGCTGACCCAGGCCGAGTTCGACCAGCAGAAGGCCCGCATCCTGAACGGATGACCGGACGGCCCGCCTGAGCTGGAGTGCTGCTCGCTGCCCGGAGCCCGAGAGCTAACCGCTGCGGGGGTTGCCCAGCAAGCGCTCCCAGAGGTCCCACCGGTTGATGACCCGCATCCCCGCACGCTCGTAGAGCGCGGTGGCGCCGGTTGAGTTCTCGGCGTCGACATTCAGGGTCACGCGCCGGATCCCACGGCCGGCGAATGTCGCGAACGAGCGGCGGAGAAGTGCCATCCCGGTCCCGCGTCCCCGGCAGGCCGTCAGGACCCCGAGGTAGTCGACCCAGCCGAGGTCGCCCCCGACGTGCCCGGTGATGGCGCCGGCCGGCCGCCCTCCCGCCCTCGCCAGCAGCCACAGCGTCGGGTCGTGGCTCGGGCTCGCTGCCTGCTCCGCCATCCACCGGTCGAAGGGCTCTGCGTGGTGCCCCCAGTGGTCGGCGAAGGCCTCATCGATGACGCCGTGGATGGCTGGGAGATCGGCGGGAGATTCGATCCCGGTGATCTCAACGCCATCCGGTGCTGGACCCGGCTCGAACGGTCCGGCGAGGTCGATCTGCATGTGCCAGAAGTGACGGGCCAGCCGCAGGCCCCGCGCCTGGAGCATCGCGGCTGCGGCGTGGTCGCCCGCGTTGATCGCGTGGCGGAGGCGGCCGGACGGAAGCCCGGCCAGCAGTCGGTCAGCCCGCGCCTCGGCTAGGTCCAGGAGCGAGGACCCGATGCCGCGTCCCCGGTGCCCGGGGTGGACGACCCCCCAAGACTCGACGACGGCCGGTTCCTCCAGCATGGCCTGGACGTACCCGGCGATCGTCTCTTCGTTGTCGACCACCATCCAGGCATCGGTGGCGAGATCGAAGCCTATCCGGCTCCACTCGTCCCGGACGAAGTCCACGCCCAGGACGACCTGCCCGGCCTCGCTGAGCTCGTCGGCGATGAGCACGCCGGCCACCGCATCGAGGTCGCCGGGGGTCGGCGCCCGGAGCCGGTATCCAGCGGGGAGGGTCATGCCCGGAGCGTACAGCTCTCGCCTCAGAGCCCCTGGCGGCCGGCGATCACGCTCCGGGCATGACGGAACTCGATACTGGGATCATGTCGCAGGCGCAAGCTCGCAGGCCGCGACGAGGCCCACCGGCCCAGCGCCGACCACGACCACGTCCGGGCCCTCATCCGCCGCGGGAGCCGGCTTCGTCACAGGTCAATCCTTCCGCGCCGGGCGGCGCGCGCCGCCGCTGGAGGGTGCCGGGACCGGCGGCGCCCCGCGGCCCCGGCACTCGATGGCCTTGCTAGCCGGGCAGCCGCGGGAGCCGTGGGAGCCGTGGCGGTCGTGGGGGGCGGGCCGGCCGCGGGGGATGGGGCATCCCCGGGCGCGAGTAGTGCCAGCCGCCGGCGGCCCCGTCGTCGTCCAGCTCGTACCGGTCGGCGAACGGGTCGTGGGCCTCCTCGTCCGGCTCCTCCGCCTCGTCGGCTCGCTCTTCCGCCTCGTCGGCGGCTTCCTCCGCCTGGTCCGCCCGTTCGCGTGCCTGGTCGGCGGCCCGCTGCATCCTGTCGGCGCGTTCCTGCGCCAGCCGCTGCTCATCCTCGTCGGCCCAGTCCTGCGCCAGATCGGCGGCCTCCTGCGCGAGCTCGGCCCGCTCCTCGGCCTGCGCCGCGGCCTCCTCGGCCTCCTCGGCCCGTTCCCGTGCCCGCTCGGCGGCCTCTCGCAGCTGGCCGGCCCGCCCACGCGCCTGGAAGGAGACCCGCAGCATCTCCAGATCCGCCGCGGCGACGCCCGCCTCCTCCGCCTCGCGGAGGTACTGCTCCTCGGGGGTCTCGCGGGGGAGCTCCGCCGGGGTCTCGGGGGGGTACTGCGCCGGGGTTTCGCTCAGGCCTGGGCCCTCGGCCCCGGTCCCGGCCGCCTTCCTGGCCACACTGTAGGGCTCGCCGGTCTCGGCCATGCGCTTACGGGTGGCGGTCTTCTGGGCCTTGTTTCTGGTCATGATCATCTGCTCCTGGCGGGGCTGCCCGCGCCGGCCCGCCTAGGTACGTGACCTGACTGGGAGAAGATGCACGCGAGTCGCAGACCCTTGTCCTCGTCGCCACCGCGCGGCGCGGGCCGGTCAGCGGCTCGGAAGCGGGCAGGCTGTGCGCTGCCACTGGCGCCGACAGTACCACCAGGCTCCCGCCCGGCTCAAGATATGTCGTGACCTTGGCATGCGGCCCGGGTTGCCTGGGGCCGACGGTGACGACGCGCGGTCTCCGCGTGCCCGGGTCAGGAGGGAAGGTAGAGGTGCAGCCCTTGAGGCATGTGGCCGTCGTGGGCGATGCTGCCCTTGAACACCCCGTTGATGTAGGCGGCTACGTTCGCCGGGTACGCCCCGCCGGGTGAATGCTCGGCGGTCAGCCGCAGGATCGACGATGGCTGGGTCTGGTGCTGGGTAGCCAGCTCAGCCAGGCTCATGTTCCCGCCAGTGGTGTGCTCGATCATCTGTCCTCCTCGCCCGCGCGTTGAGGGTCTCCCCCTTTGTGGCACCATCCGCCATCATCTGCGGTGCCCTGATCCCACGTCCACTGACCATGAGGCGACGAAAACGTGGACCCGAGTCCGGCGCATGAGGCTCCTCGCCAAAGGGAACAGGTATGGGCTGGCCACCGTGCAGGCTGAAAGCAAAGATAAGCAAGAACTGGTACGGCATTGCCCTACTCATCAGCCATATCGATATTTATCCGCGGGCGGAGGCCGCTAGGCGTTGGTCGCGACCTTCCACAGGTGGCCGTCCGGGTCGCTGAAATACCCGGAGTACCCACCCCACTGGACGGCCGCTGCCTCCTTCACGACACTGCCGCCGGCCGCGACGGCGCTGCCCATGACCTCGTCCACGGCGTCCCTCGACGGGACGATGTAGTGGAACGAGACGCCACGGAACCCGGATCCCTCGGGGGAGACACCGGCGTCGGCGGCCGCCGCGTCCCACTCGTAGAGGGCCAGCGACGACGATCCGTCACCCAGGCTGAGCGACACGAAGCTGGGATAGTCCTGGTCGATCGTGCAGCCCAGGCCCTCCCCGTAGAACTTCTTGGCGCGGCCCAGGTCCCTGACGCCGATCATGATGGCGGTCACCTGCACAGGCACGGTTGTCTCCTCGCTTGTGAGTTGCGCTGAACATCCAACCTCTATGACGAAGGCGGAGCGGCGGAGTGTGACCGGCCCGCGGCCGGTCTGGTGCACGCCGTTATGCTTACGGCGCATGACCATGGAGCTGCGCCACCTGCGCTGCTTCCTCGCGATCGCCGAGGAGGGCACGCTCACCCGCGCCGCCACCCGCCTGCACCTGACCCAGCCCGTGGTGTCGCGGACGCTGCGCCAGCTTGAGGATCATCTCGGCGTCCGCCTGATCGACCGCTCCACGCATCATCTGGGCCTGACCGCGGCCGGGCACTCCTTCCGGATCCGGGCCGCCTCCGCCGTGGCCGCCGCCGATGCCGCCTTCGACCCGGCCCAGCTGGGGGTGTGGCCGCTCCGGCTCGGGCACGCCTGGTCCGCCTTCGGTGACTTCACCATCAGCCTCCTGCGCTCCTGGCTGCAGGAACACCCGGACGTGCCGCTGGAGCTGCGCCGCATCGAGGACCGCACCGCCGGCCTGGCCCGGGGCGAGGTTGACGCCGCGCTGCTGCGCGGGCCGGTCACCACACCCGGTGTCCGTACCGAGCCGCTGATGATGGAGCCCCGGCTCGCCGGCGCGGCCGACCTCACCGTGTCCCTCGCCTGGACCCACCCGCCGACCCATCCCGCCATCGGCAAGCTCGTCACCCTGGCCCGCGAGGTAGTCGGCTACCGCCCCCCGGGCGCTACCTGACCGGACGCCGCCGGGCAGCCCGGGATCAGCGGCACAAAATGGCACAAAAGGCTATCCCCTTGGTCGGTTATGCCGGCCGTAAAGTTGAGGTAAAGCCCGATCGATACAAGGGAGTAGCCGTGATCGGAGCAATCCTGCTCGGCCTGTTCTGCGGAATCGTGGCCCGTATCCTCGTTCCTAACGATGCCTTCCGGCACATGAGCGGGCCGATATCCTGGCTCATCTCCCTCGGGCTCGGCTTACTGGGGGCCCTGCTCGGTTACCTCATCTTCACGGTCGGGCTCGGCATCGGTGACACCGACATCTTCGACTGGGGCGGCGTGCTGAGCGCCCTCATCGGGACGATCATCGTCCTGCTGATCTTCACGTTCGTGATGCGGCGCCGCGCGCGCACGCCGAGCTGACCCACCCCGCCAGGGCCGCGGCGCCGTCAGCGGCCGGATAGCGTCGCCGTGTGATCTGTGTGCTGGGCGACGCCCATCTTGACGTGGTGGTCTGCCCCGATGGCCCGATCGCGGAGGAGACCGACACGCCCGCCCGCACCTGGGTCGGGGCCGGCGGGCAGGCCGCGAACGTGGCCGCCTGGGTCTGCGCGCTGGGCGGCCAGGCCCGGCTGATCGCCGCCCGGGGCAGCGACCTTGCCGCCGGCCTGGTGGCCGCGGACCTGGCCCGGCGCGGGGTGGCCATCACCGGCCCGGTGCTTGAGGGGGCGACCGGCGTGGTCGTCTCGCTCTCCGCCCGCGGCACGTCCCGGTCCATGCTGACCGACCGCGGGGTGGGGCCGCTGCTGGCCGCCGATGCCCTGGACGACGACTGGTTCACCGGCTGCGGCCTGCTGCACCTGCCCGCCTACAGCCTGGCGAGCGAGCCCATCCGGGGCGCCGCGCTGGCCGCGGCCGCCCGCGTGCCTCGGCTGAGCGTCGACCTGTCGTCCACGGCCGTGCTGCGCGACCACGGCGTCGGCCGGTTCCGGGACCTGCTCGCCGAGCTGCGGCCGGAGACCGTGTTCGGCACCGAGGCGGAGGCGGAGCTCATCGGGGATCTGCCCGGATCCGACCTGGTGGTCAAGCTCGGCCCGCGCGGTGTGCGCGCTGCCGGTGTGGTCCACCCGGCGCGGCCCGCCCGCGCCGTCGACCCGACGGGGGCCGGCGACGCGTTCGCGGCGGGATACCTGCTCGGGGGGGTCAGCCTGGGCCTGGACGCGGCGGCCCGGGCGGTGGCGACGATGGGAGCGATGCCATGACGATCACCCCGCGGCTGAGCGAGGAGGTCGAGGCGGCGCTGCGGGCCGGCGGGCCGGTGGTTGCGCTGGAGACGACGCTGGTGTCGCACGGCTTCCCCGGTGCGCAGGGGGTGCAGGTGGCCCTGGCGTCGGAGGCGCGGGTCCGGCAGGCGGGCGCCGTCCCGGCCACGATCGGGATCGTGGATGGCGTGGTCCGGGCCGGGCTCACGGCTGCTGAGCTGGAGCGTTTCGCCAGCGCGGGCCCGTCGGCGCGCAAGGCCGGGCCGCGCGACCTCGCCGCCTGCGTGGTCCAGGGCGGGCTGGGCGCCACCACCGTCGGCGGCACGCTGGCGGTCTGCCGCCTGGCCGGGATCGCCTTCATGGCCACCGGCGGGACCGGCGGGGTGCACCGTGGCTTCGCGGCCAGCCTGGACATCTCCGCCGATCTGCCGCAGATCGCCCGGACCCGGGCGCTGGTGGTGTCCTCAGGGGTGAAGTCCATTCTGGATGTGCCAGCGACCGCCGAGCTGCTGGAGACCCTCGGCGTGCCGGTGCTCGGCTGGCGGACCGGCACGCTGCCGCTGTTCTACAGCGCCGCGGGCGGCCCACCGGTGTCCGCGGTGGTGAGCTCGGCGGAGGAAGCGGCCCTCATCACCGCGGCCCACTGGCAGCTCAACGATTCCGCCGGGGTACTGCTCACCCGCCCCCCCGAGCCGTCCGTGGAGATCGAGCCGATCATCGCCGAGGCGGTCGCCCGGGTCGAGAGCCAGGGTGTGCGCGGGCAGTCGGTGACCCCGGCCGTGCTGGCGCTGGTGCACGAGCTGACCGACGGCCGCAGCGCGGAGGTGAACCGGCAGCTCATCACCGACAACGCGGCGCTGGCCGCCGAGGTCGCCGTCGCCTACTCGGCCGCGGACGGCGCCGCCCGCTGACGGTTGCCGGCCCCGCCGGCGCGCCGCCGCCGCCGCGGGTTAGTCTGCCCATGCACACCGGGCCGGGCGGGCTGGATAGCGAGGCGGCGGATGGGATCGGCTGACGGTGAGGAGCCCGGGCAGCCGCTCCGGGCCGGTGGAACGCAGGCGCAGCAGGTCATGACGGCCGGGCGGCGGCGCGCCGCGGGCATCTACGGGGCGATCATCACGGCGGCGATCATCGCGGCCGTCGGCGGCAACCTGCCTACCCTGGCGCTGGCGGTCTCGGTCCTGGTCACGCTGGTGGTGTACTGGGTCGCCGAGGAGTACGCCGAGCTCCTGGGCGAGCAGGTGACCGGGGGCCACCTGCCCACGTGGGCGTACATCCGGGCGGCGCTGGCCCACACCTGGCCGATGGTCAGCGCTTCCTACCTGCCGCTGCTGGCGCTGGTGCTGGCCCGGCTGGCCGGGGCCTCCGCATCCACCGCCGCCAACTACGGCCTGGCGGCGGCGATCCTCCTGCTGACGTTCCACGGCTGGTCCGCCGGCCGAGCGTCTCGGCTCCGCGGCTGGCCGCTGGCCGGCGTCACCGCGATCGCCGCCGCGCTCGGGCTGGTGATGGTCTTGCTCAAGGACCTGGTGCTCATTCACCTGCACTGAGCCAGCCGCGAGCGCGCGGCCGGACCGCGCCGGGCCGCGGGCGCCCTCTACTCGCCGGTCTGGTCGTCCACCTCGGCGCCGGGAGCGTTCTCCTTCACCGACTCGATTCCGTGCAGGGCGGACTGCTTGCGCTCGTAGGCCTCGCTTGTGGCGATCACCTGTCCGTTGGTGGCGACGAGGTTGAAGTGGTACTTGCCGCTCGCGCCCTTCTTGACCACGAACTTGCCCGCCATGTTTCCTCCCTGGTCGGTCCGGCATCCGGCGGCGGTAAGGGCCGCTGCGGCTTCGCAGCTGCCCGCCCGCGCCGGTTTACGCCAAAGTGGATGCAGAACGACAGCCCCCTGGCTGATCCCGGATCAGCATAACGAGCGGCTGCTGGGCCACCGGCCCCGGCCCGCTGTACTGGGTCCCGCCGGGCAGCGCCGGGCCGAAAAGGACAGCGGGAAGCGCTGCCGGCGCCCACCCCGGCCAGGAGCGCGAAATACCCGGGCCGGCGCCGCCTTTACGAAAAGCGTGACAGGCCAATACGAAGCGTGACGGGCCAATACGTCGTGGCCTGCCGGCCGGGCTCCGGGCGCTGCAATGGGGATAACAGGCATTCCGGCGCCGGTGATTGGCGGGCGGGTGAAAACGGGCGGTGCCCTAGCCAGGGCAAATGCGGGCACGTGGCATCGGGGGAAGCCGGCCAGCGCCAGGCGGTTTCCCGCCCCGCGGCGGCCGGTATTCCTTGCGTCACCCGTGAACTGACGGCGGCCGTGTGCCGGCGCGGATGGCCGGTGATCTTTGGCCCGGCGGCATCTGCCCGCCCATGCCGATGGTGAGCGATTCGCCGTGCGGATGACCGGCGCGATGCGGATGACCAGCAGCGGCACTAGGGCGCCGCGGACCAAGGCCTGTCCCGTCCCAACGGAAGGGGCCCGGCCAGGCGGTCGCGACCGGGTCACGCAACATCAGCAGGTGCGGATACCGGATTGTCAGGCTTGTGTACGGCCTGAGCAGTTCTGGGCGCCGTGCCGGGGCGGCTTGAGGTAACACTGAGTGCCGCCATTGGTTACTTTCGGCCACGTCATTACCGGCCGTCCGGCGCGCGCTGGCCCGCTGGCGATTGACGTGGCCCAGCAGGACACGTCACCCAATGGACCGGGCCCGCTTCCGGATGCGGTCAGGCAGGACGAGGCAGGAATTACCGGGCGGTAGGGCAATTCCCGCCTGGTCCAGGCCGCTGGCCAACGGCCGCCCACCCGCCCCGCGGGTTCGGCATTGAGCTAACCGGGAAGGCGGGCAAAGCAGCACACCAGGCGCTTGGTGCAACCCGCACGGCAACCGGCAATAATGGGCGCGCTACCGTCTGTAACGGCACCGCTGGCGCGGGTCCGGGACCGCCTCGGCTCATTTCACCCCTGGCTGCCCACAAGGGCGCAGCTGGGTATCCGAGGCGGCGCGCCAGCGGTCCAGCAGGTCAGCATGCTGCGCGTCCTGCGGCGGCGAACCCACCCCGCCGGGGCGGGCAGCGGCGCCGCGTGACAGGTCACGCCCAGGCAACGGCCTTAACCCTGCCGTTACCACCGGTCAACCGGAATGATCATCGAACTGGCACTGCTGTACATACCGCTCAGCAATTCAGCGTGCTGGCGCCACATCCGTGATCAGGCGGCACATTGCTCAGCGGGCGGGGCGTGCCAGTGCCCCGCGCATTTCTTCTTGCCTGTTCGACGTGCGCGCGATCGGTGTGATCATGGTCGATGTCGCGGGAGCCGCCGTTGTCGCGAATGACACGTTGGTGACGACCTCCGTGCTGCTGGTGAGCAATCCCGGCTGGGCAAACATCCGGGCCGCCTGGATTACCTCCATGATGGGAAACTTACGGCGCTCGACGAAAATCCGCGCGACCTCGCGGTGAACCGGGCTTGGGATATCGGAAGGCTCGGGCATCTCGAAGTCGCTGGCGCACAGGGCCTGGACGATCTGCCATCCTTCGTGGAATATCTGTATGAAGCTCCCGTCGTGGGGCACAGGGCAGATGACGGTATTTTTCTGCTCGTCTTTCCTGACCGCGTCGGAATGCCCGGCCATGGCCGGGACGATCGCTATCCGGGGGGCCTTCGCGGCGTCTGGCGGTGGCGAGCTCACATGAATACCGGCGCTGACCCACTGGTCACGGTCCGCCGATCCGAGGAAAAGCTCGGTCTTCCATAGGCCCCTGATGCTCTGCGCCAGGCTTAGCAGTGCGCC
>DATINY010000484.1:0-2869 GCA_035473755.1 Streptosporangiaceae bacterium
GGGGAGGGCGGCGGCGGCCCGTTCGAGGTGACCAGCCCGATCTACGACCAGGCCGAAAACGCGGGCCTGGACGACGTCTCCACCATGCAGCTGGTCGACATCAACACCTGGCTGGTCGGCGACATCCTGGTCAAGGCCGACAGGATGACCATGGCGCACAGCCTGGAGCTGCGGGTTCCCTTCCTCGACCGGGAGGTGATGGCGGTCGCGGCCAGGCTGGCCCGGGAGGAGAAGATCGGTGCCGGGACCACCAAGGCGGCGCTGCGCGAGGCCATGAGCGAGGTGCTGCCCAAGGCGGCCGCCCAGCGCGCGAAGCTCGGCTTCCCGGTCCCGATCGGCCACTGGCTGAAGGGTGACGCCTACGGCTTCGCCGAGCAGCTGCTGCACGAGGCGCAGACCGACCAGTGGGTGAACCGGGCGGCGGCGCTGCGGCTGCTGGAGTGCTTCCGGGACGGCGACCCGGCCGTGACCTGGCGGCACCTATGGGTGCTGATCGTGTTCTCCCTGTGGCACCGGATCTACGTCGAGCGGGCATACGACCCGGTCGCGCTCGGCTGGGACCGGGCGCAGGGAGCCGCCAGGTGAGTCTTGCCCGCATCAGCGTTGTGGTGCCGTTCTACAACAACGGTGACGTGCTGGGCGACTGCCTGGCCTCCATCGCCGGGCAGACGTTCACCGACCTGGAAGTGATCATGGTGGACGACGGGTCCACCGACAACGGCGCCGAGGTCGCGAGGAAGTGGGCCGGGTCCGACCCCCGGTTCCGCCTGGTCCACAGCGACCGCGGCGGGCCCGGCGGGGCCAGGAACCGGGGCGTCGAGCAGGCCCGCGGTGAGTTCCTCGCCTTCGTGGACGCCGACGACATGCTGCCCCCGCACGCCTACGAGGTCCTGCTGCACACGTTGGAAAGCTCGGGCTCGGACTTCGTCTCCGGCGCGGTGAACCGGATCGGCACCGAGGGCGTCACCCCGTCGGCGCTGCACGCCCGCGCGATCAAGGGCCGCAAGATCGGCACCCACGTGACCAGGTCGCCCGAGCTGCTGTACGACATCTCGGTCTGGAACAAGCTGTTCCGCCGGTCGTTCTGGGACGCCCACCAGCTGTATTACCCCGAGAACATGGTCTGGGAGGACCTGCAGCTCATGACCAGGGCGCACGTCCTGGCCAAGGCCGTGGACGTGATCCCCGACTACATCTACTACTGGCGCGAGCGGGCGGCGGGCGAGCTGTCCATCACCCAGAACCGCACCGACATCCAGAACCTGCGCGACCGCATCACCGCCCTGCTTGCCATCGACGCGTTCCTGCGCGGGCACGCCCCGGCCAAGACGCTGCGCCAGCACCAGCGCAAGGCGCTCGTCAACGACCTCTGGCTGTACGTACGCGACCTGTACCGGGTCAGCGACGACTACCTGACCGAGTACTTCGAGCTGGTGAACTCCTACCTGGACCAGGTGGGCCGGCGCGTGCTCGTCACCCTGCCCGCCACCCACAAGCTCGCCTACCACCTGACCCGCATGCGGCTGCGCGATCAGCTACTCGGCTTTCTGACCTGGCAGCTCGACCAGAAGGTGGCCACGATCCCGGTGGTGCGGCGGCACGGCAGGCTGCTAGCCGACCTGCCGTACCGCACCGACAAGGAGCTGAAGATCCCGACCCGGGTCTACCGGCCCTACTGGCGGGACCTGGACCCCTACGTCGAGGTGGAGAGCGTCACCTGGCAGCGGGGCAACCTGGTGATCGCCGGCCTGGCGTACGTGCCCTCCATCGACATCGGCAAGCGCCGCTACACCAACAAGATCGTGATCCTGCGGCCGCGGCACAAGTTCCGGCCGCCGATCGTGTCGCTCGCCTCGTCCTGGCGGCACCCCCGCGCGACCCAGATATCCGGCCAGGAGCGCTACGACTACGCGTGGGCGGGGTTCCGGTGCGAGATCTCGTCCCGCTGGTTCCGGGTCGCCGGGCGGTGGCTGACCGGGGACTGGGACTGCTTCATACTGGTCCGCGGCCACGGCGTGTGGCGGCCGGCCCGGCTGCACAGCCCGGCTCTCGGCGACGCGGGCCGCCCCGGGGTGCTCGAGCCGGTGCCAGGCGTGCAGGTCCGGCCCACCTGGGTGGGCCGCCAGCTGCACGTGGGGGTGCTGCGTACCCCGGCCCGGCTGGTCTCCTCCGCCCGCAGCGGCGACGATCTCGCGCTCGAGGTGGACCTTGACCCGGCCGGGGCCGGGGAAGGGATCCCGGCGGCGGCCGAGTTCGTGCTGGCCCGGCAGGGCGGCCGGACCGTACAGGCATTCGGCGCCGAGATGCACAACGAGGGCCCGGCACTGCGCGTACGCGGGCTGATCCCGCTGGCGGCACTGCCCGCTGGCGACGGGCAGGTGGGCCCGGTCCCGCCGCCGGCGGCCGGGAACGGGGCCGCGAGCTGGGATCTGTACCTGAAACCGGCCGGCCGGGGGCGGATCCGCGTCATGTTCCCGGCGGAGGTCGCCGAGGCGTTCTACAACCGGGGCGACCGGGAGATCGCGGTCGAGCGGTCGCGCTACGGGAACGTCGCGCTCGCCGAGCGCGCGCCCCGGCCGGTGCTCGACGAGCACTCCTGGAGCGCGGAGGGGAGCCTGCTGGTCCACGGGACCTGGCGCGGCCCGGCCGGCGCCCCGCTGGAGCTCGTGCTGCGCTGCCCGGAGGTGGGCGGGGAGTACGTGATCGCCTGCCGCCGGGACGGTGACCGCTTCTCGGCGACGGCCGAGCCCGCGGCGATGCCGACGTTCGGCGAGCCGCTGCCGCTGCCCGACGGCCCGTGGGACGTGCTGGCCCGGTCCGGCGACGGGCCGGTGATGCCGGTCGGCTACGACCACGCCCGCCTGGCCGG
>DATINY010000485.1:0-8033 GCA_035473755.1 Streptosporangiaceae bacterium
GGCGTCCGGGCCCATCAGGCAGTGGCTGACCGAGGCGGCGCAGTCCGACCGCCGGGTCGCGGTGCTCAGCCAGACCATGTCCGGCGTGCTGGACACCTTCCCCATCCGGGTACCCGCGCTCGCCGCCCAGGTCGAGGCGCAGGCGGCGCTGCGGGACGAGCTGATCGCCGCGGTGGCGGCCGCCTACCGGGTGGCGCTCACCGAGATCGAGACCTCGACCGCCGACGGCTCGCTCGTGCGCGGCGAGGTGCTCGCCCGGTGGCAGGACTTCGCCGGCAGTGGTGAGCTGCTGCGCGCGCTCCAGGCCCGCCGGGCCATGGGCAGGCAGCGCCGCCGCCGTGGCCCGGCGCGGGCCCAGACGCTGCGGGCGGCGGTGCGGACGGCGCTGGAGTCACTGCTGATCTCCGTCGCCGACCGGGCGGCCGAGGATTCGGTTTCCCGCTGGCGGAACCTCCCCGCCGGGGCCGCGCTCCTTGACCAGCTCGCGGCCGGCGAGGACGGCGACGAATGGGGTGGCTCGCAGTTCGCCGCCGACGCCGGCCTGATCTTCGGCCTTGACCCGGCCGAGACCGGTGCCCCCAAGGACAGTCCCGAGCAGGTGGCCGCCGCGCTGGCGCGGGCGTCGGCCGACCTGCCCACGCGGGCGGCTCGTGCCGTCAGCTTGTGGCAGGACCAGGTGCTGCGCGCCGTCAAGGCCGAGAACGTGACCAAGCGCTCGATCGCCCGGCTGGTCAACTTCGACGACGAGTCGCTCGCCACGGTGCTCATGATCGGGCTGCTGGTGCAGAAAGCGCCCGGGGCCGATGACGAGGAGAGCACGATCGGGATCCCGCAGCGGCTGCTCACCTCGCTGTTCGGGGCCGGGCCGCTGCGTGACGTGGCCAAGCGGGCCCGGGCCGACCTGCTGGACCGGATCAGCCTCATCTTCGACGAGGAGATGCTCCGGTTCTCGAAGATCATTAGTGAGGCCGAGGTGCCCGATGCGGGTGCCGCCGTGCAGCTGTACCAGGCAACCTATGCCCTTGAGGTGACGCGGTGACCGATGTGGAGTCGCCTCGCGCCCGGCTCGCAGGCTCAGGACCGGCGGATTCCGGGCCGGCGGACTCAGGGCTGGAGCTGACCACGGCCGGGTTCGCCCGTGCCGGTTTCCCCGGCCCCGGGTTCGCCGCCGACGGGGTGACCGGCGGGCCCGCCCTTTCCGACCGGCTGACCGCCCTCGCCCGCATCACCCAGATCGGGTCCGCCCGCAGCGGCCACGACGGGTTCGACCCCGAGCTGCTGCGGGAGTCGGAAGACCTGCTCGCCCGGGCGGGGGAGCGGCTGCGGCTGTCCGCCGGCCACACGGTGGTGGTCCTGGCCGGTGGCACCGGCAGCGGGAAGTCGTCGCTGTTCAACCGGCTGGCCAGTGCCGACTTCTCGCCGGTCGGGGTGGTCCGGCCGATGACCAGGGAGGCGTACGCCTGCGTCTGGGGGATGGAGGGCGCGGGCCCGCTGCTGGACTGGCTCGGGGTGGCCGAGCGCAACAGGTATGCGCGGTCGAGCGAGCTCGACGCCGGCGAGAGCTCGATGGGCGGGCTGCTGCTGCTCGACCTGCCCGACCACGACTCGGTGCTGGCGGGCGCGACCGGCTCGGTGAACCGGCTGGTATCGCTGGCCGACCTGATGGTGTGGGTGCTCGATCCGCAGAAATACGCCGACGCCGCGGTGCACAGCCGCTACCTGGTGCCGATGGCCGGCCACTCGTCGGTCATCTCGCTGGTGCTCAACCAGTCCGACCTGCTCACGCCGCAGGAGGCGCACGACTGCGTGGAGGACCTGCAGCGCCTGCTCGAAACGGAGGGCCTGCACGACAGCCAGGTGCTGGTCACCTCGGCGGTCACCGGCGCCGGGGTCGCGGAACTGCGGCAGGTGCTGATCCGGACCGTGTCGGCGCGGCGGGCGAGCACGGCCCGGATCGCCGCGGACGTGGACGCGCTGGCGGCCCGGTTCGCGCCGTACGCCGGCCAGGACGGCGTCGAGGGCCCGGAACAGCACTCCGACGCGCTGGTGGTGGCGTTCGCGCAAGCCGCCGGGGTGGCCGGGGTGGGCCGCGCGCTGCAGAGCGCCCGTGAGCTCAAGGCCGTTGACTATGTCGGCTGGCCGGTCTCCTGGCTGGCCGACCGGTTGCTCCGCCGCGACCCGGTGCGCAAGATCCGGCTGGGCACTTTGTGGGATGAGCTGCGCAGCATGTCCGCCGGCCCGGCCGGAGCGCACAGGGCGGAGATCGACAACGCGATCACCGTGCTCTCCGACGAGATCGCGCCGGGCCTGCCCGCGCCCTGGCCTGCCACCGCGCGCAGCGCCGCCCGGTCCCAGGTGGATGCCATCCCCTCCGCGCTCGGCCGCGCCATCGCCGACGGGTTGCCGGCCCAGAACAGCGCCGCGCTGTGGTGGCGGCTGGTGGCCGTCTGGCAGGGCCTGCTACTCGGCGGGGCGGTCGCCGGGCTGACCTGGCTGGTGGTGCTGGTCGTGGCGGGGATCTTCGGTGCGCTGCAGCACACGACGTTCAGCAACGTGGCGCTGCTGCCCTGGATCGCGGTCATGGTCGCCGCGATCCTCCTGCTCGGCTGGCTCACCGCCAGCGGCTGCATGACGCTGGTCGCCCGCACCGCCGACCGGGAGCGGGAGCAGGCTGAGCAGAAGATGCGGGCCGAGATCGCGGGGGTGGCGCGGCGGATGGTGCTGCTCCCGGTGGAGCAGGAGCTGTCCGTCTACGGCCGGTTCCGGGACGAGCTGGCCGTTGCCCGCGGGGCAGGCTGAGCCCGGGCCAGCCGCCGCCCGCACCCGGGAAGCTTTCCTTGCCACGTACGGTTCATTGTAATGTTGTAATCATTGCAGTAACCGGAGGCGACAGTGGCCGATCAATCTCCGCTTGATGCCTACTCCCAGGTGGTGGCTGGGGTGGCGGCGCACCTGACCGGGAAGGTCGCCAGCCTTCGCGTGCCGCAGTCGCGTTCCGACGGCCCCAGGCAGCCCCGCGGCGGTGAGAGCCTCGGCTCCGGCGTCGTGTTCACCAGTGACGGATTCCTGCTCACCAACGCCCACGTGGTGGGCAAGGCCCAGTCCGGGACGGCCTCGTTCGGCGACGGGACCTCCACACCGTTCACCGTCGTCGGCGCGGACCCGCTGTCCGATCTCGCCGTGCTCCGGGCCTCGGGCGACACCCCGCCGCCGGCCGAGCTCGGCGAGGCGGACCAGCTGGTGGTCGGCCAGCTGGTGGTGGCCGTGGGCAACCCGCTCGGCCTGGCCGGCTCGGTCACCGCGGGCGTGGTCAGCGCCCTGGGACGGTCGCTGCCGACGCGCAGCGGAGCCGCCGTCCGCCTGATCGAGGATGTGATCCAGACCGACGCCGCGCTCAACCCGGGCAACTCCGGCGGGGCGCTCGCCGACAGCCAGGCCCGGGTGGTGGGGATCAATACCGCCGTGGCCGGGATAGGGGTGGGGATGGCCGTTCCCGTCAACGCGACGACGCGGCGGATCATCTCGACCCTGATGCGCGACGGCAAGGTCCGGCGCGCCTACCTCGGGCTGGTCAGCATGCCCGCCCCGCTGCCCGCACCGCTGCAGGAGCGGGTCGGCCGCGCCAGCGGCCTGCGGGTGGGGGAGGTCGTTCCCGGCGGCCCCGCCGACCGGGCCGGCCTGCGCGCGGGCGACCTGCTGCTGACGGCGGCGGGCAAGCCGGTAGAGAAGGCGCAGGACCTGCAGCGGCTCATGTTCGACGAGGCGATCGGCAAGCCGTTCGCCATCACGGTCATGCGCAACGGGGCCCTGGTGGACGTCATCGCCCAGCCCTCCGAGCTCGTCGCGGCCTGACCGGCGCCGCGTTCCGCCGCCGCGTTCTGCCGCGCGCCCTCCAGCCGGCCCGGGCGGATTATCGCACCTAACGATGAGCCGGGGCCGGCCTCGTCCACAGCGGCGGCTGCCCGGCCCGGAATATCCACAGGCCGGCGCCCGCCCTGGCCGGCCCCGCCCCCGGTTCGCGACCGTGGGATGGCGGGCGGCAGGGTGCCGCCCGGCTGGCTGGAGGAGAACGACATGAACAATGACGCGAACATCGACCTGGCTGGGTTCGTCGCGAGCGAGCCTTCCTTCAAGCGCCTTGCCACCGGCACATCGCACGCGAAACTGCGGGTCGCCTACACCGAGCGCCGCCTCAACCGGGAGACGGGCGAATGGGGGGACGGGCCGACCTCGTTCGTGACCGTGCTGTGCTGGCGCAGCCTCGCCGACAACGTCGCCATGTGCCTGCGCAAGGGAGAACCGGTGCTGGTCCGGGGACGGCTGCGGGTGCGGGAGTACGAGGGCAAGGACGGGTCGCGCGGGACCGAGACCGAGATCGACGCCAGCTCGGTCGGGCATGACCTGAACCGCGGGGTGGCACACTTCTCGCGCACCCGGCGTGCGCCGGGCGAGACGGCGGCGGAGAACGCGGAGGCCCTGGCGGCCGGCCAGTCCCAGGACGGCGAGGAGCAGGACCCACCGGCCGGCCGGGACGGGCCGGGGCGGCCCGGAGACGCGGCGGGAGAAGACGCGGCCGCCAGCGGCGCCGCCGGCGGGAACGGCGCCGGCGGGAACGGCGCGGACGAGAGGGCCGCGCACGTGAAGGGTGCGGGCAGGAAGGGCGCGGGCGAGAAGGGCACGGGCAGGAGCGGCGCGGGCGATGGCGTGCTCGACGACGGTGCGGTGGCCGCATTCGCCAGCGAGATGAGCAGGTCACTGGAGGGGACTCCAGCCTGACCGGCTGAGGCCGCCGGGACGCGGTTCCCGTCCGCAGGCGGGGCGGTGGCCGGGCCACCGGGGCGCCACACCCGCTCCTGTGCACGGCGCCCGCCGGTGGACCCGCCGTCGCGGGCACGCCCCGTCCGATCCGCGTGCCCGGTGCCCCTACGCTTGGGGGCATGCCCGAGTTCATCTACCAGATGCGCGCCGTGCGGAAGGCGTACGGCGAGAAGGCCATACTCGACAACGTCACCCTGGCGTTCCTGCCCGGCGCGAAGATCGGCGTCGTCGGGCCGAACGGCATGGGGAAGTCCACCCTGCTGCGGATGATGGCCGGGCTGGAACAGCCCTCCAACGGGGATGCCCGCCTGATGCCGGGCTTCACGGTCGGCATGCTCGGCCAGGAGCCGGTACTCGACGAGAGCAAGACCGTCCTCGGCAACGTCGAGGAGGGTGTGGCTGACGTCAAGGCGCTGCTGGCGGAGTACAACCAGATCGCCGAGAAGATGGCCACCGACTACTCGGACGAGCTGCTGACCGAGATGGGCACGCTGCAGGAGCAGCTTGATCACCGCGGTGGCTGGGATCTGGACAGCCGGGTCGAGCAGGCCATGGACGCGCTGCGCTGCCCGCCTCCGGACGCGGACGTGCGCGTGCTGTCGGGAGGTGAACGGCGCCGGGTCGCGCTGTGCGCACTGCTGCTGTCCCAGCCGGATCTGCTCCTGCTCGACGAGCCGACCAACCACCTGGACGCCGAAAGCGTGCAGTGGCTGGAGCAGCACCTGGAGAAGTACCCGGGCACCGTGGTGGCGGTCACCCACGACCGCTACTTCCTGGATCACGTGGCGCAATGGATCCTCGAGCTCGACCGCGGCCACGCCTACCCGTACGAGGGCAACTACTCGACCTACCTGGAGACCAAGGCCGGCCGGATCAAGATCGAGGGCCAGAAGGACGCCAAGCGGCGCAAGCGGCTGGAGGACGAGCTCGAGTGGGTCCGGTCCAGCCCCCGGGCGCGCCAGGCCAAGAGCCGGGCGCGGCTGGAGCGCTACGAGGAGATGGCGGCCGAGGCCGACGCCGGCCGCAAGCTCGACTTCGAGGAGATCCAGATCCCGCCGGGCCCGCGCCTGGGCCGGCAGGTGGTCGAGGCGGCGGCCCTCACCAAGGGCTACGGCGACCGGGTGCTCATGGAGGACCTCAGCTTCTCCCTGCCCCAGGGCGGCATAGTCGGCGTGATCGGGCCCAACGGGGTCGGCAAGACCACCCTGATGAAGATGATCATCGGCGAGGAGCAGCCCGACGCGGGGACCATCAAGGTCGGCGACACCGTGCAGATCTCCTACGTCGACCAGAACCGGGCCCGGATCGCACCCGACAAGAACGTCTGGGAGGTGATCTCGGACGGCGAGGCCTACATCAGGGTCGGCAAGACCGAGATCCCCAGCCGGGCATACGTGGCGGCCTTCGGCTTCAAGGGGTCCGACCAGCAGAAGCCAGCGGGCATCCTGTCCGGCGGCGAGCGCAACCGGGTGAACCTGGCGCTCACGCTCAAGCAGGGCGGCAACCTGCTGCTGCTGGACGAGCCAACCAACGACCTGGACGTGGAGACGCTGTCGTCGCTGGAGGACGCGCTGCTGGAGTTCCCCGGCTGCGCGGTGATCACCAGCCACGACCGCTGGTTCCTGGACCGGATCGCGACCCACATCCTGGCCTGGGAGGGCGGGGCGAACTGGTTCTGGTTCGAGGGCAACTTCGAGGCCTACGAGAAGAACAAGATCGACCGGCTCGGCGCGGAGGCGGCCCGGCCGCACCGCGTCACCTACCGGCGGCTCACCCGGGGCTGACAGGCGGCCGCTGGGCCATGACGGCGGGGCCCTCGATGCGCGGCCGGGGCAGGCACGCCCCGGTCAGGTGCTGCCCCGGACGGAGGGTGCCCGGCCGGTGACGGCTGGCGCCCGGTCAGGCCGGGCTGAGGCCGAGGTCCGGCCGGACCGGTTCTGATGGCCGGTTGACCAGGCTGTGCGCGGCCATCACCAGGTACTCCCACAGCTGCGTGTCGTAGGGCTCGTCGAGGCCGATCTCATCGAGGGCGGCCCGCATATGGCGCAGCCAGGCGTCCCGCTCCGTCTCCCCGATGGCGAAATGCGCGTGCCGCATGCGTAGCCGGGGGTGCCCGCGCCGCTCGTCGTAGGTACGCGGCCCGCCCCAGTACTGGATCAGGAACAGCCGCAGGTGTTCCTCGGCCGGCCCGAGGTCCTTGCTGGGGTAGACCGCACGCAGCGCAGGATCGCCGGCCACCCGGTGGTAAAAGGAGTGCACCAGGCGGCGGAAGGTCTGCTCGCCCCCCACGGCCTGGTAGAAGCTGATGGGTTCGGTTGTCTCTTCCATGCTGGCGTCCAGGGTAGTTGGTCCGGCCGGGCGGCCGGGCTCCCATGCCCGTCAAGCCCCCTCACCCGCCCCGCTTGACGGGCAGCCATAGTTGCATTACTCATCGCCCGGGCCCCCTTCAGGCGCACCATGGAGGGCAGCGGCGCCCGGCACCGCTTCGCCGGGCGGCGGGATTTTCGCGGAGTCTGATTCTCGCTCAGCAACGTAGTAGTTACATTGGGTCAATCGCCTATCGGGGATGGCAGCGCCCACAAGGAGGGCTGGATGCCAGGACGCCTCGAACCGCTAGGACGGCGCGAGCAGCGCCCGGGCACAGCGTCCGTGCATGCCGTCCCCCCGGCCGGGCCGGCGGTCCGGGGCCCTGCGGCCGCCCGGCTCAGCCAGCCAGGCCGGCCCAGCCGGATCGGCCGGGCGGGATCCGATCCACAGCAGGAGATCTTCCGGGCCCGGCAGGTCCGCGCCCGCGGCCTGGTGGCTGGCCTGCGGCCCAGCCAGATCGCGGCGAAGATCCATGACGAGTGCGGCCCGGCCGGCGGGACCAGCTGGATTCGTGCCTACCGCCTGGCGCTGGGGATCTCGCTCGCCGACGTGGTCGCCCAGGTCCGTGCCTGGTACGTCAGCGAGGGCCGGACCGTGCCGAGGTTCAGCGAGACGCTGCTGTCCGCCTACGAGGGCGGCCAGAAGCGGCCGGGACCGGAGTATCTCCACTACCTGTGCGCGGTGTACCGGGCCGATCCACCCGACCTCGGCTACCCCGATCCCTGCTTCTGCGGCCGGGCGCACGGCGAGAGGCGCCCGGTCCCAGCACCGGCCAGCCCGGGCGCGGCGTCCCCGGGCGGGGCCGCCGGCCATCCGCCCGCCGCTCCTGGTTATCCCGCGGCCGGCCC
>DATINY010000486.1:0-9692 GCA_035473755.1 Streptosporangiaceae bacterium
GAAGTAGGGCGAGATGTAGCCCTTGTCGAAGCGCATGCCCTCGGTGAGCTCGAGCTCCAGGCCGAAGGTGTTGCTCTCCTCGACGGTGATGACGCCTTCCTTGCCGACCTTGTCCATCGCCTCGGCGATCATCTCGCCGATCGCGGTGTCCCCGGCGGAGATGGACGCGGTCGAGGCGATCTGCTCCTTGGTCTCCACATCCTTGGAGACCTTGGACAGTTCCTCGCTCACCCGCTCCACCGCGGCCTCGATGCCGCGCTTGAGCGACATCGGGTTCGCGCCGGCGGCCACGTTGCGCAGGCCCTCGCGGACCAGCGCCTGTGCGAGCACGGTGGCGGTGGTGGTGCCGTCACCGGCGACGTCGTCGGTCTTCTTGGCGACTTCCTTGACCAGCTCGGCGCCGATCTTCTCCCACGGGTCCTCGAGCTCGATCTCCTTGGCGATGGACACGCCATCGTTGGTGATCGTGGGGGCGCCCCACTTCTTCTCGAGCACCACGTTCCGGCCCTTGGGGCCGAGGGTTACTTTCACGACGTCGGCCAACTGATTCATACCGCGTTCGAGGCCGCGCCTCGCGTCCTCGTCGAACGCGATCATCTTGGCTGCCATAGGCTCCAGTCCTCCCAGGACTTTGTGGCTGGCGGGTGGATCGAGCCGACGCCCGCGACGGACGGCCGTCCCGCCGGCAGTCCCTTCCTGCCGACATGGAGGCCTCATCGCCTCGACCCTGCCATGGCGTTTGTTGTCACTCTCAGAGGGAGAGTGCCAACGACTTGTTTAGCACTCTCGCCCTGAGAGTGCAAGCCAGCCGGCGAGGCCGGGCGCCTCTTGGCGTTCCGGTTGAGAGCATGCAACCGGGACCGGTATAACCGTGGTATGTCCTCAACGGAGAAGCTGGCGATCAGCCTGCCCAAGGATCTGATCGAGAAGCTGCGCCGGGCCAAGGACGAGGGCCGGATCGAATCCGTCTCCGGGTACATCGCTGAGCTGCTGCGCCGCGAAGATGACTGGCGCGATGCCCGCGCCACCCTTGACCGCATGTTCGAGCGCTGCCCAGACCCGGAGGCCAAGCACTACGCCTGGGCCCGGCAGGTCCTGGGCGTGGGCCCCAAGCCCGCAGCGTGATCGGCGGGCGGATCCTCGATACGAGTGCGCTGGTGCAGGCCGCCCGCGGCACGCCCTACATGCAGGCACTGCTCTACATCAGCCACGAGCATCTGATCCCGCTCGTCATCCCGGCGCCCTGCCTGGCCGACGCGCTCGCCGGGCTCAACGACCCGGAGCAGCAGGCGCGCCTGTTCGATCTGGTCCGTTCGCCTATAGCGAAGGTCGCGCAGTTCGGCGCGACCGAGGCGACCGGAACCGGCCTGATGCGGGCCGCAGCCCGGCCGGCGCAGGCGTCAACGAGTTCGGCGCACGCCGCCTACCTGGCGGCCGACCGGGGCTGGCCGGTGGTCAGCGCGCGGCCCGGCCCGATCCGGGCCATGCACCCGGATGTGGAGATCGAGCCGCTGCCCTGACCGCCAGCTGGGATGTCGTTGAATGTCGGCCGGGATACCGACGCGCGATCTGGCGGTCAGCCGCTGGGCACCAGGACGGTCAGCCCCGGACACCACTAGAGCCAGATGGCCCGGCACCCAGTCCTCCTGGGTGCCGGGCCATGATGAACCGGTTTAGCCGGAGACGGCGCGGACCGCCGATGCCTGTGGGCCGCGGTCGCTGTTCTCGATGTCGAATTCGACCCGCTGCCCCTCTTCGAGGCTGCGGTAGCCATCCATCTGGATGGCGGAGAAGTGCACGAACACGTCCCTACCACCGTCGACCGCGATGAAGCCGTAGCCCTTGTCCGCGTTGAACCACTTGACGGTGCCCTGAGCCATTACCAAACAACTCCCTACCTACGCTCGGGCCTTCCAGGTCCCGCCCCTTGCTACCGCGGGACCCGTCGATCGCGGAGCGTTAGGCGTGCAGGCAAGCAGGGCTTGCCGTTCTCGCCGACCGACAGCGACCGGACACGACCTTACCGCCTGTCACGCTCTCACGTGACCGGTTACTCGCCTAACACAGTCAGGTGACCCAGTTGATACCGTGCGGGCACAGGGGCACCACTGTTAACTCTGAGCGAAAACAGGCTGAACGCAACCTGGGCGCGGGCTGCATGACGTGGGATATCAGCCACCGGCGACCGCCGGGATCACCGACACGTGCGCGCCCGACGGGACGGGGGTCTCCAGGCCCTGGGCGAAACGCACGTCCTCCTCCCCCACGTAGACGTTCACGAACCGGCGCAGATTGCCCGTGTCGTCCATGATCCGCCCGGACAGGCCCGGATAAGTCGCGTCGAGGCCGGCCAGCACCTCCCGCAGCGTCCCCGGGTCGGCGGTCACCTCGGCCTGCCCGCCGGTGAACGTACGCAGAATGGTCGGGATGCGGACAGAAACGCTCATCGGGGAACTGCCTTTCCGTGCTGCGCGCAATGGGCGGCGGCGGCCGCCGTAAGCCCGTGATCATGACTGTAGGCGACGTGGCGGTATACGTGGTGAGCGGTGTCGCTCACGCGGAATCCGGGGCAGTCAGCGAGTCCTCGAACGCACGGAACGCGGCCAGCGTCGGGCGGATCGGCGCCGCCGGGGAGGCCGCGCCCGGAGGCCCATCCGCCAGGGCGTCGAGCGTTTTCAGGCCGTCCCCGGAGTTGATGATGACGGTCTCGGCGCCCGGGTCGAGCAGCCCGTCGGCGAGCAGGTGCCGCAGCACGCCCAGCGTGACCCCAACCGCCGTCTCCCCGAAGATGCCCTCGGTGGCGGCCAGCAGCCGCATCGCGCTGACCACCTCCGGGTCGCCCACGTCGGCGACGCTGCCGCCGGTGCGGCGCACCACATCCAGCACGTACGGGCCATCGGCCGGGTTGCCGATCGCCAGCGACTTGGCGATCGTGGACGGCCGCACCGGCTGCACCACGTCATGGCCGGCCCGGAACGCGGCGGCGACCGGGGCGCACCCGCTCGCCTGCGCCCCGAACACCCGGTACGGCGTATCCGCCACCAGCCCCAGCGAGATCAGCTCGCGGAACGCTTTGTCGATCTTGACGAGCTGGGCGCCGGAGGCGACCGGGACGACGATCTGGGCGGGCAGCCGCCAGCCGAGCTGCTCGGCGATCTCGAAGCCGATGGTCTTGGACCCCTCGGCGTAGTACGGCCGCACGTTGACGTTCACGAACGCCCAGTCCTCGCGCTCGTCGGCCAGCTCGGACGCGAGCCGGTTCACGTCGTCGTAGGTGCCGTCCACCGCGACCATGGTCCCGCCGTAGATGGCCGTCGCGGCGATCTTCTGCTGCTCCAGGTCGGCGGGGATCAGCACGACCGAGCGGATCCCCGCGCGCGCCGCCGCGGCGGCGACCGCGTTGGCCAGGTTGCCGGTGGAGGGGCAGGCGAGGACCTTGTAGCCCATCTCGACCGCCGCCGCGAGGGCGACGGCGACCACCCGGTCCTTGAACGAATGGGTCGGGTTGGCCCGCTCGTCCTTCACCCACAGCGTGCCCATGCCCAGCGCGCGGGCCAGGTGATCGGCGCGGACCAGCTGGGTGCAGCCGGGCTCGGTGTTCGGCGCGGTGGCCACGTCCGGCGGCACCGGCAGCAGGCTGGCATATCGCCAGATGTTCGGCGGGCCGGCCTCGATCGCGGCGGTGGTCAGCGCCGGCAGATCGTAGCCGACCTCCAGCGGGCCGAAACATTCAGCGCAGACGTGCGTCGCACCCAGGTCGCTGACGGCGCCGCACTCGCGGCAGAAGAGGTGGCTGGCAAAGCCGAACCGGGACGGGTTCGTGGTGGCTGGCGTACTCACAGGGCGGGGCCTTTCTCCCTCATCTGTCCCGGCGGCCGTTCTGGCCGCGGGCCGGAGTTGGCACCTGCCGTGACGAGGCCCCGCTTAGCGCCGCGCGATGCCGGGATCAGCACTGCGGAGATCGGCGCAGCTGGCCGAAGGCCAGCAAGCAGCCCGCTCGTCACGGTGGTTGCCGGGGCTTCGCAGGGCCGTTCCCTCCACCCCTCTGGATGAGCGTTATGAAGTTGTCCTCAGCACTCTAACCGATCCGGCCGGCGACTCCCCCGGCCCGATCGGGTCAAGGCATGTCCCGTGGGTCCTGGCCGTCGCGAGCGGCCGTCCGGAGGGATGGGCCGCAAGCCCCACGCCGCGGGACGCCCTCCGGTGGACGCGCAGCAGGCTGACGATCTGCGGGACATGGCCTAACCTCACGGTCATGAACGCCGAAGCGCGGGGGCGGGTGCTCGTCGCCTCCAACCGCGGGCCAGTCTCGTTCCGGCTCAGCGACGACGGGAAGCTCACCAGCCGCCGGGGCGGTGGCGGCATGGTGTCGGGCCTGTCGTCGGTGGCCGGGCAGGCGGAGGTGCTGTGGGTGTGCGCGGCGCTCAGCGACGCCGACCGGACGGCGGCCAGGGCCGTTCCGGGCGGCTACCTCGACACCCCGGACGCCAGCCTGGATGGCGCGGGGTCGGCGGTGCAGATGCTCGACATACCGGCCGCGACGTTCGAGCGCGCCTACAACGGGGTGGCGAACTCGACCCTGTGGTTTGTCCACCACATGCTCTACGACACGCCCAACCGGCCGCATTTCGGGCTGGCGTTCCGCCGCGAGTGGGAGTCGTTCCGCGCGTACAACGCGGCGTTCGCCGACGCCCTGGCCGCTGGCGCGGGCCCGGACGGGGCGGCCCGGCGCGGCGGGGTGCGGGCGATGGTGCAGGACTACCACCTGACGCTGGTCCCGCGGATGCTCGCCGACCGGCGGCCCGACGTGGCGATCGGCTACTTCTGCCACACCCCGTGGGCGCCGCCCGACTATTTCGCGATCCTCCCCGACGACGTCGGCCGCGAGGTGCTCGACGGGATCCTCGGCGCCGACCACGCCGGGTTTCACACCGAGCGGTGGGCGGACGCGTTCCTCGACTGCTGCCAGGTGGTGCTGGGCGCCGAGGTAGACCGGGCCGCGCGGACCGTGCGGCACCGCGGCCACACCACCACCGTGGGGGTGCACCCGCTGGGCGTGGACGCCGGGGAACTGCGCGAGCGGGCCGCGGCGGCGGACGTGCAGGCCCACGTCACCGCGCTCGCGTCGGCCGCGGGCGACCGCAGGCTGATCGTCCGGATCGACCGGACCGAACTGTCCAAGAACATCGTCCGCGGCCTGATCGCCTACCGGGAGCTACTGGTCACCCATCCGCAGTGGCGGGGGAAGGTGACCCACCTCGCGTTCGCCTATCCGTCCCGGCACGACCTGCCCGAGTACCGCGAATACACCGCCAGCGTGCAGCGGCTGGCCCGGCAGATCACCGACGAGTTCGGCACCGAGGACTGGGATCCGCTGGTCCTGCAGGTCAACGACGACTACCCGCGCTCGCTCGCCGCCTACCGGCTGGCCGACGTGCTGCTGGTCAACCCGATCAGGGACGGCATGAACCTGGTCGCCAAGGAAGGCCCGCTTCTTTCCGAACGAGGCTGCGCGCTGGTGCTGTCCCGTGAGGCGGGCGCGTGCGCCGAGCTCGGTGATGACGCGCTGGTCGTCAACCCCTTCGACATCACCCAGACGGCGAAAGCCCTGCACGAGGCGCTGAGCATGCCGGACGCCGAACGTGAGCGCCGGGCGGCCCTCCTGGCCGAAGCCGGGGCGGAGCATCCGCCGCAGCAATGGTTCGCCGACCAGATCAGGGCGCTGGACGCGGCGATCGGGCCAGCGAGCGGGCCAGCGAGCCCAGCAGGGCAGCCACCCCGCCAGGCCCATCGACGACGAGGTCTGCTTCGGCGGCCAGCTCACTGACCTCGCCCGACGCGCTGCACACGGTCAGGCCGGGGTGCCCGTCCCCGCGCAGGGCCCGTACCGCCGCGAAGGCCGCCAGGTCCCCCAGGTCGTCACCGGCGAACAGCACCGGCCCGGCTTCCCGTTCGGCCACAAGGGAGGTGAGCGCCGCCCCCTTGTCCATCCCCGGCGGCCGCAGCTCGATGACCAGCCGCCCGGGCTCCACCACCAGCCCCACGTCCGCGGCCAGCCCGGCCAGCGGCTCCCTCAGCGCGGCCAGCGCCCCCGCCGGATCCGCCGCGCGCCGCGTGTGCACCGCCAGCGCGCTCCCCTTGTCCTCAACCCACACCCCCTCGGCCGCGCCGGCATCCGCGAGCAGTTGCGGCAGCCGCTCCCGCGCCGCCGCCACCCCCGCCGGCGGCGCCGGGGCGGTCACCGCACCCTTCTGCCACCGCTCCAAGCCGTAGTGCCCGAGCACGATCAGCCCGGGCACCCCCTCGAACCCCCCCAGCTCCACCGCCTCGGCAGCCGGCCGCCCGGTAATCACCGCCAGCGTCCCCACCGACCCGGCGAGCCCCCGCAACCCTGCCACCGCCCGCGGGTCCGCACGCGCCTCCCGCGGATCAACCACGATCGGCGAGAGCGTCCCGTCATAGTCCGTCGCAACAAGGGCCCGGGCTGGGTCTTCCCGAATCGCCGCCAGCCCTGCCCGGCCCTCCTCGGTCCTGGGCACGGGCAGCCCGCCCGAGTCAGCCTGCGCCATTACTTCGTCCCGGCTGGGGACTGATCGCCGGGCGGTACGGCTTGGCACGGGCTGAACGCCCTGCCAGGTGCACCACCTGCCCGCGTGACCCGCCCCGGCGGAGGTGTGCGTCTGGCACGGAGCGTTCAGCGGAGTACCAGACACACCGTCCGCCGGGTCCCGCGCCGCTCATGTCATTACGGTCATCGGGCCGCGCCGGCCTCGGGTCCCCCCGCGCGCATGCGGTTCCGGCGCGAGCGCTGCCGGCGCAGCCGCTTGACTAGTACTGGGTCGAACCCCAGCGCTTCCGGCCGGTCGATGAGGTCGTTCAGCAGCTGGTAGTAGCGGGTCGCGGAGAGTTCGAGCATGTCGGAGATCGCCTGCTCCTTGGCGCCGGGCTGCCGCCACCAGCTCCGCTCGAAGGCCAGGATCCGCATGTCGCGCTCGGAGAGTGTCGCCATGGGCATACCGCCTTCCCGATGGCCCCGCGCGAGGCTGCGAAACCTTCATCGTAGTGCCCGCCGGACGGACCCGGTCCGCTGACCGACGCACCTGCTGGGCTGGTGATAAGGCAGACGCTCGGCACGGCCGACGGCAAGCTGGCCCCAAGGCAACTCTTCCCTGGCCTCAAGGCCCTAGGACCCTATGCGGCGGGGGTGGTCAGGCCGTACGCTCACGGATCGTGGGCTCTTTCGACTGCCTGAGTTTCCTGACCGATTACGGCCTCGACGATGGGTTCGTGGCCGCCTGCCACGGGGTCGCGGCCCGCATCGCTCCCGGCATCCGGATCATCGACATCACCCATCTCGTGTCGCCGGGTGACGTGCGCCGCGGCGCTGCCGTGTTCGCGCAGACCCTGCCCTACCTGCCGCGCGGGGTGCATGTCGCGGTGGTCGACCCGGGGGTGGGAACCACCCGGCGCGGCATCGCCGTCCAGGCCGGCGACGGCATCCTGGTCGGGCCGGACAACGGCGTGCTGTCCTGGGCGATCGACCGGGTCGGCGGGCCTACCAGCGCCTATCACCTCACCAACGGCGACCTGTGGCTGCACCCGCTGTCGCAGACCTTCCACGGCCGGGACATCTTCATCCCCGTCGCCGCCCACCTGGCCGCCGGGACCGACATCGCCTCGGTGGGGTCGCCGATCGACGTCAGTGACCTGGTGGCGCTGCCCGCGCCGACCAGCCGGGTGCACAACGGCGAGGCGGAGGGAGAGGTCATGTCGGTGGACAGGTTCGGCAACGTGCAGCTGTCCATCGCCGCCTCGGACGCCGACCGGCTGGGCATCGGGTTCGGCTCGTCGCTGGTGGTGCGCTGCGGGCGGCGGCAGCTGACCGTCCCCTACCTGGAGACGTTCGCCGCGGTCGCGCCCGGTGAGATCGTCGCTTTCACCGACAGCGCCGGGCTCATCTCGATCGCGGTCAACGCCGGCGACGCCGCGCAGCAGCTCGGGCTCCCGCCCGGTGCCCACGTCCGGCTTTCCGCCACACCCGTGTCCTGACCGCACCCCTCCGTAGGACCCACCAAACGCCGGTGAACGTGGAAGAATGCCGGGGGTGCTGATAAGGAGGGCGGCGGTGTCGTTGGGGTTTCCCCGACTGGCACGGGCCGGGGCAGCCGCAGGTCTTGCGGTGGCATGCCTGGCGCTGAACGCTGCCTCCACTTCCGCCGCCGCGAACAGCGTGCGCAGTCAGCAATGGTGGCTGCAAGCGCTGCACGTCACCCAGGCGTGGCAGAGCACCCGTGGGAGCGGCGTGACCGTTGCCGTCCTCGACACCGGGGTCTACCCGGAGCAGGCTGACCTCCGTGGGGCGGTGACGACGGGCCCCGACTACACCCATTCCGGCCGCAAGCACGACGGGCAGTTCTGGGGCATCCACGGCACCGCCATCGCCAGCCTCATCGCGGGCCGCGGCCACGGCGCCAGCGCGGGGGCCGGCATCATGGGCGTCGCGCCCTCCGCCAGCATCCTGTCGGTGCGGGTGACGCTGGAAAGCAACGACCCGCTGCTGACGGACGCCAACGTCGCGGCCGGGCTCCCCGGCGCCATCGCCCGCGGGATCAGGTACGCCGTCAACCACCACGCGACGGTCATCGACCTGCCGCTGGACCCGGTCACGGTCCCGGGTTCGCCCGGCGTGGGCGGAAGCGGCGCCGAGAAGTCGGCGGTCGCCTACGCCCTGGCCCATCACGTCGTGCTGGTCGCACCCGCCGGGGACGAGGGCGCCGGTGCCGACCCGGCGAACTTCCCGGCCTCCTATAAAGGCGTCATCTCGGTCGGCGCCTTCGACTCGCAGTTCACCAAGGCCTCGTTCAGCAGCCGCCAGCCGTACGTGACGCTGACCGGGCCCGGGGTCGGGGTCATCGCGGCCAACGGGCCCACGGGATACGCCCAGATCAACAGCACCGCCGCGGCCAGCGCGGTGGTCGCGGGTGTGGTCGCGCTCATCCGGGCGCAGTTCCCGACGCTGAGCCCGGCGCAGGTGACCAAGGCGCTCACGCAGAGCGCCCGCTTCGGGCATGCCGGTGGCCAGCAGGATGGGTCCGGGGCCGGGACCGTGGACGCTGTCCGGGCGCTCGCGGCGGCGGCGCACATGGTTGAGGCCGTGCCCAGTGCGGGGTCGTCGCCCGTGGCCGGTGCCCCCGGCGCCCAGCCGCCCAGCGCACCGGCGGTGCACGCCTCCAGCCACCTGAGCAGGACCCTGCTCATCGACATCGGCATCGCGGTGGCCATCTTCCTGCTGCTGGCGGTGCCGATCCTCACCTATGGCCTCCGCCGGCGGCGGCGGGCCAGGGCCGCCCGGCTGGCCGAGGTGCGCGCGGCCGCCCAGCCGGTGCCGCCGCGCAGGCCGCCGTCGACGCGGCATGCCCCGATCGACACGGTCGAACCGGATCAGTACGACTACATCCCGGCGCCGGACCCGTCCTGCTGGCCACCGGGGTGCTTGAAGCGGGCGCTCTCCGTGAGCGCCTGGGTCACCTGCGCCGGGCTCAGCGTGGGGAACTGCGCCCGGATGAGCGCGACCACGCCCGCGACCACCGCGCTGGCCGCGGCGGTGCTGTTGATCTGGGCGTATCCCGTGGGCCCGTTGGCCGCGATGACCCCGACCCCGGGCCCGGTCAGCGTCACGTACGGCTGGCGGC
>DATINY010000487.1:0-2766 GCA_035473755.1 Streptosporangiaceae bacterium
GGGCCAGTTCCGGGGCTGGTAGCCCGCCCGCCGGAGCCGGCGGTGGGCGGGTTACCTTATGCGGGCCGGGCGGCTGGCGGGCCGGCGGCGATCCGTTCGCTGATCTCGCGCATGCGCTCGGGGGAGTCGTGCGGCATCTCCCACCGGGTCTCCAGCCACCAGGTGCAGCCCGCGTCCGCCCAGGGCGCGACCTGCGCCGCCGCTGTTGCCGGGTCGTCGGCCGGGGTCTCCCCTTCCGCCACCATGTCCAGGCCCGGTCCGGCCCCGTGCGCGGTCAGCCAGTCCCGCACGGCGCGGGCGTCGTCCGGCCCGGGCTCCCGGCCTTCGGTCTCGAACTGCGGGATGATGCCGTCGCAGCGCAGCACCCGGCGCATGGACTTCGGCCGCGGCCACACGCCGACCACCCAGACCGGGATCCGCTGCTGGACGGGCCGGCCGGCCCGGTTGAGATCATCACGGCCGGTCTCGTAGTCGTAGTGCGGCCCGTGGTAGCTCGTCGACCCGGCCCATAGTGCACGCATCAGGTCGATCCCGTCGTCGAGCCGCTCGGCCCGGCCGCGGATGTCGGTAACCTCGCCGGTGTCAGGGAGATCGGTGGCGATGGCGCCGACGCCGACGGCGAGGATCGCCCGGCCGCCGGACAGCTGGTCCAGCGTCGCCACCTGGCTGGCCACCTTCCACGGCCGCCGCCAGGGCAGGGGGGTGAGCATGGTGCCGAGGCGGACGCGGCTGGTGCGGGCGGCCATGGCCGCCAGCAGCGTCCACGCGTCCACGCCGTAGCCGGCCTCCCAGACGAACACCCCGTCCCACCCGGCCTGTTCGGCCGCCACCGCCTGCTCCAGCTGCTGGTTCGCGGTCCCGCCGGGCAGCACCACGCCAGCACGCATACCGGGCCCGGTCATGGTCTGGTCCTATCAGAGGCCACCGACATCCCGCGGCCCGGGCCGGCCCGTGCTCACTGCTCCAGCTGGCTCAGATCCATTTGATGGCCGGCCCGGCCGGGCGGCCGCTGGCTGGCCGGGGCCGGAAACGGCAGACTGGCCGGGTGGCCAGCGTCGTCCGGGCATCCGTCCGCGTGGAAGGGGTCGTGCAGGGGGTGGGCTTCCGCCCCTTCGTCTACTCCATCGCCACCCGGCTGGGCCTGGCCGGGTGGGTCGGCAACGACGTCGATGGCGTGTTTGCAGAGGTCGAGGGCGCGGCGGCACGCGTTGAGCAATTTCTGGGGCTGCTGGAGACTCAGGCGCCGCCGCTGGCCCGGGTGGACCGGGTGACGGCGGCGGCGATGTCCCCCACCGGGGCGGCGGGGTTCGCGATCGTCGCCAGCGACCACACCGGCCGCCGCCGTGCGCTGGTCTCGGCCGACAGCGCGACCTGTGACGACTGCCTGGCCGAGCTGGCGGACCCGGCGGACCGGCGGTTCGGCTACCCGTTCATCAACTGCACCAACTGTGGGCCCCGGTTCACCATCGTCACCGGCGTGCCCTACGACCGGCCGCTGACCACCATGGCCCCGTTCACCATGTGCGCGGAATGCGAGGCGGAGTACCACGATCCGGTGGACCGCAGGTTCCACGCCCAGCCGGTCTGCTGCCCGGCGTGCGGGCCGCGGCTGCGCCTGCTCGACAGCCAGCAAAACGAAATGGCCGGGAACCCCCTGGCGCAAGCGGCCCGGCTGCTGGCCCGGGGGCACGTGGTGGCGGTCAAGGGACTGGGGGGATACCACCTCGCGGTGGACGCGGGCAGCGAGGCCGCGGCGTCGGCGCTGCGCGCGCGCAAGCACCGGGAGGACAAGCCGTTCGCGCTGATGGTCGCCGACCTGGCGGCCGCGCGGGAACTGTGCGAGGTGGACGCGACCGGAGAGTCCCTGCTGGTCAGCGCCCGGCGGCCGGTGGTGCTGCTCGACCGCCGGCCCGGCGCCCCGGTCGCCGCCGCGGTCGCGCCGGGCAACCGCCAACTGGGGATCATGCTTCCCTACACCCCGCTGCATCACCTGCTGCTCGCGCAGGCCGGCCACCCTATCGTCCTGACCAGCGGTAACGTCTCGGACGAGCCGATCGCCTACACCGACGGCGACGCGCTGGCGCGGCTGGCGGGCATCGCGGACGCCTTCCTCACCCACGACCGGGCGATCCACATCCGGACCGACGACTCGGTGGTGCGGCCGCTGCGGGGCCGGGAAACGCTGCTGCGCCGCTCCCGTGGCTACGCGCCCGAGCCGCTCGGCCTCGCCGCCCGCCTGCCCCGGCCGGTGCTGGCCTGCGGCGCGGAGCTGAAGAACACGTTCTGCCTGGCGGTGGAGGACCGGGCGTTCGTCTCGCACCACGTCGGCGACCTGGAGAACTTCGAGACCCTGCGGTCCTTCACCGACGGGATCGCCCATTTCCGGCGGCTGTTCGATACCGAACCGGAGGTGGTCGCCTACGACCTGCACCCGGAGTACCTGTCCACCAAATACGCGCTGGACCTCGACGGCGTGGACCTGGCCGGGGTCCAGCACCACCATGCGCACATCGCGTCCTGTCTGGCCGACAACGGGGAGGAGGGCCCGGTGATCGGGGTGGCGTTCGACGGCACCGGGTTCGGCACCGACGGCACGATCTGGGGCGGGGAGTTCCTGTTCGCGGACCTGGCCGGCTTTGAGCGGGCCGGGCACCTGGAGCCGGTGCCCATGCCCGGCGGCGCCGCGGCGATCAGGCAGCCGTGGCGGATGGCGGCCGCCTATCTCGACGCCGCCTACGCGACCGACGTGCCGGCCGCGCTGGAGGT
>DATINY010000488.1:0-9429 GCA_035473755.1 Streptosporangiaceae bacterium
GATCGCCTCGGGCACCACCTTGGCCTTCCCGTAACCGACCCCGACCAGGCCGTTGCCGTCGCCCACCACGACCAGCGCAGTGAAGCTGAACCGCCGGCCGCCCTGGACCACCTTGGCCACCCGGTTGATGGTCACCACCCGCTCCAGGTAGGCGGTGCCTTTGTCGGACCCGCCCCGGCGGTCGTCGCGGCGGTCCCGCCGCTCACCGCCGCCGCTGCCGCGCCGCGGAGTCCCTGCCATCAGATCGTCCTTCCAGTGTCAGCCCGGGGGGACAACCCCCCGGAGCCCCTCGCGCGGGCTGCCGCCCGACGAGTGTTAATCCAGGCCAGAATGCTCACAGCTTCAGCCCGCCTTCCCGGGCACCATCGGCGAGCGCGGCGACGCGGCCGTGGTAGGAGTAGCCACCCCGGTCGAACACCGCTGCCGCGACGTCGGCCTCCTGGGCGCGGCGGGCCAGGAGTTCTCCCACCTGCCGCGCCTTGGCCGTCTTGTCGCCGTCAGCATCCCTGATGCCGGAATCCAGAGTAGACGCCGCCGCGAGCGTCCTGCCCGTGCCGTCATCGACCAGCTGGGCGAAGATGTGCCGGGCGGACCGCTTGACGGCCAGCCGGGGGCGCTCGGCCGTGCCGGTGACCTTCTTGCGCACGCGCAGGTGCCGCCGCGCCCGCAAGGACGTCCGCACGGTGGTGTGCCCGCGTCCCTTGGTCCTGGTAGCAGCCATGTCTTACTTCCCAGCCTTCCCGACCTTGCGGCGGATGTGCTCGCCGGAGTAACGCAGGCCCTTGCCCTTGTACGGGTCGGGCTTACGGAGCTTGCGGATGTTGGCGGCGACCTCGCCCACCTGCTGCTTGTCGATTCCCTCGACCACCAGCCGGGTGGGGGTCTCGACCCGCAGGGTGATCCCTTCCGGCGGGCTGACGGTCACCGGGTGGCTGAAGCCCAGCGAGAACTCCAGGTTGGGGCCCTTGGCCTGGACCCGGTAGCCGACGCCGACGATTTCCAGGGTCTTGCGGTAGCCCTCGGTCACCCCGGTCACCATGTTGGCGACGAGCGACCGGGACAGGCCGTGCAGCGCCCGCACGTTGCCCTCGTCGTTGGGCCGGGTGACGGTGATGATCCCGTCGTTCTGGGCCACCTCGATGGGCTCGGCCACCTCGAGTGAGAGCTTCCCCTTGGGCCCGGTGACGGTGACCGCACGGCCGTCGATGGTGACGTCCACCCCACTCGGGATCGGCACCGGCATGCGTCCGATACGTGACATCGCCGTCTCCTCACCAGACGTAGGCGAGGACTTCCCCGCCTACGCCGCGCTTGACCGCCTGCCTGTCGGTCAACAGGCCACCCGAGGTGGAGATGATGGCGATGCCAAGACCGCCGAGCACCCGCGGCAGGTTGTCCTTCTTCGCGTACACGCGCAGCCCGGGCTTGGACACCCGCTTGAGGCCCGCGATCGACCGCTCACGGGTCGGCCCGTACTTGAGGGTGATCACGAGGTTCTTGCCGACCTCGGCCTCCTCGACATGCCAGCCGGCGATGTAGCCCTGCTGCTGGAGGATCTCCGCGATGTGAACCTTGATCGTGGAGCTGGGCATGCCCACCGTGTCGTGGTAGGCCGAGTTGGCGTTGCGCAGACGGGTCAGCATGTCTGCGATCGGGTCGGTCATGGTCATGGCCTGATGGCCCTCCTCACCGCGGTTTCCCTGCGGACCTGCGGCGTGGTCGGTGGGCGCCGGTGGCGCCCAGGTTGGTCGTTGCCCGGGAATGCACCCGGGCGGGTTGTGCTGGCCACCTGCGGTCGGCTACCAGCTTGACTTGGTGATGCCGGGCAGTTCGCCGCGGTGGGCCATGGACCGGAAGCAGATCCGGCACAGCCCGAACCTCTGGTACACCGCCCGCGGGCGCCCGCACCGCGAGCACCGGGTGTAGCCGCGCACCTTGAACTTCGGCTTGCGGTTCGCCTTGACGACGAGCCCCTTCTTCGCCACTGGTCAGTTCTCCTTGAACGGGAATCCGAGCCGGCGCAGCAGCGAACGGCCCTCGTCATCGTTGGTGGCGGTCGTGACCACGGTCACGTCCATGCCGCGCTGGCGGTCCACCTGGTCTGGGTTGATCTCGTGGAACATGAGCTGCTCGGTGAGGCCGAACGTGTAGTTCCCCCGGCCGTCGAACTGCCGGTCGCTCAGGCCCCGGAAGTCACGGATCCGGGGCAGGGCGAGCGTGAGCAGCCGGTCGAGGAACTCCCACATCCGGTCGCCCCGCAGCGTCACGTGCGCGCCGATCGGCATGCCCTCGCGCAGCTTGAACTGGGCGATCGACTTCCTCGCCCGGGCCACGGCCGGCTTCTGGCCGGTGATGATGGCCAGGTCCTTCACCGCGCCCTCGATGAGCTTGGCGTCCCGCGCCGCCTCGCCGACCCCCATGTTGACCGTGATCTTGGTCAGGCGGGGGACCTGCATCACGTTGGCGAAGCCGAACTCCTCGCGCAGCGCGGGCGCGATCTCCGCCTGGTAGCGCTCCTTCAGGCGCGGCTTGACGCGCCCGGGAGCCGCCTGCTCGGTTGTCGCTGTCATCAGACGTCCTTACCGCTCGCGCGCGAGATCCGGGTCTTGGTCTGGACGCCGTCGGTCTCCTCGATCCGGTAGCCGGCCCGGGCCGGCTTCTTCGTGTCCGGGTCGACCAGCGCGACGTTGCTCACGTGGATCGGCGCTTCCTGGGTCACGATGCCGCCCTCCTTGGCGCCCCGCGCGCCCTGGAAGTTGACCTTCGTGTTCTTCCGGATGATGTTGACCCCGTGGACGAGCACCCGCTGCCGGTCCGGGTAGGCGGCGACGACCGTGCCCTCCCGGCCGCGGTCACGGCCGGCCAGCACCACCACGGTGTCACCCTTCTTGATCTTCATTCCTGCTGGCTTACGTCCTGTCTGCTTCTTCTTCGCCATCACAGCACCTCCGGCGCGAGCGAGATGATCCGCATGAACCGCTTCTCGCGCAGCTCACGGCCCACCGGGCCGAAGATGCGGGTCCCGCGGGGGTCGCCGCCATCGCGGATGAGGACGGCCGCGTTCTCGTCGAAGCGGATATAGGAGCCGTCCCCGCGGCGGCGTTCCTTGCGGGTACGCACCACCACCGCCTTGACCACGTCGCCCTTGCGCACCCCGGCACCCGGAAGCGCGTCCTTCACCGTGGCGACGATGACGTCGCCGATGCCCGCGTATCGCCGGCTGGAGCCGCCGAGCACCCGGATGCACAACAGCTCCTTGGCTCCGGTGTTGTCGGCGACCTTGAGCCGCGACTCCTGCTGGATCACGTCAACTCCTGCTTCCTGACGCCGGCCTGCGGGGGCTGGCGGGTCCTTGGTGGTTCTGCTGGGGCCGTGTCCGCCGGGGTGGCCCCGCCGGCGTCCTGGCCGTGTCCTACTTGGCCTTCTCCAGGATCTCGGCGACCCGCCAGCGCTTGGTCGCCGACAGCGGCCGGGTCTCCATGAGCCGGACGCGGTCGCCGACGCCGCAGGCGTTCTCGCCGTCATGCGCCTTGTACTTCTTGGTGCGGCGGATGACCTTGCCGTACTTGGGGTGCTTCACCCGGTCCTCGACCACCACCACGACGGTCTTGTCCATCTTGTCGCTGACCACGTAACCCTCGCGGATCTTGCGGTAGCCCCGGCCGGTCCGGGCTGGCGCCTCGCCCTGCTCGTTACTCACTGTCTTCCGCCTCCTCGGCGATGGTCACGATGCCAAGCTCACGCTCGCGCTTCACCGTGTAGATGCGGGCGATCTCCTTGCGGACGGCGCGCAGCCGCCCGTGGCTCTCCAGCTGGCCGGTCGCGGCCTGGAAGCGGAGGTTGAACAGCTCCGTCTTCGCCTCGGCCAGCTTGCTGTCGAGTTCTTCCTCGGTGGAGTTCCGCAGGTCAGTGGCGACCAGGCCCTTAGCCATCACGCCTCACCCACTTCACGCTTGACGAATTTTGTCTTCATGGGGAGCTTGTGCATGGCCCGGCGCAGCGCCTCCCTGGCCACCGGCTCCGACACCCCGGACAGCTCGAACATGACCCGGCCGGGCTTGACGTTGGCGATCCACCATTCCGGCGAGCCCTTGCCCGAGCCCATCCGGGTCTCGGCGGGCTTCTTGGTCAGCGGCCGGTCCGGGTAGATGGTGATCCACACCTTGCCGCCACGGCGGATGTGCCGGGTCATCGCGATCCGGGCCGCCTCGATCTGGCGGTTGGTCACGTAGGCGTGCTCCAGTGCCTGGATGCCGTACTCGCCGAACGCCACCCGGGTGCCGCCCTTGGCCGTGCCGTGCCGGTCCGGCCGGTGCTGCTTGCGGTGCGCGGTCCTGCGCGGGATGAGCATGCCTCAGCCCTCCTCGGCCGCGGCCGCGACCGGCTCGCCGCCGCCGGAGCGCGGCGCGTCTTCCGGTCCCTGGCCCGGCCCGCTTGGCCCGCCTGGCCCGCCCGGCCCCTCGCCTGCCCGGCGACGGCGGGCGGGCGGGCGGTCCCGGTCGCGGCGCTGACCGGCCCGGAGGGCCGCCGCCTGCGCCTCACGCTCGGCGCGGGTGGCCGGCGCCTCGCCGCGGTAGATCCAGACCTTGACCCCGATCCGGCCGAACGTGGTACGCGCCTCGTAGAAGCCGTAGTCGATGTCGGCGCGCAGCGTGTGCAGCGGCACCCGCCCCTCGCGGTAGAACTCCGACCGCGACATCTCCGCGCCGCCGAGCCGGCCCGAGCACTGCACCCGGATCCCGCGGGCCCCGCCCTTCATGGCCGTCTGCATGGCCTTGCGCATGGCGCGCCGGAACGACACCCGGCTCGACAACTGCTCGGCCACGCCCTGCGCGACCAGCTGCGCGTCGACCTCGGGGTTCTTGACCTCAAGGATGTTGAGCTGGATCTGCTTGCTGGTGAGCTTCTCCAGGTCGCCGCGGATCCGGTCGGCCTCCGCGCCGCGCCGCCCGATGACGATGCCGGGCCGCGCGGTGTGGATGTCCACCCGCACCCGGTCCCTGGTGCGCTCGATCTCCACCTTGGAGATGCCGGCCCGCTCCATGCCGCGCTGCAGCATGCGGCGGATCGCCACGTCCTCGGCGACGTAATCCTTGTACAGCTTGTCGGCGTACCACCGGCTCTTGAAGTCGGTGGTGATGCCCAGCCGGAACCCGTGCGGGTTCACCTTCTGCCCCACTAGCGGATCCTTCCGTCGGTCTCGTCCGAGACGATGACTGTGATGTGGCTGGTCCGCTTGTTGATCCGGTAGCCGCGGCCCTGGGCGCGGGGCCGGAACCGCTTGAGCGTGGGCCCCTCGTCCACCCACGCACGGCTCACCCTCAGCGAGCCCGCGTCGACCTGCTGGACCTGGCCGGCGTTCGCGATGGCGCTCGCCAGCACCTTGCCGACCGGGTCGCTCGCCGACTGGGGTGCGAACTGAAGGACCGCCTGCGCCTCGTCGGCGGGCATGCCGCGGATGAGGTCCACCACCCGGCGGGCCTTGCGCGGGGTGACACGGACGTGCCGCGCCATTGCCCTAGCCTCCATCGCTTCTTCTCCGTCTCTTTTCAATCTGTCTGCGCTGACCGGCGCCTAACGCCGGCTGCGGCGGTCGTCCCTGACGTGGCTGCGGAACGTCCGGGTGGGCGCGAACTCACCGAGCTTGTGGCCGACCATCGCCTCGGTGATGAAAACCGGGACGTGCTTACGGCCGTCGTGAACCGCGATCGTGTGGCCGAGCATCGCCGGCACGATCATGGAACGGCGTGACCACGTCTTGATGACGTTCCTGGTGCCCTTGTCGTTCTGGACGTCCACCTTCTTGATCAGGTGGTCGTCGACGAAGGGGCCTTTCTTCAGACTACGAGGCATCGTGAGGTGCTCCTACCGCTTCTTCTTGCTGCGCCGGCGGACAATCATCCGGTCGCTCGATTTGTGAGCCTGGCGGGTGCGCCCCTCCGGCTTGCCCCACGGGCTGACCGGGTGACGGCCACCAGAGCTCTTGCCCTCGCCGCCGCCGAGCGGGTGGTCGACCGGGTTCATCGCCACCCCGCGCACCGACGGGCGGCGTCCCTTCCAGCGGTTGCGGCCGGCCTTGCCGAGCTTGATGTTGCCCTGCTCGGCGTTGCCGACCTCGCCCACGGTCGCCCGGCAGGCCGCGTCCACCCGCCGGATCTCCCCCGAGGGCATGCGCAGCTGCGCAAAGCCGCCCTCCTTGGCCAGCAGCTGGACGCCGGATCCGGCCGAGCGGGCGATCTTGGCCCCGCCACCGGGCCGCAGCTCGATCGCGTGCACGACGGTGCCGGTCGGGATGTTGCGCAGCGGCAGGCAGTTGCCGGGGCGGATGTCCGCGCCGGGGCCGTTCTCCACCCTGTCCCCCTGGGACAGGCCCTGCGGGCACAGGATGTAGCGCTTCTCGCCGTCCGCGTAGTGCAGCAGCGCGATCCGGGCCGTCCGGTTGGGGTCGTACTCCAGGTGCGCCACCTTGGCCGGCACGCCGTCCTTGTCGGCCCGGCGGAAGTCGATCAGCCGGTAGGCGCGCTTGTGGCCGCCGCCCTGGTGCCGCACGGTGATCCGGCCGTGCACATTCCGGCCACCCCGGGAGTGCAGCGGGCGGACGAGCGACTTCTCGGGCTCGCCGCGCGTGACCTCGGCGAAGTCAGCCCCGCTCGCGCCCCGCCTGCCCGGCGTGGTCGGCTTGTACTTGCGGATAGCCATGTGTGCTCAGACTCCTGTCGCTAGCTGACCGGTCCGCCGAAGACGTCGATCCGGTCCCCCTCGGCGAGGCTGACGATGGCGCGCTTGGTGTCGGGGCGCTTCCCCCAGCCGTACCGGGTGCGGCGCCGCTTGCCCGGGCGATTGAGCGTGTTGACGCCCGTCACCCGGACATTGAAGACGGCCTCGACCGCCTGCCTGATCTGGGTCCGGTTGGCGCCCGGGGCGACCACGAAGGTGTACTTCCCGTCGTCGGCCAGCCGGTAGCTCTTCTCCGAGATCACCGGCCGCAGCAGGACATCCCGCGGGTTCGCGACCTTGCTCACTGCTGCTCCTCCTCCGGCCCGGCCGCGGACTTATCCTTAACGGCCGGCTTCGCCTTGGCGGATGCACCCTTGGCCGGGGCGTCCTTGGCGTCGGCCGCCTTGGCGCCTGCCGTCTTGCCGCCCTCGTCCGTGGCGGGCGCGTCCTTCGCGGCCGGCTTCGCCTTGGCCGACGCGCCCTTGGCCGGGGCGTCCTTGGCCGGCGCCTTGGCCTCCGCGTCCTTGGCCGCCGGCTTCGCCTTGGCCGCGTCGTCCTTAGCTGGGGCGTCCTTGGCTGGAGCGTTCTCGGCCGGGGCGTCCTTAGCCGGGGCGTTCTCGGCCGGCGGCTCCTGGCCGGTGAACTCGGCCAGCGCGGCGTGGGTGAACACGACGTGGTCGCTCGCCAGGACGTCGTAGGTGTTGAGCTGCCCGGTGGTCAGCACGCGCACGCTCACGGCGTTGCGCAGGCTCTTGCGGGTCAGCTCGTCGCCTTCGTTCACCACCACCAGCACCAGCCACGAGAGCCGGGCGCCGGTCTCACCGACCGCGGCCCGCAGCACCGTGAGCGCCGCCGACGTGCTCGGCTCTTCACCCTCGACGAACCGGCTCACGACCGAAACGCGGCCATGGCTGCTCCGGTCGGACAGAGCCCCGCGCAAGGCGGCGGCCTTCATCTTCTTGGGGGTGCGCTGGACGTAGGAGCGGGGCACCGGGCCGTGGACCGTTCCGCCGCCGGCGTACTGCGGCGCCCGCAGCGAGCCCTGGCGGGCCCGGCCGGTGCCCTTCTGCCGGTACGGTTTCTTGCCGCCGCCGCGGACCTCGCCCCTGGTCTTGGTGGCGTGGGTGCCCTGCCGGGCCGCCGCCTCCTGGGCCACGACCACCTGGTGCATCAGCGGGATGTTGACCTTGGCGTCGAAGAACTCGGCCGGGAGCTCGACGTCCTTGCCGCCCTTACCCGACGGGGTGACGACCTTGACCGTGCTCACCTGGCCTCCTTCACCGCTGGCTGCTTGGCCGCGCTGCGCACCAGGACCAGGCTGCCCCGGGGGCCGGGGACGGCGCCGCGGATGAGCAGCAGGCCCCGCTCGGCGTCCACCGCGTGGACGGTGAGCCGCGGCACCGTGGTCCGGACGTTGCCCATCCGGCCGGCCATCCGCATGCCCTTGAAGACCCGTCCCGGCGTCGCGCAGCCACCGATCGAGCCGGGCGACCGGTGCTTGCGCTGGGTGCCGTGCGACGCGCTGAGGCCGTGGAAGCCGTGCCGCTTCATCACGCCCGCGAAACCTTTGCCCTTGGTCTTGCCGGTGACGTCGACCAGCGCGCCGGCCTCGAACGTCTCGGCCGTGACCTCCTGGCCGAGGGTGTACTGATCGGCGTCATCGGTGCGCAGCTCGACCAGATACCGGCGGGGCGTCACCCCGGCCTTGGCGAAGTGGCCGGCCACCGGCTTAGTGACCCGCCGCGGGTCGATCTCGCCGTAGCCGAGCTGCACGGCCGAGTAGCCGTCGTTGTCCGGGGTGCGCACCGCGGTCACCACGCACGGACCCGCCTCCACGACGGTGACCGGGACGATCTTCCCGTCGTCGCTGAAGACCTGGGTCATGCCGAGCTTGGTGCCCAGAACGCCCTTCAGGGTTTTGGTCATAGCAGTGCGGTCCTCAGAGCTTGATCTCGATGTCGACGCCGGCCGGCAGGTCCAGCCGCATGAGCGAGTCGACGGTCTTCGGCGTGGGGTCGATGATGTCGATCAGGCGCTTGTGTGTGCGCATCTCGAAGTGCTCGCGCGAGTCCTTGTACTTGTGCGGCGACCGGATGACGCAGTACACGTTCTTCTCCGTGGGCAGCGGGACCGGCCCGGCAACCCGCGCGCCAGTGCGCGTCACCGTGTCAACGATCTTCCGCGCCGAGCTGTCGATGACCTCGTGGTCATACGCCTTGAGCCGGATGCGGATCTTCTGTCCCGCCATGTGGCTTCCCTATGTCCTTTGCTGCCCTGTTGTGCCTGACGTTCCGTTGCGTGCCGCAGAGGCGGGGGGCCTGTGGCCCCCCGCCCTCGTACTACTTGACGATCTTTATGACCCGGCCGGCGCCGACGGTGCGCCCACCCTCGCGGATCGCGAAGCGCAGGCCCTCCTCCATGGCGATCGGCTGGATCAGCTCGACCTTCATCTCGGTGTTGTCACCGGGCATGACCATCTCCGTGCCCTCCGGCAGGTTGACCACGCCGGTCACGTCGGTGGTGCGGAAGTAGAACTGCGGCCGGTAGTTGTTGAAGAACGGCGTGTGCCGCCCGCCCTCGTCCTTGGACAGGATGTAGACCTGGCCCTCGAACTCGGTGTGCGGGGTGTTGGTGCCCGGCTTGATCACGACCTGGCCGCGCTCCACCTCCTCGCGCTTGATGCCGCGCAGCAGCAGGCCCACGTTGTCGCCG
>DATINY010000489.1:0-9390 GCA_035473755.1 Streptosporangiaceae bacterium
GGTGGCGGGCAGCGGTTCCTGCGCACGTTCGACGATGCCCGGATGCTCCGGGACGCGCTGCGGCCCGGAACCCGGCTGGCGGTGGTCGGGGCCGGCTGGATCGGCGCCGAACTCGCCACCACCGCCGTCGCCCGCGGCTGCCAGGTCACCGTCGTGGAGGCGGCGACGGCCCCGCTCGCCGGGGCGCTCGGGGGGGACGTGGGGTCGGTGACCGTGCCCTGGTACGCCGGCGCGGGAGTGGATTTGCTGCTGGGCCAGCCGGTGGAATCCGTTGAGCATGAAGGCCTCGTGCTGCCCGGGGGAGGGTGGCTGCCGGCCGACGTCACGGTCGTCGCGGTCGGGGTCAGGCCGCAGGTGGGCTGGCTGGCCGGCTCACCGGTGAGGCTGGAGAACGGGGTCGCCGTGGATGGGCGGCTGCGGACGTCGGCTCCCGGGGTGTATGCGGCGGGGGACTGCGCGGCCTTCGTCTCCGCCCGGTACGGGCGCCGGTTGCGGGTCGAGCACTGGGACAACGCGCTGCACGCGCCCCGGGTGGTGGCGGCCAACATCCTCGGCGGGGACGAGGCCTACGACCCGGTCCCGTACTTCTGGTCGGAGCAGTTCGGCCGGATGGTCCAGTACGCCGGGCATCACAGCGACGCCGACCGGCTGATCTGGCGGGGCGACCCGGCGGGCCGGGAGTGGGCGGCGTGCTGGCTGGCGGGCCCGGGTGCCGCGGACGGGGCGGGGGAGCGTCTGGTCGCGCTGCTGACGGTGGGGCGCCCCCGGGATCTGCTCCAGGGCCGGCGCGTCATCGCGGCGGGCGGCGCCGTCGATCCCGGCCGTCTCGCCGACCCGGGCATCCCGGTCCGCGACGCCGTGCCCGCTGGCGCCTGACGCGGCCCGGTGGGCCGGCCTAGGTCACCAGCGTGTCCGGGCGTGACCTGGCCCGGGCCACCGCAACGCCGCCGGTGACCAGCATCATGACCAGGAAGGCCAGGTAAATCACCCCAGCAGCGGACGACCACTCGAACCGCTCCGGGTACCGGGCCAGCACGATGAACTGCAGCACGGCGAGCAGGACGGAGCTTAACGAGGCCGGGAGCAGGCGGCGGGCGTCCCGCTCGGCCAGTTCGTGCGCGGCGGCCACCCCGAAGCCGATCAGCCATGCCCGGGTCGCCTGGGCGAGCAGCGGGGTCAGCTTCCAGGGCCACCACGCGGCTTGTCCCGGCGCCGCGAACAGCGCCACGCCCAGGCCCAGCAGCACGACGGCCTGCACGGCCAGCAGGCCGCAGACCCAGCCCGGCAGCGGAGTGGACCGGGACGGGTCACCGCCCGGCGTCCGCAGCTGGACGGCCAGGATGATCACCATCAGCAGCGGGACCACGACATAGATCCCGATCCAGGCCCATGTGACGAGCCGCGTGCCGGTCGCGAACCGGCCGCCGAGATGGAAGAGGCCAAGGTGCAGCAGCGTGGCCACCAGGGTGAGCACGGTGAAGACAAGCACCGTCGGCACGTGTTCCGGCCGCCCGCAGCGCCCGGAGCTGTGCCGCCAGTCCGGGTGGGTAATCGCAGGTCACGATCTTATAGTCCGTGCTGTAACGCCAGGCCAGTTCGTGGTGTACCCGCTGCCGGGTGGCGCCGTCACGGCTCACGACCACGATGGCGGCTGTGCCGGAGGTTCCGCCTGCCCCCGGGGCCGGGCCCGGTTCCGATACCGCCCGGCCCGCGGGGGTGCGCCATGCCACCATCCCCGCCCCCTCAGATCTTCGGGTATGGCCAGGCGCCGCGCCGCCGTCGGCAACCGGCTGCTGGTGCGCGACGGCGGCGCAGCTTGTGCCGGAGGAACGAGAGTAACACGGCTCTACCAGGAAGTCTTTAATCCCCCTATACCTTTCTCGCACTAACGAATTACTAACAGGATCGGGCCAGGCCGAGACCGCCCTGGCTGGGCCAGGGACGCTGCGGGCCCGCGGCACGGCCGGGTACGAGACCGCTTGGCACCCGCCGCCGGGCGGCCGGGACGTGCCGTGCTGAGGCGCCCGTCCACCGGGTGGATCATGCTGGGTGACGTGGCGGTGAACGGCTGCTGGCGGGTTTGGTTCCGTGCGCGGTGTGGGACATTCGGGATGTGGCACCGATCAACGCCCTGGCCGACACTCTGGTCGGCGACTGGCTGACCCTCCCTGACGTAGCTGACCGCCTTGGCCTCCCGCCGGCCCGGGTCCGGCAGCTGCTCCGCGACCACAAGCTGGTCGCTGTGCAGCGCCCCGACGGCACGCTGTGCGTACCTGCCGCGCTCTTTGACGGTGAGCAGATCGTCAAAGGCCTGCACGGCACGCTCACGCTGCTGTTCGACTGCGGGTTCGACGAGGCGGAGTCGCTGCGGTGGCTGTTCACCGCCGATGACTCGCTTCCCGGCACGCCGATCCAGGCGATGGCCGAGCACCGCGGGACCGAGGTGAACCGCCGGGCGCAGGCCCTCGCGCTCTGAGGCCCGGCCGGGTGCCCGCTCAGCCGTGGCGGGCGGTCGCGGCCACGGCGAGTTCGGCCAGCGCCGTCTTGGCCTCGTCCGTGATGGGCGCCTGCCCCAGCGCGGCCAGCGCCCTGGCGACGTGCTCGCCGATCATGGCCTCCCACGCGGCCAGCGCCCCCGTGTCGGTGATCACGGCCAGTACCTCGGCCGCCCCCGCCTCGTCCAGCCGGGGATCGCCGAGCCGCTCGTCGATGACCCGTGCCTGGGCCGCTCCGGCACGGGCCCGGGCGATGGCCAGCAGGACCGTCCGTTTTCCCTCGCGCACGTCGTCACCGGCGGGCTTCCCGGTCTGGGCGGGGTCGCCGAACACGCCGAGGATGTCGTCGCGGAGCTGGAAGGCGACCCCGAGCGGGAGGCCGTAGGCCGAGAAAGCGGCCGGGACCGGCCCGTCCGGGTAACCGGCCAAGGCGGCGCCGAGATGGAGCGGGCGCTCGATGGTGTACCTGGCGGTCTTGTACTCGGCCACCCGCAACGCGCTGTCCACGGTCTCGTCCCCTGCGGCCTGGCCCAGCAGGTCCAGATACTGCCCGGCGATCATTTCCGTGCGCATCAGGTCGAGCACGGCCTGGCCCCGGCGGAGCGCCCCGGCCGGCAGCCCGCTGGCGTGGTACATTCCGTCGGTCCAGGACAGTAGGAGGTCACCCATCAAGATGGCGGCGCCCATCCCGAACGACTCCGGCGAGCCCCGCCACCGCTGCTCGGCGTGACGGATGGCGAACCGGCGGTGCAGCGAGGGGCGGCCCCGCCGGGTGTCGCTGCCGTCCATCACGTCGTCGTGCACCAGCGCGCTGGCGTGCAGCAGCTCCAGCGCGGCCGCCGCGGCCAGGATCGCCTGGCCGTCCTCCCCGCCCGCGCCGCGCCAGCCCCAGTAGCAGAACGCCGGCCGCAGCCGCTTGCCCGCCACGAGCAGCTCCTCCAGCGCGTCCAGCCCGGGGAGCAGTTCGGTGCCCGCCCGCAGCAGCGCCGAGCGCTGCTGCGCCAGGAATCCGCGCAGGGCGTTGCCTACCTGGTCGCGGATGTGACCAAGCGCAGCGGGATCGCGGGCCATGGCCGCGAGACTAGGGCATACCCGGCAGCTCTCCCGCCCCGGCGCCGGCGCCACTAGCCTGGGACCATGCGGTCACGTGCGATGCATCGCGCCCCCCTCATCCGCGACCTGCTGGCGGAAGGCCGCGAATCGTTCTCGTTCGAGTTCATGCCCCCCAAGACTGAGGCGGACGAGCGGCAGCTGTGGCGGGCGATCCGCACGCTGGAGCCGCTGCACCCCACGTTCGTCTCGGTGACCTACGGGGCGGGCGGCTCGACCCGGGACCGGACGGTCAGGGTGACCGGGAGGATCGCGGCGGAGACGACGCTGACGCCGGTCGGGCACTTCACGGCGGTCAATCACTCGGTGGCGGAGCTGCGCCACGTGATCGGCTCGTACGCCGCGGTCGGGGTGCGCAACGTCCTCGCGCTGCGGGGTGACCCCCCGGGCGACCCGGCGGGGCCGTGGGTGCCGCACCCCGAAGGGCTGCGTTATGCATCCGATCTGGTGAGCCTGATCAGGTCGGCGGGCGATTTCTGCGTGGGGGTGGCGGCGTTCCCCGAGGGGCACCCGCGCTCGCCGGACCTGGACACCGACGTGGCGTACTTCGTGCGGAAATGCCGGGCGGGCGCCGACTTTGCGATCACCCAGATGTTCTTCTTCGTCGAGGACTACCTGCGGCTGCGCGACCGGGTGGCCGCGGCCGGCGGCACGGTGCCGATCATCGCCGGGATCATGCCGGTCACCAGCATGCGGACGCTGGAGCGGGTGGTGCTGCTGTCCGGGGCGAGGCTGCCGCCGGGGCTGGCGGACCGGCTGGGCGCCGTCGCGGGCGACAATGCGGCGGTGCGCGAGGTCGGGGTGGAGTACGCGGCCGGCATGTGCCAGCGGCTGCTCGCCGAGGGGGCCCCGGGCCTTCACTTCTACACGCTGAACGGCTCCCGCGCGACGCTCGACATCTACCACCGGCTCGGGCTGGCGGAGCGGGCGCCTGGCGGCGGCGCTCCCCGCAGCGGCAGAACCACCCCCATGATCGCGTAGGCGGGGCCGGCCCCGGGGAAGCTGAACGCGGGCAGCAGGTCGACGAAGCCGAGGCTGCCGTAGAGGCGCCGGGCCCTGGTCTGGCCCTGCGGCGTGGACAGCACGGCGGTCCGCTCCGGGCGCCCGGCGGCCAGCGCGTGCATCATCGTCCGGCCGGTTCCCCTGGCCTGGTGGTCCGGATGCACGTGCACCTCGGCGAACTCGAAGGAATCCCCGAGCCAGTGGCCGGCCGCCTGCCTGCCGCGCCGGGCCGCCAGGTTGTCGGTGACCACGTCGTGCCACCACTGGCCGGCCAGGCCGTGAAAGCCGTAGGCGAAGCCGATCAGCGCCCGCCCGTCATCCGCCGCGGCCACGTCCCGGTCCCGGTGGCGCCCCTGCTCAGCGGGCTGGACCGCCACCACCGCGCGGAAGGCCGGCTGACCGGCGTGGCGCTCCATGATCGAGATCCGGCCGGGCAGCTCGGCGGCGGGCGCGGCCATCGCCAGCGCGTAGATCCCGGCGAGCGCGTCCAGTTCGTTGGTGAACTGCTCCGCACTCAGTTCCCGCAGCTCAGGTCCGGAGCGCACGCGGGTAGCGTACGCGAGGTTCCCGCCTGCCCCGCGCGCGCCCGTTTTGTCGGACCCAGCCGGTACGTTCGAACGTAGATCCCAATGAGTGGACGGATAGCCGAATTTATGTTCGAATAGATCCGGCGGCGCCTCCCGGCAGCACTCCCCTGGCTGCCGGGTATGGCGCCCGCCCGCGGCGGAAGGAGAGCCATGGACACGCTTGCGCAGGCAACGCCGGGCCGGGCGCGCTGCCGGGTTGCGCCGACGGCTCTTGCCCTCCTGGAGTCCGCGCGGCACGGCCTGGTCAGCGCGGCCGACGAGAGCGGCGCCGGCGGGCGCTATGTGGCTGCCCATCTGGCGGCCCTGCGGGCGGCGGCGGCCATCGTCGCGGCCCGCCCGGCGCCGGGCACGGGCCACCGCAGGAAGGGCCCGTCGAGCGTCTGGGAACTCCTGCCGCGGGTGGAGCCCGCCCTGGCCGAATGGGCGGCGTTCTTCGCGGCCGGGGCCGGCAAACGGGCGGCGGCGGAGGCCGGGCTGCCGCGGGCGGTTTCCGGGCGCGAGGCCGACGACCTGCTCCGGGACGCCGAGACGTTCCTGTCGCTGGCCGAGGAGGCGCTGGGGGTGGCCGCCCAGGCGGCGCTCCCGCTGCGCAGCACGGGGTAACCCAGCACGGGATAACCCGCGCATCGGCGGCGCGGTGTGGGCGTGAGCCTGCCGGATGGTCAGGGCTGGCGCCGTAGCGGGGGCCTGGACGTTGCCGGGGGGCCTGGTACGGGCGGCGCGGTGCCCTGGGCCGGGACGGGGCGCGGTGTCCCGCTGCCCCATACCGGTCAGAGTGACTCGACCGCGCCCCTGGCCTCCGAGTCGAGCACGCCCCACCCGATCAGCTCTTCGGTCAGGTCAACCGGCGACTTGTCGTAGATGACCGCCAGGGACCGCAGGTCCTCCTGCCGGATGGACAGGACCCTGCCGTTGTAGTCGCCGCGCTGGCTCTGGATCGTCGCCACGTACCGGGCGAGCGGCCCCGCCTTGTCCTTCGGCAGCTGGGACATGCGCTCCAGGTCGATGACGAGTTTCGGGGACGGCGCCAGCGCGGTGGGCGCCGCGTCGCCCGGCAGCAGTTCCGACACCGGGACGCCGTAGAACTCGGCCAGTTCGGCGAGCTTCTGGACGGTAACGGACCGGTCGCCGCGCTCGTAGGAGCCGACGACGACCGCCTTCCAGCGGCCGCGGGACTTCTCCTCGACGCCGTGCAGCGAGAGTCCCTGCTGGGTGCGGATGGCGCGCAGTCGCGCGCCCAGAGTCTTGGCGTACTCAGATGGCATGATCCTCGGCCCCCCGGCCTGTGGTCGCAATGAGTGATGGTTACGGACAGTGACGGTAGGCCGCAAGCGCGACGAGGTCAAGCCGAATGGCAAAAAGTAGGTGAACTATAGCTTCGCGCACCCTACCGGCCGGGACTGATTTCGTCTGGGGGGCGGCCGCCGGGAATCCTTCCGGGGCGGTCCGGCCGCGCGCCGTCACCGCCCGCCCGGCCCGCGCCCCCCCGTCCTGACCGATGTATGCGTTATGCCGAGATGTGGATCACTCACTGTCACCGGTGACCGGCGGTAAGCCCGGCCGCGCCTCGCCGTCTGCCGCCCGCCGGACTGGTACCGTTCTTGTTGGCCCGACATCCTTTAAAGCCCGTCCGGTGAGGCGGGAAAGGAGGTTCTGGTGACTCATGCGCAATCGGCCGGCGACGAGCCCGGAGCGGCCGGGGACGGGACCGCCCGCCCCGTCCCCGGGGACAGCAAGACCGTGCTGGAACAGGCCGAGATCGGCCGGGCGCTGACCCGGATCACCCACGAGATCATCGAGCGGACCCGGGGCGCGCAGCAGGTGGTGCTGCTCGGTATCCCGACCCGCGGGGTGCCGCTGGCGGGCCGTCTGGCCGCCGGGCTCCAGCAGGTGGAAGGCCATCCCATTCCCCACGGGTCGCTGGACATCACCATGTACCGCGATGACCTCCGGCTGCGCCCGGCGCGGACGCTCGGCCGGACCCAGGTGCCGCCGGACGGGATCGACGGCAAGATCGTGGTCCTGGTGGACGACGTGCTCTACTCGGGGCGGACGGTGCGGGCGGCGCTCGACGCGCTCAACGATCTCGGACGGCCACGGGCCGTGCAGCTCGCCGTCCTGGTCGACCGGGGCCACCGGGAGCTGCCGATCCGGCCCGACTATGTCGGCAAGAACCTGCCCACCTCCCAGCACGAGCTCGTCCGGGTCCTGCTCACCGAGGTGGACGGGCAGGACGCGGTCCTGCTCGGGGTGGCCGGCTCCGGCGCCGGGGGGGCCCAGTGAACCGGCACCTGATCTCGGCGGCGGACCTGAGCCGCGACGATGCCCTGCTGGTGCTCGACACCGCCGACGAGCTCGCCCGCATCTCCGACCGCCCCATCAAGAAGCTGCCGACCCTGCGCGGCCGCACGGTCGTGAACCTGTTCTTCGAGGACTCCACCCGGACCAGGATCTCGTTCGAGGCAGCGGCCAAGCGGCTGTCCGCCGACGTGATCAACTTCTCCGCGAAGGGCTCCAGCGTCGCCAAGGGCGAGAGCCTGAAGGACACCGCGCTGACGCTGGAGGCGATGGGTGCCGACGCGGTCGTCATCAGGCACAACGCCTCCGGCGCCCCGCACCGGCTGGCGGACTGGGTGCGCGGCAGCGTGATCAACGCCGGGGACGGGGCCCACGAGCACCCGACGCAGGCGCTCCTGGACGCGTTCACCATCCGCCGCCGGTTCGGCCGCAGCAGCGGCTCCGGGACCGCCCCGCCCGGCGCCGGCCCCGGGCGGGGAGGAGCGCTGGACGGGCTGCGGGTCACCATCGTGGGCGACATCCTGCACAGCCGGGTGGCGCGTTCCAACGTCCTGCTGCTGCACACGCTCGGCGCGGAGGTGCTGCTGGTCGCGCCCCCGACCCTGCTCCCGGTCGCGGTCGACGCCTGGCCCTGCTCGGTCGGCTACGACCTGGACGCGGCCCTGCCCAAGAGCGACGTGGTCATGATGCTGCGCCTCCAGCAGGAGCGGATGAACGCCGCATTCTTCCCCAGCGTGCGCGAGTACAGCCGGCGCTACGGCCTCGACTCGGCCCGGATGGCGCAACTGCCCGAGCGCGCCATCGTGATGCATCCGGGCCCGATGAACCGCGGCGTGGAGATCGGGGCGGGGGTCGCCGACTCACCCCGGTCCACGGTGGTCGAGCAGGTGGCCAACGGCGTCAGCGTCCGGATGGCCGTGCTGTACCTGCTCCTCGGCGGGGCGGAGGCCGACCAGTGAGCGCGGATGGCGGCTGGCTGATCAGGGGAGCGCGGCCACTGGGTGGGGACGCGGCGGACATAGGCGTCCGCGACGGGCTGGTGGCGGGCATGGGCCCCGGCGCGGCAACAGCGGCCGGACCGGGGGCGCAGGTGCTGGATGCCGCGGGCCTGATCGCCCTCCCCGGCCTGGTCGATCTGCACACCCACCTGCGGGAGCCGGGCCGGGAGGACGCGGAGACCGTCGAGACCGGCACCATGGCGGCCGCGCTCGGCGGGTTCACCGCGGTGCACGCGATGGCCAACACCGAGCCGGTGGCCGACACCGCGGGCGTGGTCGAGCAGATATGGCGGCTCGGGCGCCAGGCGGGCCATTGCGACGTGCTGGCGGTCGGCGCGGTCACCTCCGGGCTGGCCGGCAAGCAGCTCGCCGAGCTCGGCGCCATGGCCGACTCGGCCGCCCGGGTGCGGGTCTTCTCCGACGACGGGCGCTGCGTCTCCGACGCGGTGCTCATGCGCCGCGCGCTGGAGTACGTCAAGGCGTTCGACGGCGTGATCGCCCAGCATGCCCAGGAGCCGCGGCTCACCGAGGGCGCCCAGATGAACGAGGGGGAGGTGTCGGGCCGGCTGGGGCTGACCGGATGGCCGGCCGTCGCCGAGGAGGCGGTCGTCGCCCGGGACTGCCTGCTGGCCGCCCACGTCGGGTCGGTGCTGCATATCTGCCACGTGTCCACGGCCGGCTCGGTGGAGATCATCCGGTGGGCAAAGTCCAAGGGCTGGCAGGTGACCGCCGAGGTGACCCCGCACCACCTGCTGCTGCCCGACGATCTGGTGGTCGGCTACGACCCGGTGTACAAGGTCAACCCGCCGCTGCGCACGGCAACGGACGTGGCGGCGCTGCGGGGCGCCCTGGCCGACGGGACGATTGACTGCGTGGCGACTGACCACGCGCCCCACCCGC
>DATINY010000490.1:0-8138 GCA_035473755.1 Streptosporangiaceae bacterium
CCTCGTGGAGCACGCGTTCGGCGCGATGACCTCCGAGATCACGCTCCACCTGCGGTTGAAATACGTGACGTAGACGCTGGTGAGCTTCCCGCCGATGAGTGCGGTTCCCTGAGCGAGGTAGGGCTCGGATCCGCCATGGTAGGTACAGTTCCCGTTGGGCCTGGCGTGACCGCAGTCGCTTGCGGTGAGCTCCTCGAACCGGTGCCGGGGACCGTACGCCCAGGAGATGCTCGGTCCCCAACCGCCACCGGTGGTGCGCCCGCGAAAGACCAAGTGCTGCCCAGCGAGCGCATTCTCGACCCGGCTGATCACGTACGCGGTGGTGTGGGCCTGGCTCACGGTGGGGCCGGTCTGCCCCGGGCCGCCGCCGACCCCCGCGGCCACGGCGACCACGGCCGCGGCGGTGACGGCGGCGGTCCCGCATGCCACCGCGGCGCGGACGGCCAGCCGCCGCCGGCGCAGCCTGCTGGCCGTGCGGGCCAGCCCGGCCGGAGCCCGTACCCCGGCGGTGAACCGCTCCATGCCGTCGCGGAGCAGTTCCTCAACATCGGTGTTCATGCCCGTTGCCCCCTGAGTTCTTTGTCGTCCGGCTCTGGCTGGTGCCAGCCCTCGGCGAGTTCCCTGAGCCGCCGCAGCCCGCGCGACGCCGCCGACTTGACAGTGCCTTCCGGCCAGCCGAGCACGGCCGCGGTCTCGGCCTCGGTCAGCTGCTCCCAGTACCTGAGCACCAGGACCGCCCGCTGGCGCGGCGGCAGTTGCAGCAGCATGCGCATCAGGGCATCCCGCAGGTCCACCTCGTTTGTCGGATCCACTGGTGCCTGCGTCTCCGCCCTGAGAAGGAGGAGCTTGCGCCGCAGCCGTCCCTGGCGCCGGAAGCCGTCGGCGGCCAGGTTGTAGAGCGTGCGGCGCAGGTACGCCTCGGGATCGCCCTCGAGCGTCCGCCAGTGCCGCAGCAGCCGCTCCAGCGCGGTCTGCAGCAGGTCCTGGCCGGCCTCGCGGCTGCCCGTGAGCAGGACCGCCGTGCGCATCAGCAGGTCGGCACGCTCGGTGAGGAACTGATCCAGTTCCCCGGCCTTCCGGTCATCTGCCATTGGCCATCCCCCTTCGCCCATCAAGCACGAAGGAGCCGGCGCCCACGTTCCACTCTGGTGGCGCAGTTCTGGCCCGCCGTTGGCGGGCCAGGGATTTTCGGATGTGTGCTGCCGCCCGCTGACGAAATCAAATTCATGATCATGACGGCCGGAGGGGTCTCGGACACGTACTGCCATCCGCTAACGACACCCATGTCATGACCACGATGCGGAACACCGAGTGGATTGACGCTCATCCCCCCAGGCCGCGGCCGGATGGCCGCTGGGCCGTGGTCCCGCTCCTTGCCCCGTACTTCCTGCTCCTACCCGGTGACCGGACGCCCCCTGCGACCAGTCCCGGCCTGCCTTGCCCTATCGCGTATGGTGATTCCTCATTCCGAACGTGGCTGTGGGATCCCCGCGAGCAGGGCACGGACCTCGGTCTCCCGGTACCGGCGGTGGCCGCCGAGGGTACGGATCGACGTCAGCTTTCCGGCCTTTGCCCAGCGTGTGACCGTCTTGGGATCCACCCGGAACATGGTCGCCACCTCTGCCGGCGTGAGCAGCGGCTCGGCCTCGGGCGTGCGTGCGGACATATGTACGGCCTCCCCTTCCTGGACCGGTACTGCGATCCTGCGTGGTTGTTACCTGGCTCCCCCGGGAGCCTGTCGTGGATGTCCTATATGGCCCACTGAGACCATATTGCCATCACCTGCGGTGACAAGTCGACCACCAGGAGCAAAGATTCTGTGACACATTGCCCCAATTTATTCCGGTGATCGCCATAACATAACGTAGTTCCGGAGACACGGTTCGTCTACCAGCGCAGATGTGCGAAAGCCGGCCCGGGGCGCTCAGCTGGCGCGTTCCAGCGCGGCCAGCGCCCGCCAGCGTCTGGTCACCCGTCCGTACATCGCGATCGCCATCTCGGGCTCGCCGCTGAGGAGCGCGCTGACCACGGCGGACACCTCGGCCACCGACTGATCGGCCCGGAGGGCCCCGTCGTCGAGCAGGTGGACCAGGCCGCCGTAGTCGAGTTCGACCAACGAATCCGGGTGAAACTCCTCCAGCCAGCACCCGATCTGCTCCAGCTCGGCCACCACCCGCGGCGTCGCGTCATCGGCCAGGCCGGCGGCCTGCGGCAGGCCAGCGCGCCGGAAGGCGCCCAGCGCCCGCCGCACCCGCCGGCGGGCCCGCGCCATCGCCGTGGCGTAGATGAGCGTCCGGGTCGGCGTGGCCGTCGCCCGGCCACCGTCCCCCGGATCGCCGACCGCGCCCAGCACGAGCCAGCGCTCATCGGGCGCGAACGGCACGAACCAGGCCGGGGGCACCGACCAGGTCCGGGTCTGGATGTGGATGCGCAGCGAGGTGGCGTGGCCCGGGCGGCGGGCGAAGCTGCTGACGGCCGTCTCCACCGCCTCCGGCGTGAAGGCGGCCGACCACAGCTGCGGGACCGCCGTCCGGAGCCGGGACAGGCCCAGCCACGAGCGCAGCCTGGTCTGCCACGGGCAGATGTAGGTGGCCCCATCGACCCAGCGCACGTAGGCGTCGCCGCTTTCCCACGCGGGCACCATGACCTGTGGCGCCGAGACGAGCCGCCGCAGCGCGTCCGCGTGCTCGGCCGCGAGCGCGCCGGCCCGGCGCGGCCGGTCGGCCGAGACCGCATACGTCGCCCAGTGCCGGGCATCCGCGCCGGTGAAGGCGGACAGCGGCTCATAGACGCGCAGATAGGCCGTATAGGGAAGCACGAACGCATCGTGGCATGGCGTCACGGCTGGATACAGATCCGACACGTAACGACACGGTCACCGTCGGGCCCGGGCCCGTGCGGCCCGCGGTCCCCGGCCCTGCCATCGGCGAACATGCGACGATTAGCGGTAGTCTCTGCTGGATCGCGCATCTCGCCTGACAAAGGCATTTGCCCAGGTCAGCTACCTAACTGGAAACGGATTACCGCCGTGACAAACGTCTTCGCGCACTTCCCGCAGCGCAGCGGTCAGCGCGCCGCCCCGGGGGATGAGCGGGAGCCCGGCGACCCCCGGCCCCCCCGGGAGACCGCCGCGTCAGCCTGGGGCACCGCGGGCCAGGGCGGGCACGAGCAGATCGTGTTCTGCCAGGACGCCCGGTCCGGCCTGCGGGCCATCATCGCCATCTACTCGACCGCCCTGGGCCCGTCGCTGGGCGGGACCAGGTTCTATCCCTACCCCAGCGAGGACGCGGCCCTGGCCGACGCCCTCAACCTGTCCCGCGCCATGGCGTACAAGAACGCCCTGGCCGGGCTGGACCTCGGGGGCGGGAAGGCGGTGATCATCGGCGACCCGCACCGGGACAAGTCCGAGGCGCTGCTGCGCGCGTACGGCCGGTTCGTCCAGTCGCTGGGCGGCCGGTACATCACCGCGTGCGACATCGGCACCTACAGCGAGGACATGGACATCGTGGCCCGCGAGTGCCGGTACGTCACCGGCCGGACGGTGCCGAACGGCGGTGCCGGCGACTCCTCGATCCTCACCGCGGCCGGCGTGTTCCAGGGGATGCGCGCCGCCGCCGAGCACGCCTGGGGCGACCCGGGCCTGACCGGCCGCCTGGTCGGGGTGGAGGGCGTGGGCAAGGTCGGCCACCGCCTGGTGGAACACCTGCTGGAGGCCGGGGCGAAGGTCGTGATCTGCGACGTGAACGCCGAGGCGGCAGCGCGGGTCCACGGCCAGCATCCCGCGGTCGAGGTGGCCGGGAGCCGCCAGGCCCTGCTCGCCCAGCCGCTGGACATCCTGGCGCCGTGCGCCATGGGCGGGACCCTGGACGACGACAGCGTCGCGGTCCTGACCGCGCGGATCGTCTGCGGCGGCGCCAACAACCAGCTCGCCCACCCGGGGATCGAGAAGATGCTGGCGGACCGGGGCATCCTGTACGCGCCGGACTACGTGGTGAACGCGGGCGGCGTGGTCCAGGTGGCGGACGAGCTCGCCGGGTTCAACTTCGAGCGGGCGAAGGCGCGGGCGGCCGGGATCTTCACCACCACTAAGAAGATCTTCGCGCTGGCGGACGAGGAGGGCGTGCCGCCTGCGGTGGCGGCGGACCGGCTGGCCGAACGGCGGATGGCCGAGGTGGGCCGGCTGCGTGGCATCTGGCTGGGTTCTTGACCGGTCACCGCCGCGCCAGGGAAGCGCTCGCGGCGCAAAACAGGTACGGTTATAGGCGGATGCTGGCTGGAATGTACGTCGTACCCCAGGCGATGGAGGCCACGGCGGCCTATTACGCTGTGCAGGAAGCCCGCAACGATTCAGTGCAGGGAGCAGGAGCCTGACCTGGGCTCCGCATGTTCGAGGGGGTCGAGCCAATGGGGCGCGGCCGAGCCAAGGCCAAGCAGGTGAAGGTGGCCCGCCAGCTCAAGTACAACAGCGGCGGGACCGACCTCGATCGGCTGCGGAACGAATTGGGCGTGGGCAGGACGGACGACCACGACGGTGAGTCCGCCGACGCAGACCTCATGGAGCGCTACAGCGACTTCGCCGACGGCGAGGAGCCGGACGAGGACGACGAGTAGCGGGTGGGCCGGTCAGAGGGGATGAGCTCCCACTAGGCGGGCACCGTCCCCTGGCGCGGTGACCTCCCCCAGCACCCATCCGGTCATGTCACGGGCCGCCAGCACGCGCAGCGCCCGGTCGGCGTCGCCGGCCGCGACCACCGCCGCCATGCCCACGCCCATGTTGAACACCCGCTCCATCTCGGCCGCGTCGATCCCGCCCCGCCCGGCCAGCAGGCCGAACACCGGTGGCGGCCGCCAGGTGGCGCGGCCGAGCACCGCGCCGGTGCCCGGCGGCAGCACCCGGGCCAGGTTCGCCGCCAGCCCGCCGCCGGTGATGTGCGCGAGCGCGTGCACGTCGCATCCGGCGGCCAGGGCGAGGCAGTCCCGGGCGTAGATGATGGTCGGGGTGAGCAGTTCCTCCCCCACCGAGGTGCACAGTTCCGGCGGCTCGGCGTCGAGCGCCAGCCCGGCCCGGTCAAGCACCTGGCGGGCCAGCGAGTACCCGTTGGCGTGCAGGCCCGATGAGGCTAGCCCGATCACCGCATCGCCGGCCTGGACCCGGTGCGGGCCCAGCAGCCGGTCGGCCTCCACGACGCCGGTGGCCGCGCCGGCCAGGTCGAAGTCGTCCGGGCCCAGGTGCCCGGGGTGCTCGGCCGTCTCGCCGCCGATCAGCGCGCACCCCGCGCGCACGCAGCCCTCGGCGACGCCCGCGACCACCGCTGCCGCCCGCTCCGGGTCGAGCCGGCCGAACACCAGATAGTCGGTCATGAACAGCGGCTCCGCGCCGCAGGTGACCAGATCGTCCACGACCATGCCGACCAGGTCGATGCCGACCGTGCCGTAACGGCCGAGCCGCTGGGCGATCACCACCTTCGTGCCCACGCCGTCGGTGGAGGTGGCGAGCAGGGGACGGCGGTAGGAGGCGAGCTTGCTGGCGTCGAACAGGCCGGCGAAACCGCCGATGCCGCCGACGACCTCGGCCCGGCTGGCCGACCCGACCGCCGCCTTCATCAGCTCGACGGCGCGGTCGCCGGCGTCGATGCTCACGCCCGCGCCGGCGTAGGACAAGCCCGCACCCGGCGTCCCCGACGTCTCCGGCGCCCCGGGCGCCGTCACGGCGGCGTCCTGCCCGCGGCCACGTTCTCCAGCAGGTGCTTGCCCCGCTCGGCCTCCGCGACCGGGATCGGGTAGTGGCCGTCGAAGCAGGCGGCACACAGGCGGTCCGCGGGCAGCGTGGTCGCCTCGGTCAGTCCGGCCTGCGAGATGAAGCCCAGCGAGTCAGCCCCGATCGATTCCCGGATCCCGGCCACCGACCGGCTGCCCGCGATCAGCTCGGCCCGGGTGGCGAAGTCGATCCCGTAGAAGCAGGGCCAGCTCACCGGCGGGCTGGAGATGCGGACATGGACCTCCGCGGCGCCCGCCTCGCGCAGCATCGTGACGATCGCCTGCTGGGTGTTGCCGCGCACGATCGAGTCGTCCACCACGACCACCCGCTGCCCGGCGATCACGCTGCGGAGCGGGTTCAGCTTGAGCCGGATGCCCCGCTGGCGGATGGTCTGGCTGGGCTCGATGAACGTCCGGCCCACGTAGGAGTTCTTGACCAGGCCCTGGCCGTAGGGGATGCCGCTGGCCTGCGCGTAGCCGATCGCCGCCGGGGTGCCCGACTCCGGGACGGGGATGACCAGGTCGGCCACCGCCGGGTGCTCGGCCGCGAGGCGGCGGCCGACCTCGACCCGGACCGCCTGCACGCTCCGGCCGGCGATCGTGGTGTCCGGGCGGGCCAGGTACACGTACTCGAACAGGCACCCCCGGGGGCGCGCCGGGGCGAAGGTGACGGAGGTGACCCCGCGCTCGTCGATCGTGATCAGTTCGCCCGGCTCGACCTCACGCACGAACGCGGCGCCGATGATGTCCAGCGCCGCGGTCTCGCTCGCCACCGCCCAGCCCCGCTCCAGCCGCCCGAGCACCAGGGGGCGGAAACCCTGCGGGTCGCGCGCCGCGTACAGGGTGTGCTCGTCCATGAAGACCAGCGAGAACGCGCCACGCACCAGGGGCAGCGCGGCCAGCGCCCGGTCGGCGACGCTGTCGCCGCGCAGGTCGGCGAACAGCGCCGCGAGCACGTCGGTGTCGGAGGTGCCCACCGGGCCGCGCCACGCTTCCTCCGCCCCCTCCACCATGGTGGCCAGTTCGAGGGTGTTGATCAGGTTGCCGTTGTGGCCCAGCGCCAGGCTCCCCGACGGGGTGGACCGGAAGGTCGGCTGCGCGTTCTCCCACACCGAGGAGCCGCTGGTGGAGTACCGGCAGTGGCCGACGGCGATGTGACCGCGCAGCGTGGACAGCACGGATTCGCTGAACACCTGGGCGACCAGGCCCATGTCCTTGAACACCACGATCCGGGTGCCGTCGCTGACCGCGATGCCGGCCGACTCCTGCCCCCGGTGCTGCAGCGTGTACAGGCCGAAGTAGGCGAGCTTGGCGACGTCCTCGCCCGGCGACCAGACGCCGAACACGCCGCACGCGTCCCGCGGGGGCCGGTCCCGCTGATCGATGTCATGGGACAGCCGGCCATCGGGTTTGACCACGGCGCCAGTTTAAGGGGAGTCCGCCACCAGGAGCGGCAGCCAGGCCGACAGGTCGGAGCGGGGCCCGCTGGCGCGGACCTTCCCCGTGGCCACCGCCTGCTCCCAGCCGGCCCGGCCGGTCGCCAGGGCGATCCAGGTCACCGGGTCGGTCTCGACCACGTTCGGCGGGGTGCCCCGGGTGTGCCGGGGCCCCTCGATGCACTGCACCGCCGCGTAGGGCGGCACCCGCACCTCGACCGCCTTGCCCGGCGCCCGGCCGGTCAGCAGGCCGAGCAGGTAGGTCACGGCACCCCGCAGCGCCTCCCGGCCGGGGACCAGGCCGGCGTCCGTCGCCGCGAGAACGGCGCGCACGCACTCCCGGCCGAGCGCCTCCGGGTCGAATGGCCCGGCCCAGGCGGGCTCCCCCAGGGCGGCGCGTTGCTCATCGACCGCGGCGCGCAGCCGTTCCGCTGCCCTCGCCCGGGCTGACGCCCTGCTCGCCGGCCCTTTGCCGACCGGCCCGTTCCCGGCTGGCGCTCGCCTGGCTGACACCAGAGTCCTCAGCCGAACAGGGCCGGCAGCGTGCCCCGGTGGGTGGCGGCGAGCTCGTCAAGCGGCACCGCGAAGCTGCCCTCCAGCTCCAGGCTGCCGCCCCCGGCCGTGCCCAGTGGCGCGGCGGGCACGCCGTGCGCCGCACACATACCGGCGAACTCCGCCTCCGACCCCGGCATCACCGCGACCACGAAACGCGCCGCCGACTCGCTGAACAGGAACGTGAACTCATCGCCCGGCAGGCTGACCCGGCAGCCGTGCCCGCCGGCCAGGCAGGACTCGGCCAGCGCGATGGCGAGCCCGCCGTCGGACACGTCGTGGGCCGCGTCCAGCAGGCCGGCCCGCGCCGCGTCGGCGAGCAGCGACGCGGCAGCCCTTTCTGCATCCAAATCGACGGTCGGCCGGCGGCCGCCGAGGTGACCGTGCGCCACC
>DATINY010000491.1:0-5884 GCA_035473755.1 Streptosporangiaceae bacterium
ATGGCCCGGTCAAATATCGGGCCTTCCTTCAGCTCCCAGCCGGGCAGCGCGAGCCGGCGCTGGAACGCCGCCCAGATCCTGTCGTCCGGCCACTCCTCGATCCGCTCGTCGGGGCGGACCTGGAGGTAGAGCCGGCTGATCTCGCGCGTCCGCATGGTGTGCAGGGCGAAGCCCTCGGGGTGGCGGTCGTAGATCAGTTCGTCGGTGGAGGGCGGGATCCCGGCGGTGATGCCCAGCCAGGCATAAGGGTAGGCCCGGTCCCAGACCCTGAGCAGGCCGGCCGGGATGGCGGGCCTGCTGATGCCGTGGAAGCCGTCGCAGCCGGCGATCGCGTCGCAGGCGACCTCACGCCGCTCGCCGCCGGCGGTGATGTAGGACAGCACCGGCCGGCCGGTATCCAGGCCAGCGACCGCGGTGCCGGCGACCTCGAACTCCAGCGCTCCGCCGTCGGCGAGCCGCCGGGCGATGAGGTCCTTGACGATCTCGGTCTGCGCGTAGATGGTGACCGTGCGGCCGCCGGTGAGATCGCGAAAGTCCAGGTGGTGGCGTTCGCCGGCGAACTGCAGGTAGATGCCGCCGTGCTCCAGCCCCTCGGCGTCCAGCCGCTGCGCGAGGTCCGCCTCGCGCAGGAGCTTGACCGTGCCGTCCTCCAGCAGCCCGGCCCGCTGCCTGGCCTCGCAGTAGGCCCGGCTGCGGTCCTCCACCACCAGCGAGTCGATGCCGCGCCGCGCCAGCAGATGCGACAGCAGCAGACCGGCCGGGCCGGCGCCGACGATGCCTACCTGGGTCCTCATGGCTGGGCGGTCAGAACGGGTAGGGAGCGATCTCTCCCCGGATGGTGACCCAGCGGGTGTCGGTGAACGCGTCCAGGTTGGCGATGCCGCCGAAGCGCGCCCCGGTGCCCGAGGCGAGGACCCCGCCGAACGGCGTGTTCGGCGCGTCGTCGATCGTCTGGTCGTTGATGTGGACGATCCCGGTGGGGATCCGCCGCGCCAGGTCCAGGCCGCGCATCACGTCCCTGGTGAGGATGCCCAGGGACAGCCCGTACTCGGTGTCGCCGGCGAGCTTGGCCGCCTCGTCGGCGGTCGAGAACCGGACCACGGGCGCGACCGGGCCGAACACCTCGTTCGCGTAGGCGGGCATCGCGGGGGCGACGTCGGCGAGCACAGTGGGCTGGTAGAAGAGCCCCTCGTAGGTGCCGCCGGCGGCCAGCCGGGCGCCCGCGTCGACGCTCGCGGTGACGAGCCCGTGGACCTTGTCGCGCTGGCGCTCGTCGATAATCGGGCCGAGCGCCACCTGGCCGCTGGCCGGGTCACCGACCGGCAGGTGCTCGGCCTTGCCCGCCAGGCGCGCCACGTAGTCGTCGTAGACGGCCTCATGGACCAGGTGCCGACCGGTCGTCATGCAGATCTGGCCCTGGTGGAGGAAGGAGCCCCAGGCGCCCGCGGAGGCGGCCCGGTCCAGATCGGCGTCGTCCATCACGATCAGCGCCGAGTTGCCGCCGAGCTCGAGGTGGCAGCGCTTGAGATGCCCGGCGGCCAGCTGGCCGACCCGGCGGCCGGCCGCGGTGGAACCGGTGAACGAGATCAGCCGCACCAGCGGGTCCGCGACCAGCGCCTCACCCACATCCGGGCCGCCCGGCAGCACATGCAGCAGCCCCTCCGGCAGCCCCGCCTCCTCGAACACCCGGGCGAGCACCACCCCGCCGCAGACGGCGGTGCGGGGGTCGGGCTTGAGCACGACCGCGTTACCGAGCGCGAGCGCGGGCGCGACCGACCGGATGGCCAGGATCTGCGGGAAGTTGAAGGGAGCGATGACGCCCACCACGCCGACCGGGATCCGCTCGATAAAGCTGAGGTTGGGCTGCTCGCTGGGCAGCAGCTCCCCGGAGGGCCGCGGTGGCAGCGTCGCCGCCTCGAAGATCTCCTCGGTGGCGACGTGCGTCTCGAACTGCACCGCGCCGGGGATCTTGCCGCTCTCGCGGACATCCCACTGCTCGATCTCGGCGGCGTTCGCCCGCCAGATGTCACCGGCGCGGCGCAGGATCGCCGCCCGCTCGGTATAGGGAACGGCGGCCCAGGCGGGCTGGGCGGCGGCGGCGGTGGCGGCCGCGGCGGCGATGTCGGCGGGCGCGGCGATGCCGGTCCGCCCCAGCTCGGCGCCGGTCGCGGGCTCGATGACGGCAGCGTCGCCGCCAGCGGCCTGCTTCCAGCCCCCGGAGTAGACCTTGCCCCGCCAGGTGGATTCATCCAGGAACGCCACGGGGGTCCTCCCTCGGTCGGCCCGCTCGTGCGGGGGCCGAACAATAGTTCTTAGGACGAACATGGCGAATCTAGGGCGAACGCTGGCAGGGTGTCAACGGGCCCAAGCTGAGGGTGCCCGCCCGCCCGTCAGGGCAGGGCCGGGCGCGCACCCAAACCGGCCTCTAGCCCGATCCCGGCCGATCATGCTACGCCTTATACATGAATCAGTATCCCCAAGGGGGAACACCGGTCACCGCAGCCGGCGATCCGGCCATCGCAAAGGTCGCCGCCCAGGCCCAGGCGGATGAGATCTCACTGATCCGGTTCCTCTACGCCGACCACGGCGGGATCATCCGCGGCAAGGCGGCATCGGCCGAGGTGCTGTCGGCCCGGATGGTCACGGGGATCGGGCACACCGTCGCCATGATGGCGATGTCGATGCTTGATCACCTGCAGCCAGTGGAGGGCATGGGCCCGGTCGGTGAGGTCCGGATCATGCCGGACCCCGCCACCTTCGTGACGCTGCCGTACGCGCCCGGCGCGGGCGCCATGGTGGCCGACCTGGTCCAGCCGGACGGCGAGCCGTGGGACGCCTGCGCGCGCACCTATCTCCGGCAGGCCATCGCCGACCTGGCCGCGCACGGATACGCGGCATCCGCCGCGTTCGAGCCGGAATTCACCCTCGGCCGCCGGGAGGCGGGCCCGGACGGCGGGCCCGACCGGCTGGTGCCGGTGGACGACAGCCTGTGCTATTCGGCCACCGGCTTCCATCAGGCCCACGACTACGCGGTCGAGCTGCAGCGCGCCCTGCAGGCGCAGGGCATGCAGGTCGAGAACTACTACCCCGAGCTCGGCCACGGGCAGCAGGAGATGTCGGTCCGGCACGCCGGCGCGCTGCGCGCCGCCGACAACCACGTGCTCTACCGGGAGACCGTGCGCGGCATCGCGTTCCGCCGCGGGATGTGGGCGAGCCTGGCGCCCAAGCCGATCGCCGACCAGGCGGGCAACGGCTGCCACCTGCACCTGTCGCTGCGTGAGCTGGGCCCCGAAGGCGAGCCGGGGGAGCCGGTGTTCTACGACGCCGCTGACCGCTACCGGCTGTCGGAGACCGGTTACCACTTCATCGGCGGCCTGCTCGCGCACCTGCCCGCCCTGACGGCACTGACCTGCGCGAGCGTGAACAGCTACCGCAGGCTGGCGCCGCAGATGTGGAGCAGCGCCTACACCATCTACGGGATGGACAACCGCGAGGCGGCGGTCCGGATCTGCTCGCCGATGCGTGACGACCCGGCCGGCTCGGTGAACCTCGAGCTGAAGCCGTCCGATTCCAGCGGCAATCCCTACCTGGCGCTCGGCGCCTGCATCTACGCGGGCCTGGATGGGATCCGCCGCAAGCTCGACCCGGGAGAGGCGGTCAACGTCGACCCGGCGACGCTCACCGAGGCGGAGCGCCTGGCGGCGGGCGCGCGGCGGCTGCCCAGGTCGCTGGCCGAGGCGCTGGATGCCCTTGAAGCCGACGAGCTGCTGATGGAATCGCTCGGCGATCTGCGCCGACGCGCCTACCTGGCCGTGAAGCGGTCGGAGGTGGCGGCCTTCGCGGACGCGGACCCCGCCTATGAGTGCTTCGAGCACTTCACCAAGATTTGATGGAACTGGCGTGCTTGATCAGAAGGTCTTGCACGCTGGTCTCACAGGTCTCACGCTAAAGGTCACCACATCACCTACGTCCAGGGACCAGCAAGGTCGAGCCGCCGATAGCAGGAGGGGTGGCCATGGCAGCCGAGACCGATACCGACACTGACCCCAGTGCCCTGATCTCCGAGAAGGTGGCCGGGGGCATCCTGCCCAAGGTGCTCACCACGTTCGACATGGTGGCGATCTTCGTCGCGATCGTCCTGTTCATCACCAACGCGGCGGTCATCCAGTCGGCAGGCCCCGCAGCGTTCGGGTGGTGGATCATCGGGTTCGTCGTGTTCCTGGTGCCCTGCGCCATAGCGACCGGCCAGCTGGGGGCCATGTTCCCCGGCGAGGGATCGATCTACCTGTGGACCAACAAGGCGTTCGGCCCGTTCTGGGGCTTCTTCGCCGGCTTTTGCGCCTGGTGGCCTGGCGTGCTGGTGATGGTCGCCACCGGGACCGCCGTCCTGGCCTTCCTCGGCTTCGCCTTCCCGGCGGTCGCCAGCTGGCCGGTGCAGGCGCAGGGCGGCCTGATCGTCGCCATGATCGTGTTTTCGGCGGTGGTGGCGGTGCTGCGGTTCCGGGTCACCCAGAACGTGGTCAACGTCGTGTTCGTGCTCTATGGGCTGGCCATCCTGGCCATGTTCGTGGCCGGGGTGGTCTACCTGGCCCGCGGCCACCACGCGGCGACCGACCCATGGAACTTCAGCCAGTGGGCGCCGTCAACGGCGCACGGGCTGAACTTCACCAACTGGACCTTCTTCGGGCTGGTGGTGCTCGCCCTGCTGGGCGTGGAAGTGCCGCTCAACATGGGGGTCGAGGTCCGCGAGCAGCGCTCGGTCACCCGGTACCTGATGTGGGGCTCGCTGGTGGTGGTCATCGCTTACCTGCTGGCCACCTGGGGCGTCATGGTGACCGTGCCGGCCTCCGGCGCGGCCAGCATCACCTCGGTGGCGAGCGTGGTCAGCATCGGCATCGGCAGCGTGGCCGGGAAGATCGTCGCGCTGGTCCTCGCGCTGTTCTTCCTGTTCATCACCGTGGTCTACAACTACTCCTTCGCCCGGCTGATCTTCGTCTCCGGCCTGGACCGGCGGCTGCCAGCGGCCATGTCGCACGTGAACAAGGCCAAGGTGCCCGACACCGCGGTCTGGGTGCAGACCGTGATCGCCGCGCTGTTCACGCTCGTCGCGTTCGTGATCGTGCCCAGCGTGGTGGGCGGGAAGTCATCGGTGAACGTCCAGACCGAGATCTACGACGTGCTCCAGGCGGCGGTCACCGTCATCTGGTGCATCTCGATCGTGGTGCTGTTCGTGGACATCCTGATCATCCTGCGCCGGTTCCAGGCCCAGTTCCAGGCGCGCCGGATCGCCCACCCGGCGGTGTTCTGGGCGTGCTCGATCATCGGCGGGCTGGCCTCTTTCGTGGGCATCATCGCCACGCTGTCGGGCTCGTGGACGCCGCTGATCAGCAACAGCGCCGGGTCGTTCAGCATCTTCGGCGCGGTGGTCTCCTACGGCACCTGGTTCTGGTGGGTGGCCGGCATCACCGTGGCCTCGCTCGCCGTCGCCGTGCTGCTGTACCTGGTCGGCCACCGGAGTGGCGACCGCCCGGCGCCGGTCCGGGCCGCCGCGGGCGGCACCGCCAGCGCGGGCGAGGCCGGCGGGGCGTGACACGCCCGGCGGCGCTGGATGGGTGACGGCGGGCCGCCGGCGGAGCTGGATGCGGCGGTCGGCGCGATCGCGCTGGTGGACCACCATGTGCACCCGGCGCTGGCCACCGAGCTGTCCCTCGCCGAGCTGGAGGAGCTGATCACGGAGTCGGACCGCCCCGTCCCGCCGGGGACGACGCGGTTCGACTCCCAGCTCGGCATCGCGATCCGCCGCTGGTGCTGCCCGGTGCTGGGGCTGCCCGCGTCCGCCCCGGCCCAGGCCTACATCGATCGCCGGCGCGAGCTGGGCGCGGCC
>DATINY010000492.1:0-1975 GCA_035473755.1 Streptosporangiaceae bacterium
CCCACGGGATGCGGCGTGACGGCGAGCGTACGGCTGTGATCGATGCCCGGGCCGGGGATAATCCCGTTGCCTGGCCGCGGCCGCGCCCGCAGACAGGCCGGCCTGGCAGGCCGCGGCGGGCGTAGGCCACACTGTTCCCCATGAAGCCGCTCCGCGTCGTGCCGGTTCGCTCGGGCCCAGCGGGGCGGCCCTGGTGACCCCGTTCGATGACCTGTACTCCTACGTCGCGATCCCGCGGGTGACCGGCCTGCGCCTCTCGCCGGACGGGACCTGGCTGGCCGCAACGGTCCAGCAGCCGGACCCGGACGGAAAGAAATACAGCACCAGCATCTGGCGGATCCCGGCCGACGGCGGGCCACCGCCCGCCGGCCCCTCGCCCCAGCCCATCCGGCTGACCCAGTCGGCGCAGGGGGAGGACGGCCCGGCGTTCCTTTCCGACGGCTCCCTGCTGTTCGTCTCCCGGCGGCCCGACCCGGCGGCCGGGTCCGCGAACGGCCAGGGCGGGGAGCAGGACGGCGCCAAACCCGCCCTGTGGCTGCTGCCCGCGACGGGCGGCGACGCCCGCCGGATCGCCGCCCCGCCGGGCGGTGCCAGCAGGATCGTCACCGCCCGCGGCGGCCCCGGCCTGTTGTTCACCTCCCCGCTGCTGCCGCGGGCGGCCGGGCTGGACGATGACGCGCAGCGCCGCCAGCGGCGCAAGGATGCGGGGATCAGCGCGATCCTGCACGAGGCCGCGCCGGTCCGGCACTGGGATCACGACCTGGGCCCCGATCAGCCGCGGCTGCTGGCGGCCATGGCCGCCGACGGCGGGCTGGCCGGGCCGCCCCGCGACCTGACCCCGCAGCCGGGCCGGGCGCTGGACGAGCAGTCGGCCGACCTGTCGCCCGACGGCACCCGGGCCGTCACCGGCTGGGCGGTCTGGGACGACGAGGCCGAACTGAGGACGGAGGTCGCGGTGATCGATACGGCCACCGGCGAGCGCCGCACACTGCTGGCCGACCTCGGCTGCGACTTCGCCGACCCCCGCATCTCGCCGGATGGCGCGCTGGTCGTCGCCGCGGCCAGGACCCATGACTCCTACGAGAAGGCCGGCGACGCGACCCTGGTGGTCGTGCCCGTCGCCGGCGGCGATCCCACCGACCTGCTCCCGGGGCTGGACCGCCGGCCGTCCGAGGCCGCCTGGGCACCCGACTCGCGGGCGGTCTACTTCACCGCGGACGACCACGGCCGGTGCCCGGTCTTCCGGGCCGGCCTCGCCGGATCCGCCGTCACCAGGATCACCACCGACGACGGCGCCTACTCGAACCTGTGCCCGTCACCGGACGGGCGGTTCCTGTACGCGCTGCGCGCCGCGGTGGACAGCCCGCCGGGGCCGGTCCGGATCGATCTCAGCCTCCCGGGCAGCCCGCCGCAGGCCCTGCCCAGCCCCGGCGGCCAGATCGAGCTGCCGGGCCGGCTGACCGAGGTGGAGGCGGCCGCCGACGATGGAGCGGTCATCCGGGGCTGGCTGGCGCTGCCCGCGTCTGCCTCGGAGCAGCAGCCCGCGCCGCTGCTGCTGTGGGTTCACGGCGGCCCGCGCATGAGCTGGAACTCCTGGTCGTGGCGGTGGAACCCGTGGCTGATGGCCGCCCGCGGATATGCCGTCCTCCTGCCCGATCCCGGCTTGTCCACCGGGTACGGCCACGACTTCGTCGGACGCGGGTACGGCGACTGGGGGGGACAGCCGTTCGCCGACCTGATGGCCATCACCGACGCCGCCGCCGCCCGGCCCGACATCGACCAGACGCGGACGGCCGCGATGGGCGGCTCCTACGGCGGGTACATGGCGAACTGGATCGCCGGCCACACCGGCCGGTTCCAGGCGATCGTCAGCCACGCGGGCCTGTGGGCGCTGGACCAGATGTTCGGCACCACCGACCTGCCGTCCCACTGGCGGCGCCTGTTCGGTGATCCGCTGGCCAATCCCGAACGGTAC
>DATINY010000493.1:0-3673 GCA_035473755.1 Streptosporangiaceae bacterium
GGGGAGGCGGCCGGGGCGGGGCCGAGCGGCCTCGGCTGGGCGGCCCGGACGGGACCGAGCGAGCCGGACCGGGGCTAGGCGGCGTGGACGGGGGGCGGCGAGTCGAGCGGGCGGAGCTCGTCGGCGTAGCAGATCGACACGCGGCGCATGACGCCGCCGTCGTCGATGGTGTACTGGCCGAGCCGCCACAGCGGGGGCGAGTATGCGTGCAGGGAGATGCTCCGCTCCGCCTCCCCGGTCAGCCGGTGAATATGGTCGGGTCCGAAGCTGATCGAGCCGCCCTCGGTGATGACCGCCTGGGCGTGTGTGCCCCCGATGCGGGGGTTGGACTCCATCAGCGCGCCCCGCACCACCCGCACCGCCCCGGACGAGACGTCGTGGTCGTGCCAGCCCGTGTCGTTCCCGGGTGACCAGCAAATGAGCCAGATGTCGACGTACTCGTCGCGGTGGATCGATACGAAGTGCCGGCGCCCCCCGGCGTAGGAAACCTCGTCACTCCACAGCTCCGGCTGGCCGGCCAGTCTCTCGACGAGCTCGGTCAGCTCATGCTGGCCGAGATACCGTGCGGGCAGCGACGAAATGGTCATCGCGGTCACTCCTCTCCTGCTGCTGGGCGGTCAGGTCCCGGGCCACTGGGGGCAGCCGGTCATCGCCGGCCAGCTGGTCCCCCCGGAGCAGCCGGGCCGGGTTGGTCACGCGGATGGCATGGCGGGCGGCGCCGCCGAGGCCGAGATCGGGGTGTGGCTCCGCATACGGCCGGTCCGAGCCGAAGACGAGCATGTCGACGCCGAGCACCCGGAGAACCGAGTCGGCGGCGCGGCAGCCGTAGCTGGATGTCTCGACGAACATGAGCGGATCGACCACGCCCCGCGCCAGCGGGCCGTCACCGCCACGGGCGGCCATGCGCTCGCCGTGCAGCGGCCCGAGGCCGGCCAGCGCGGTGAAGCAGACCCGCAGCCGCGGGTAAGCCGGCCGGCCGTGGGCGCGGAACGCGAACCAGGCCGCGTGCAGCTGCTGAATGTAGGGGACGAGGGGTGCCCACCACGCCGGGGCACCCGCGCTCACCCCGGCGGCGGGCCCCGGGTGGATGAACAGCGGGAGATCCCGCTCGGCGAGCACGTCGAGCAGCGGGCCGCACCGGCGGTAACCGGACTCGTCGGCGACCGCCGTGGCCGGCAGCTGAAGCCCGACAAAGCCGCGGTCGAGCTGCCGGGCGAGGCCGGGAGCATCGATCGCCGTCAGGCAGGCCGAGGCCCAGCCGGCGAACGGGGCGCCCAGCGCGGCGATCCCCCGGTGGTAGGCATCAAGGAGCGGCTCGGCATCCTCGGGGGCCAGGTACTCGATGCCGAGCGGGCTCGACAGGCCGATGACCGCGAGGCCGACGCCGTCGCCGACCGCCTGCCGCGCCCGGCGCCCGGCATCGTGGTCCGCCGGGTTCACCGCGTAGGGCGGCTCGCCGGCGGTGAGCAGCGTCCAGCCATCCAGCCGTGGCGGCTGTGACCGCCGCCGCAGCTCGGCCACGAGTGCGTCCGGCCATACGTGCTGGTGGATGTCGACGTGCACGGCGCTCCTCCCCTGACGGCTGGGCCAGTGGCCGTGAGGCGGGCCGCATGGAGTGGCCGGCGGCCCGGTCAACGGCAAGCTGATCCGCTTCACTGATCCGATTCAGTGAACCGGTTCACTTATGCGATTCAGTGAACCGCTTCAGTAGCCGCTCGTCAAGGGCTTTGGCCGCCCACGGGCCGTCAGGCGCGGGGACTGCCACTAGGCTTGCGTCACGGCGTGGCGAGCTAGCACGGCGGCCGCGACAACTAGGCTGGCAAAGCGCTGGCAATTTCCCAGGCTGGAAACGGTGCCGCAGCAACCCAAGCGCGCGACGATCCGCGACGTGGCAGAGGCGACGGGACTGTCACCCGCAGCGGTCTCCTACGCGTTGCGCGGCATCCAGACCTCGGAGGAGACGCAGGAGCGGGTGCGACGCGCCGCCGCCGAGCTTGGCTACAAGGTCGACCGCATCGCACGCGCCCTGGCCAGCGGCCGGACCGGGACGGTCGGGCTGCTCTTCGGCTCGCTGGAAGACCTGTGGCAGCAGCTGCTCGGCGTCGGGATCGGCAGCGCGCTGCTGGCCCGCGACCACTACGCGCTGCTCGTGGACGCCGCCGGCGACCCCGAACGGGAGCTGCTGCTCGCCCAACAGCTCCGGGACCAGCGGGTGGACGGCCTCATCGTGCAGCCGCTCGACCCGTCCGACGAGCGGTGGTCACAGCTGGCGGAGAGCCTGCCCGTCGTGTCGATCGGCGACGCCCTACCGGGAGGGGCCGCAGGCGAGGTGGTGTTCGACAACCGGGCCGGGGTCACGCTCGCCCTGGAGCACCTGCACAACCTCGGCCACCGCCGGATCGGCGTGCTGACCCCGACCCAGCCGAGCACGCCGGACCGCCCGGCCGACATCTACGTCACCGCCGAAGCCGAGCGGCTCGGCCTCGACGTGAGCATCATCAGCTCACCGCCGGCGCTCGCGGCGGCGACCGAGGTCGCACGCGAGGTGCTCGCGAAGGCGGACCGGCCGACTGCCCTGTTCTGCTTCGCCGACTCCATCGCCTACGGCGCCTACGCGGCCGCCCGCGAGCTCGGCCTGCGCATCCCGGACGAGGTGTCGGTCTCCGGTTACGACGACCACCCGATGTCGGCGCTGCTGACACCGGCGCTTACCACGGTGGACTGGAACATCGACGGGATCGTCCGCGCCGCCGTCCGGCTCATCCTCGCCGCCATCGAGAGCAAGCCCTACCGCCGCCGCACGGTCCAGCCGCCGCGCCTGCGCGAGCGCGGCTCCACCGGCCCGCCCGGCGTCCGCGGGTAGGCCCGCCCGGCGCGCGGGGGCAGCCCAGCCCGGCACGGGGCAGCCCCGCCCGGCACGGGGGGAGCCCCGCCCGGGCACACACGCGGGCAGCCCGCCCGGCGCACGGGGCAGCCCAACCCGGCATACGCGGGCAGTCCCGCCCGGAGCCACGCCTCGGGTGACCCTGGCCCAGCCGTTTCTTCCGCCACGGGAATGAACCCGCGTAAGGCTCCGGTTGACGTTTGGCGCATGGCATTGGCTGCGGCCGGGCGGTGGGCCCGGCAAATGCACTGCTGAGAAAGATGAGGACGCCGGAGATGTCCGACTGGAATAACAAGATCATCGAAGAGTTCCGGGCCAACGAGGGCAGGGTCGGCGGCCCGTTCGAGGGCGCCCCGCTGCTCCTGCTGCATACCGTAGGCGCCCGGACCGGGCAGGAGCGGGTGAACCCGATGATGTACATGCCGGTCGACGGCGGTTACGCGGTGTTCGCGTCCAAGGCGGGCGCCCCGTCCAACCCGGACTGGTACCACAACCTGCTGGCCCACCCGAAGGCGACGGCCGAGATCGGCACCGGGACGGTCGAGCTCATCGCCCGGGTGGCGGAGGGCGACGAGCGGGAGCGGATCTGGGCGGCGCAGAAGGCCGCCTATCCCGGCTTCGCGGACTACGAGCGGAAGACCACCCGGCAGATCCCGGTCATCGTCCTCGAGCCCGCCCACTGACACCGGGCGCCATGCCGTGACCGGGCCGCCGAGTGCCCTGCTGTGACCGGGCCGCCGAGTGCCCTGCCGTGACGGCCGCTGGGCGCCGTGCCATAACCGGGGTCGC
>DATINY010000494.1:0-16580 GCA_035473755.1 Streptosporangiaceae bacterium
ATTTCCGGGCCCTAGGATCGGTTGTCAGGTGCGCATTAAGCGGAAGGCGAACAGGTGACCGACATCCACGACGTCATCATCATCGGCTCGGGGCCTGCTGGCTACACGGCGGCGCTGTACGCCGCACGGGCACAGCTCAAGCCGCTGGTTTTCGAGGGTTCTGTCACGGCTGGCGGCGCGCTCATGAAGACCACCGACGTGGAGAACTTCCCCGGGTTCCCGGACGGCGTGCTCGGCCCGGACCTGATGGACGCCATGCGCAAGCAGGCCGAGCGGTTCGGCGCGCAGCTGATGGCCGAAGACGTGACCGAGGTGGACCTGACCACCGACCCCAAGCGGGTCATCGCCGAGGGCGACGTCTACCTCGCCCGGACGGTCATCATCGCCTCCGGCTCCCGTTACCGGGAACTTGACGTCCCCGGAGAGAAGCTGCTGTCGGGGCACGGAGTGTCCTGGTGCGCGACCTGTGACGGCTTCTTCTTCCGCGACAAGGACATCGCGGTGATCGGCGGCGGCGACTCGGCCATGGAAGAGGCCACGTTCCTGACCCGGTTCGCCCGGTCGGTCACGGTCGTGCACCGCCGCGATGCGCTGCGCGCCTCCAAGATCATGCAGGAGCGGGCGTTCGCCAACCCCAAGATCTCCTTCCGCTGGAACAGCGAGGTCGCCGAGGTGCTCGGTGACGGCAAGGTCAGCGGCCTGCGGCTGCGCGACACCGTGACCGGCGAGGAGAGCACGCTGGAGGTCAGCGGGCTGTTCGTGGCGATCGGCCATGAACCCCGCAGCGAGCTGTTCACCGGCCAGCTTGCCACCGATGTCGGCGGCTACCTGCTGGTGGAGCAGCCGACCACCCGCACCGCGATCCCCGGCGTCTTCGCCTGCGGCGACGTCGTCGACCACACCTACCGGCAGGCGGTCACCGCGGCCGGCACCGGGTGCGCGGCGGCGCTGGACGCCGAACGGTACCTGGCGAGCCACGAGGCCGCGGCGCACATGAGCACATCGGCCGCCGTGAACACAATATGAAACGGAAGGAACACCGAGCGTGGGCGAGATGAAGAAGGTAACCGACGCCAGCTTCGAGGCCGATGTCCTCAAGAATGAGAAGCCGGTACTCGTGGACTACTGGGCCGAGTGGTGTGGCCCCTGCCGGCAGGTCGCCCCGGTGCTGGAGGCGATCTTGGCGGAGCACGGTGACAAGCTCGACATCGTCAAGCTGAACGTCGACGAGAACCCCCAGGTCACCAGGAAGTACTCGATTCTCAACATCCCGACGCTGGGCGTCTTCCAGAACGGCCAGGTGGTCAAGGAACTCGTGGGTGCCCGGTCGAAGTCGAGGCTGCTGGACGACCTCGCCGAATTCATCTGAGCATCCCTGGGCGGCTCCGGGCCGGCGTCAGGCCATGCGCAGCGCCCGTTCCGGGGTCATGGAGCCCAGCAGCCGCTCCAGGGCGACCTCGACGTCCTCCCGCCAGGACACGGTCGATTTGAGTTCCAGGCGCAGCCGCGGGAAGTGGTGGTGCGGGCGGACCGTCTTGAACCCCACCGCAAGCAGGTAGTCCGCGGGCAGCACACAGGACGCCTCCTCGCGGCGCCGGTCGCCGAAGGCCTCGATCGCCTTGACCCCGCGCCTGGTGAGATCCTTGGCCACCCCCTGGATGAGCATCCGGCCCAGCCCGCCGCCCGTGAACTCGTCCAGGATGGAGGCGGTCATCAGCAGCACGGCGTCGGCGCTCACCGGGCTGGTGGGAAAGGACACCGAACGCGGCACGTACAGCGGCGGCGCATACAGGACATACCCGGCCGGCACGCCGTCCACGTAAGCGATCTTCCCGCAGCTGCCCCACTCCAGCAGGGTGGAGGAGATCCAGGCTTCCTTCTCCAGGGCGGGGTCGCCCGCGGCCTGCGCCCGGTTGTGGCTCGCCGGGTCGAGCTCCCAGAAGACGCACCGGCGGCACTTGTGCGGCAGGTCGTCAAGATTATCCAGGGTGACGTTGGCGAGACGACGCGGCACCTGGCACCTCTGCGGTTGGACTCGTCTGTTGCTGTGGGATCGCCGTGCTGCGGCAAGCTGCGCTGGCCACGGCTACCTTGAGGCGCACGGATTCCGGTGGCAAATCCTGGGTACTCCCGGCCAGGTCCCCTCCAGACCGTACCCTGACATGGTACTCATCGACGTGAGGAGCGGCTGTGGCGATTGAAGACCTGACGCCGGCCCGCGCTGGCCAGATCGGTGGCACCGGTCGTGGGTCACAGGAATCCCATGAGGCTCCCTCGCCCCATGGGTCCCTGGTGGATCCCTATGTCGGCCGCTACGCCGCGCGGGCCCAGGAGATGGTCGCGTCGGAGATCCGGGCCCTGTTCGCCGTCGCCGCCCGGCCCGAGATCGTGTCGCTGGCAGGTGGCATGCCCTACATCACCGCCCTGCCCCTGGACGCCGTCGGCGAGATGGCCGGCCAGCTCGTGGCCGACCGCGGTGCCGTGGCCCTGCAGTACATGTCGGCGCAGGGAGATCCCGGCCTGCGCGAATGCATCTGTGACGTGATGGCACTAGAGGGAATCCGGGCCCACCCCGACGAGGTGGTCGTCACGATCGGATCGCAGCAGGCGCTGGACCTGATCACCCGGATCTTCGTCAATCCCGGCGACGTCGTGCTGGCCGAGGGGCCGTCCTATGTCGGCGCGCTGGGCACCTTCGCGTCCTACCAGGCGAACGTCGTCCACGTCCCGATGGATGATGACGGGCTCATCCCCGAGGCGCTGGCGGAGACGCTGGCCGGGCTGGCGGGCCGGGGCCAGCAGGTGAAGTTCCTCTACACGGTCCCGTCCTTCCACAACCCCGGCGGGGTGACCCTCGGCCTGGAGCGCCGGGCCCGGGTGCTGGAGATCTGCCAGCGGGCCGGCCTGCTCGTGATCGAGGACAATCCCTACGGCCTGCTGGGGTTCGACGGGGAGCCGCTGCGGGCCCTGCGCGCCGATGACGCGCACGGGGTGGTGTACCTCGGGACGTTCTCCAAGACGATCGCGCCGGGCCTGCGGGTGGGCTGGGCCCTGGCACCGCCCGGGATCAGGGACAAGCTGGTGCTTGCCGCGGAGGCGGCGGTGCTGTGCCACTCCAGCCTCGCGCAGCTCATGGTGCGCGAGTACCTGACCAGCCAGCCCTGGCAGGAGCAGGTCAAGGTCTTCCGTGAGCTGTACCGGGAACGCCGGGACGCCATGCTGGAGGCGCTGGCCGCGGTCATGCCCGACGGCTGCCGGTGGACCCGGCCCGCCGGCGGGTTCTACGTCTGGCTGCAGCTCCCGCCGGGCCTGAACTCCAAGGCGATGCTTCCCCGCGCCATCTCTTCCCGGGTCGCGTACGTGCCTGGGACGGGGTTCTACGCCGACGGGGCCGGCGCGGAGCACCTGCGGCTCTCCTACTGCTTCCCCGAGCCCGGGCGGATCAGGGAGGGCGTCCGCCGCCTCGCCGAAGTGGTGGGCACCGAGATCGAGCTCCGGTCCACGTTCGGCGCCGTCCCGGACGCCTACCGCCCGTCCGGGGCGGGTCCGACCGTGCTGACCGGCCCGGCCGGTTCGGACAGCCAGCAGTGAGCGACCTGGGCCATGTGCTGATCCTGGCCGGCGGGCTATCCGCCGAGCGGGAGGTGTCGCTGCGCTCGGGCAGCCGGCTGCGCGACGCGCTGCGGGAGGCCGGCGTCGAGGCCGACATCGCCGACGCGGACGCGGGGCTGATCCCGGCGATCACCAGCGACCCGCCCAGCGCGGTCTTCCCCGCCATCCACGGCGCCTACGGGGAGGACGGCTCGATCCAGGAGGTCCTGGCGCTGCTGGGCGTGCCGTTCACCGGGGCGGCGGCGGCGGCCTGCCGGTTCGCGTTCGACAAGCCGGTGGCGAAGGCGGTCGCCCACGCGGCCGGGCTGATGACCCCCGCCTCGGTGACGCTGCCGAAGGAGACCTTCCACGACCTCGGCGCGACCGCGGTGCTCGAGCGCATCGTGACGACGCTCGGGCTGCCGCTGTTCGTCAAGCCTGCCCGCGGCGGGTCGGCGCTCGGCGCCACCCGGGTCGACACCGCGGCCGAACTGCCGGGCGCCATGATCAGCTGCTTCGCCTACGGCGACACGGCGCTGATCGAGCGCTGCGTGGTGGGCACCGAGATCGCCGTCGGGGTGATCGACCTCGGCGAGGGCCCGCAGGCGCTGCCCGCGGTCGAGATCCATCCGCTTTCGGGCGGCTACGATTACGCGGCGCGCTACACGGCCGGCCAGACCCGGTTCTACACCCCGGCCCGGCTCTCCCCCGATGAGGCCGCCGCCGCGGCGGCCGCGGCCGTCACCGCTCACCGGGCGCTCGGCCTGCGCGACCTGTCCCGCACCGACCTGATCATCTCCGGCGGGGATGTTTTCTTCCTCGAGGTCAACGTGGCGCCCGGGATGACCGAGACGAGCACCCTGCCCATGGCCATGGAGGCGGCGGGCCGGTCGCTCGGCGTTACCTGCCGGGACCTGCTGGGCATCGCGGCCGCCCGGGGAAGCTGAAGGACGGCCGCCGCGGCCCAGCGCCACCCGCGGCACGCACACCGCCACCTGGGAGCTGTACATGACCGCACGCAAGAGCTTCGCCAGCGATAACCATGCGGGCGCTCACGAGGCGGTCCTGCGCATGATGGCGCGCGCCAACGCGGGCGATGCCGCCAGCTACGGCGACGACTCGTGGACCGGGCAGGCCTGTGCCTCGATCCAGGAACTGTTCGGAGCCCGGGGCGGCGTCTTCCTCGTCTTCAACGGGACCGCGGCGAACGTGCTCGGGATAAGCCTCCTTCTGCGCCCCTACGAGGCGGTGATCCTCGCGGAGGACGCGCACCTCAACGTGGACGAGTGCGGGGCGGCCGAGCGGGTGCTGGGCAGCAAGCTGCTGACGGTGCCCACCCCGGACGGGAAGCTGACACCCACCCTGATCGCGGGCCGGCTGGGGGACCGGGGGGACGTGCACCGGGCGCAGCCCAGGGCGGTCGCGATCTCCCAGGTGACCGAGTGCGGCACCTGCTACACGCTGGAGGAGCTGCGGACCCTGGGAGAGTTCTGCCGGTCGGAAGGACTGCGGCTGTACGCCGATGGCGCCCGGCTCGCCAACGCCGCCGCCCACCTCGGCTGCTCGCTGGCCGACATCGCCGCGCCCGTGGACGTGCTGAGCTTCGGCGGGACGAAGAACGGCGCGGTCGGGGTGGAGGCGGTGGTGGTCATGGCCGAGGACCTGGTGACGGACGCGCCGTTCCAGCGCAAGCAGCAGATGCAGCTCGCGTCGAAGATGCGCTACCTGGCGGCGCAGTTCCTCGGGCTGCTGGACGATGACCTGTGGCTGTGCAACGCCGTCCATGCCAACCTCATGGCCCAGCGGCTCGCCGACGGCATCCACGGCGTCCCGGGGGTGGGGTTGTGGCAGGCGGTCGAGTCCAACGCCGTGTTCGCCTCGCTCCAGCCGGATCACATCGAGCGGCTGCAGCGGGAGTGGGAGTTCTACGTCTGGGATGAGCCGGCTCATGTGGTGCGGTGGATGACCGCCTTCGACACCGCCGAGGCGGACGTGGACGCCTTCGCCGGGGCCGTGCGGGCGACTGCCTCCGACGGCCTACAAGGGCACCGCTGTTTCACGTGAAACATTCACGGATCCCCGGCCAATTAGCAGCAGCGTGGGGGACGCCGTCACGGACGCACGGGCCCGGCAGACGGAAACGCCAGGCCCGTGTGACCGCGCCGCCGCCAGTGGGGTGCGGCACTGGGGGATTGGCTGGTCGGGCGCTGGCGCGCTGGGCGTGCTCGTGCAAGGGGGGCGGTCAGGCGCTGAGGGACTGGCCCCATTCGGGGGACATGGTGGTGACGATGCGCTTCAGGTCGTCCAGGGTGGCGAACTCGACCACGATCTTGCCCTTGTGGCGGCCGAGCTCGACCTTGACTTTGGTGTCGAAGACGTCTGAGAGCTGGTTGGCCAGGGCGGTGAGGCCGGGGGCGGTGGGCTTCTTGGCCGCGGCGCGGCGGGACTTGGGGGACTGGTCGCCGCCCATGGCGACGATCTCCTCGACGGCGCGTACCGAGAGTCCTTCCGCGACGATGCGGTGCGCCAGGCGGTCCTGGGCGTCGGGGTCATCGAGCGCGAGCAGGGCGCGGGCGTGGCCCGCGCTGAGTACGCCGGCCGCGACCCGCCGCTGGACCGCAGGCGGGAGGTGCAAGAGCCGGATGGTGTTGGAGATGTGCGGCCGGGACCGTCCGACCTTGTGGGCAAGCTCGTCGTGGGTGGCGCCGAAGTCGTCGAGCAGTTGCTGGTAGGCGGCTGCTTCTTCGAGCGGGTTGAGCTGCTCCCGGTGCAGGTTCTCCATCAGCGCTTCGCGGAGCAGGTCATCGTCGGTGGTGCCGCGCACAATGGCCGGGATGTGCTCCAGGCCCGCGCGCTGGCACGCCCGCCACCGCCGCTCGCCCATGATCAGCTCATAGCGCCCCGGCATGACCCGGCGGACCACCACCGGCTGGAGCAGGCCGACCTCCTGGATCGAGAGCGCGAGTTCCTCCAGCGTGTCCTCGTCGAAGCTCTCGCGGGGCTGGCGCGGGTTCGGGGTGATCGCACCGATCGCCACCTCCTCGAGATAAGTACCCTCGGCACCCTGCATCTCGCCATTGCCGGCGGCCGGACGTGCGGCCGTGCCGGTGCTGGTCCCGCCGTCAGCGGCACCCGCCCGCTCGACCGAGTCCGGCGCCGTCGGGATGAGGGCCGCGAGGCCTTTCCCCAGGCCCCGCTTCTGCTGCGCCATCACATCTCCTCGCACTGCCTTCTCACCGCGCCGCACCTTCCGGCCCCGCTCTCAGGTTTCCCAGTAGAGCATCCCATCCGTCACCCCGTACCTAAGACCAGCCCCAAGCCCGCACATATCCACCGCCCGCCATTCCCCGAGAGCCTGCCCGGACCCCACCTGCCGTACCGTTGCTGGCGGAGCCCCGGGAACACACACTGATTGCGGGCTGACAGCTCGGACGCAACCGCAGGGTCGCCGTCCCCGGACACAGCCGGGGGGCCGCCGTCCCAGTCACGCGGGCCCGGCAGACAGAAACGCCGGGACCGCGTGACCGCGCCGCCGCCAGGATGGCAGGCCGCCACCCCTCAGCGACCCTCAGCGCTCACCCCAACGAGAGGGTTGTCACAGCAAGAGTGCCGACCGGGGGTGGGCCACAGCGCTGCCCGGGACGGCCGGGAGGGGCGGCTGGTGGGGTTTGCAGCGGGCGTAGCGTTCCTCACCGGCACCGGCCGCCAACGCGTCTCGGGCACTACGGGCGCCAGCCCCAGCGGTCCACGGCCAGCCCGCAGCTGACCCCACCAGCCGGCCCAGGACCCCAGCCAGCGGGGCATCCACCCAGCCGTCAGCCGGTCTGTCCCAGCTGCGCGGCCCGGTCGGCCACTTCCCGCGCCGCCTCCAGGTAGGCCTGGGCGCCGCTGGAACCGGGGTCGTAGGTCATCACGGACTGGCCGTAGCTGGGCGCCTCGGAGACCCGCACGCTGCGCGGGATGACCGTGCTGAGCACCACTTCGCCGAAGTGCTCCCGGACCTCCTCGGCCACCTGGGATGCCAGCCGTGTCCGCCCGTCGTACATGGTCAGCAAGATGGTGGACACGTACAGCCCGGGGTTCAGGTGGCTCTTCACCAGGTCGATGGTGCGCAGCAGCTGTTCGAGTCCTTCCAGGGCGTAGTACTCGCACTGGATGGGGATGAGCACCTCCACGGCGGCCACCAGGGCGTTGACGGTGAGCAGCCCCAGCGATGGCGGGCAGTCGATCAGGATGTAGTCGAGGTTGGAGGCGTCGTAGTCGGCGAAGGCCCGGCTGAGCCGCGCTTCGCGCGCCACCAGGGGTACCAGTTCGATCTCGGCGCCCGCGAGGTCGATGGTGGCGGGCGCGCAGTAGAGCCCGGGGATGTCGGTTACGGCCCGCACGATGCCCGCCAGCGGCTGGTCCTCGACCAGCACGTTGTACACCGACGCCGTGCCGGCGCGGTGCTCCACGTCCAGGGCCGTCGAGGCGTTGCCCTGCGGGTCGAGGTCGACCACCAGGACTTGCGCTCCGTGCAGGGCCAGGCTGGCCGCCAGGTTGACCGCACTGGTGGTCTTGCCGACGCCGCCCTTCTGGTTGGCGATCGTGATCATCCGGCACGAGCGCGGGCGGGGCCATCCCTGCCCGCCGGACCCTAGGGCGGCGAGGGCTGACTCGGCCGGGGTCAGCGCCGGCCGGCCGCCGCCCGGCCCTTCCCCTGCGGCCCCGTCCCCCCGGGCACGGTCTTCGGTTTCACGTGAAACCGCCGCCGACAGCGCCTGCCTCACCCGGGTGGGGGCCTGGTTCCCGGCCCGCTCATCCGCCGCCTGCGCCACGGTTACTCGCTCCTTCTCCGCCCCCACCTGATGAACATGACCGGGCCCGCGGCCCGGATCCCCCCGCGGCCATCCGAGGCCGCTCGACTCCACCCGCGACCGGTGGGCGGCCGGTGCGGCAGCAGCCGGCCGGGATTCTTCCGGCCATCCCAAGCCGCCCGCGGAAGCCATCACCGCACCTCTCCCCGCCGCACCTATCCCGCGGCCCGCCGCCCCGCCTGGCTCACGGGCCCGCTATCAGCCGGACCACTGTCGTGGCGGGATCGACCTTACCGTCCCCGGCGCGCACAACGTCCACGCTCCGCACCCTCAGCCGCTTCAGCGCGGGCCGCGCCGCGGCGACCTCCTGCGATGCGTTCGCGCCCTTGATGGCCAGCACGGTCCCGCCCGGCCGGGCCAGCCCCAGCGCCAGCGCGGCCAGCCGGCCGAGCGGCGCGACCGCGCGCGCCGTCACCACGTCCGCCGCCAGCTGCCCCGCGAGGTCCTCGGCCCGCCCCCGGCACACCTGCGTGTTCTCCAGGCCCAGGTCGTGCACGCATTCCTCGAGGAACCGCACCCGCCGCAGCATGGGCTCCAGCAGCGTCACCGTCACGTCCGGCAGCAGCAGGGCCAGCACTATGCCGGGCAGCCCGGCGCCCGACCCGAGGTCGACCAGCGAGGCCGGGTGGGGGACCAGTTCTGCGACCGCTGCGCTGTTGAGCAGATGACGCTCCCACAGGCGGGGAACCTCGTGCGGGCCGATGAGGCCACGGGTCACGGCCGGGCCGGCCAGCAGGCGCGCGTAGCGCTCCGCGGCGGCCGTCGCCGGCCCGAAGAGGCGTTCCGCCTGCGGCGGGGCGGGCGGCGGCGGCGGCGCCACGAGCGCCTCAATGGCCTCTGGGGCCACATCAGCCTCGCCGGCTGTGGTGGACCGGGGCGTGCCGGGCCGGTCAGCCCGCGGGAAGGACAACCACCCGCCGGTTCGGCTCCTCACCCTCGGACTCGCTGCGCAGCCCCGCCGCGGCGACCGCATCGTGGATGATCTTGCGCTCGAACGGCGTCATCGCGTCGAGGCGGCGCGAGACACCGGTCCGGCCGACGTCCTCGGCCGCGTCCCGTCCCAGCGCCGTCAGCTCCATCCGCCGCCGTGCCCGGTATCCACCCACGTCGAGCATGATCCTGGTCCGCAGGCCCGTCTGCCGGTGGACCGCCAGGCGGGTGAGTTCCTGCAGGGCCTCCAGCACCTCACCGCGCGGGCCGACGAGTTCCTGGAGGGTCGCGCCGACGACAGAAACAAGTGCCCGGTCGCCCTCGACGTCCATGTCGATGTCGCCGTCGAGGTCGGCGACGTCGAGCAGCCCCTCGACGTAGTCGGCCGCGATCTCGCTCTCCTGCTCCAGGTCCGCGGCGTCGCGGCTGGGCTCCTCCGGAGCTTCCCCGTCCTCGTCGCTGCCGGGGGTCTCGTCCTCGCCCGGGGCCTCGTCCTCGCCCGCGCCGGGAGCGACGGCATCGGCCGGCCCGGCCCCCGGGTCCGGCTCGCCCGAAGGGGCCGCGCCGTCCTGGTCGCCTGCCTCGCCAGCCAGCTCGCCTGCTGCCGCGGCGCCGGTGGCCTCGTCACCGGCCACGGGGGGTTGTCCCGGGTTGTCATCCTCGGTGACAGCAGCCATGTTCTCGCTCTGGCTCACAACCAGGTCCTCCTCGTCGCGGCACCGTGCCGTCCATGGTTATCAGCCCTGCCTGCGGGGCTGGCTGGCAGGGTGCGGCCCCGGCCGGCCCGGCTCCCGGCGCTGCCGCCGGGCCTGGGTGTGACCAGCCGGCCCGGCTCCGGGCCGCCTCACCGTTTGCCGGATCGCTTGCTTCGGGATTGTCGCACGCGCTGCTGTCTGACGAGCTTAGTCTCCGGCACGGCGTCCTGTGGTTCAGGCTCTGGCCGTCCCTTGGTCAGCCTGCGCAGCATCCCCGAGCCGTTGGACGAGCCCTGGCCGCTGGCCGCATTGGTTACCGGTTTCCCGCCGCCGCCGCCGGCCGGCTTGGGCTTTCCTGCGCCAGGGGTCTTGTCGGCGGGCACCGTCTTCTTGTCGCCGGGCACCGTCTTACCCGCCGCGGGCTTGCCGGAAGCGGACGTCTTGCCGGGGGGTATGGCCTTGCCGGCCGCCGCCGCCGGGGCACCGGCCACGGCCGGCATCGGGTAGCGCTTGAACAGCACGTACTGCTGGCCGAGCGTCCATACGTTCGTGGTCACCCAGTACATGACCAGCCCGAACGCCCAATAGAGGCCGGACAGCGCGAACAGCGGCACGATGTAGGCCATGTACTTCTGCGACTGCGCCATCGGGTTGTCCGGCGTCATCTGCGGGGTCATGCCGCGCTTGGTGCTCTGGCGCACGGTCATGAAGGTGGTGGCGACGCTGATGAGGACGGCGAACAGGATGACGAGCCTGGACTCGAGGGTCTGGCCGGGCAGCGGGAAGAGGAACTTGTCGGGGATGTGGGCACCGAAGATGTCCGCGTGCTGCGCGCTGAGCACGAACGACTGGCTGAGCCCGTACGGCGGCGGCTTTCCCGAGCCCACCTTCCAGTCCGATATCCCCCGCAGGACGCTGAACAGGGCGAAGAACAGCGGCATCTGCCCCAGGAGCGGCAGGCACCCGGCCAGCGGGTTGGCCCCGTTCTCCTTGTAGAGCTTCATCGTCTCCTGGTTGAGGGTCTGCTTGTCGTTCTTGTACTTCTTCCTCAGCTCCTGGATCTGCGGCGCAAGTGCGGTCATCTTCCTGGTGGCGTGCATCTGCTTGACGAACAGCGGCACCAGGACCAGCCGCATGAGGACCACGAGGATGACGATCGTCAGCACCCAGGCAAGCCCGCTGACCGGGCTCATGAATGTGCTCAGGCCGGTGTGGATCTGCTGCATCACCCACGCGACCGCGTCGTACAGTGGGTTGAGCGGGTTCGTCACGAACTTGCTCCCTCGGGACGGGATCGGCGGCCGTGCAGGGCGGGCGGTACCGGATCGAACCCCCCGGGGTTGAACGGATGACAGCGGCCAACCCTGCGCACCGCGAGCCACGTTCCACGCAGTGCCCCGTGCTCACGGACCGCTTCCAGCGCGTACGCGCTGCAGGAGGGGGCGAACCGGCACCGCGCGCCGAGCAGCGGGCTGACGAACCGCCGGTAACCGGTGATCAATGCCATCAGGACCCGTGCGGCAGCGGATGGCCTGGCCTGTGCCAGCTGCCCATCTGCTTCGGTCATCGCCGCAGCGCCCCTGCCTGCCGCCGGACCAAGGTACTCATCACCAGGTCGAGTTCGGCGGCGAGATCTGCCTGGCTTGCGGTCGCGGCCTGCGGATGAGCCCGGACAACAAGCAGGCTACCCCGCGGAAGCGATGACAGGTACTCGCGCACCAGCACCCGCAGGCGCCGGCGCACCCTGTTGCGCACCACCGCGATGCCGACCGCCCGGCTCACCACGAACCCCGCCCGTGGCGGACAGTCCTCCCCGGCGGCCCCGGCGGGGGGGACGAGCAGGTGACCGGTCAGCAGCTTCCGCCCGGACCGGCTGCCGCGGCGGACGGCTACGGTGAAATCGCGCCGCCGCCTCATCCGGGATTCCGCGGGAAGCACCCGTGACCTCCCCGTCGTACGGCCTGGTCAGACGCTGACCCGGGCCCGGCCCTTGCGGCGCCGCGCAGCGAGGACCGCGCGCCCGGCCCTGGTCCGCATGCGCAGCCGGAAGCCATGTGTCTTGGCGCGACGGCGGTTGTTCGGCTGGAACGTGCGCTTGCTCACGGGTGACTCCCGGTACGGTGTCTTCATTTCCCGGCCACCACCGGCGGCAGGGCGCGTTCGCGCGCAGCAGAACTTCCCGGGGTAACTGGGTCTGTTCACGGTACGCGTCGCGGTCACCACTGGTCAAACCAAGCAGCCCGCTTCGCCGACTGGCGGCGCCGTTAAGGTTGCGCCGGGAACGGCCGTTTACCTAACGTACACCCACCCCTGCCCCTAGGCTGTGGACAACCGGCTCGTTTGCACACCGGCACGCGCATCAGCGATCGTGGGCTGCGCACCGCCATACGCTCCCCCCTCGCGCACTGGGTGATGGCGCGGCATGCACAGCTTGTGGATAAGACTGTTGATCGTATTGTGGGGGCGCGAGGTGGCCACAGATGAGTGAGACGGACCTTGGGGAGGTCTGGGCCAGATCGCTGGACGAGCTTTCCGACCTGAACATCGAGCCCCACCAGCGGGCCTGGCTGCGGCTGACGCGGCCGCTGGGGCTGGTCGAGAACACGGCGCTCATAGCGACGCCGAACGAGTTCGTCAAGGAACAGCTCGAGACCAGGCTGCGCGCCCTCATCACGCATGCCCTGTCCCGTGAGCTCGGCCGCAGCATCCAGCTCGCCGTCACCGTCGACCCCGCCGCCGCGGCCACGCCGCCGGGCGGGCCCGGCGCGCCGCCCGGCACCGGGCCGGTCCCCCCGGGCGGCACCCAGCCGGGCGAGTCGGTGATCATCCCGATGCCCCGCGAGGCCGGGCCTGCCGGCCTGGAGGAGAACTCCGGCTACCTGGCCCCGGGCGGCGAGCACGAGCACCCGGGCCCGGCGGGCCAGCCGGACGGGATCGGCGACCAGATGCAGGCCGCGGGGCTGGCCCCCGCCAACGGCCCGGTCACCGGCACCGCCCCCGGCAACAGAACCCCGCAGCCACCGGCCGTACCCGGCGGCGTCCCGCCCACCCCGATCGGGGGCCAGACCGCCGGCCACCTCGGCACCCACTCCGGCGGGCATTTCGGCACCCACTCCGGTGGGCTGCACCACCGCCCCGGCGATGGGCCGGGCCTGCCCCGGCCGGCGCCCGCCCAGGCCCGGCTCAACCCCAAATACACGTTCGAGACGTTCGTCATCGGGTCGAGCAACCGCTTCGCGCACGCCGCCGCGGTGGCGGTCGCCGAGGCGCCCGCGAAGGCGTACAACCCGCTGTTCATCTACGGTGACTCCGGCCTGGGCAAGACCCACCTGCTGCACGCCATCGGGCACTACACGCAGAGCCTGTACCAGGGCGTCCGGGTGCGGTACGTCAGCTCGGAAGAGTTCACCAACGACTTCATCAACATGATCAGGGACGGCAAGCAGGACGGGTTCCGGCGCCGCTACCGCGACGTGGACGTGCTGCTGGTCGACGACATCCAGTTCCTGGAGAACAAGGAAGGCACGCAGGAAGAGTTCTTCCACACCTTCAACACGCTGCACAACGCCAGCAAGCAGATCGTCATCTCCAGCGACCGCGCGCCCAAGCGGCTGGTGACCCTCGAAGACCGGCTGCGCAGCCGGTTCGAGTGGGGCCTGCTCACCGACGTCCAGCCGCCGGAGCTGGAGACCCGGATCGCGATCCTGCGCAAGAAGGCGGTCCAGGAGGGGCTCAACGCGCCGCCGGAGGCGCTGGAGTACATCGCCAGCCGGATCTCCACCAACATCCGTGAGCTCGAGGGCGCGCTCATCCGGGTCACCGCCTTCGCCAGCCTCAACCGGCAGTCGGTCGACCTCCAGCTGGCCGAGATCGTGCTCAAGGACCTCATACCGGAGGCGCAGGGACCGGAGATCACGGCCGCGACCATCATGGGGCAGACCGCCTCGTACTTCGGGCTGTCGATCGACGACCTGTGCGGCACGTCCCGGTCACGGGTGCTGGTGACGGCCCGCCAGATCGCGATGTACCTGTGCCGCGAGCTGACCGACCTTTCGCTGCCGAAGATCGGCCAGCAGTTCGGCGGTCGCGACCACACGACCGTGATGCATGCCGAGCGTAAGATCCGCTCGCTCATGGCCGAGCGGCGGTCGATCTTCAATCAGGTCACAGAACTCACCAACCGCATCAAGCAGCAGGCCCGATCGGGATGACCGCGCGCAAAACGGTCGGCATCGCCGAACACATATCAGTAGCGCTCGTCACGGTCGGTGCACACAGGCTGTGGATATCTTTGTGGACACCCTTGGGATGGCCGGCGGACAACGCGGCCGCGGCGGGGGGTAACGGGGGAATGCACCGTCCCGGCGCCGGCTGTGTCCACAGCCCGTCCCCCGCCCGCCCTCGTCCGCACACAGGCCCTGTGAGCCGCGGGACCGTCCTGGGCTGGGACATCGCCCGCTGTCCCCAGGATCCACCGTCCCTACGACGGCTACGTTCTTCTTTTCATCTCCAGCACAATCAGGTAGTAGGCAAGCCGCGTCCTTGCCGTTCCGCTCCCATGTAGTAACAGGAGGCAGCTTCCGGTGAAGATCCAGGTAGAGCGCGACGCGCTCGCCGAGGCCGTCGCCTGGGCCGCCCGCGGGCTCCCGGCACGCCCCGCCGTCCCGGTGCTGGCCGGCATGCGCCTGCAGGCGGACGCCGAGCTCACCCTCGCCAGCTTCGATTACGACGTTTCCGCCCAGGCCAGCATCCCGGTGGCCACCGAGGAGGAGGGCACCGCCCTGGTGTCGGGGCGGTTGCTCGCCGAGATCACCCGCAGCCTTCCCGCCCGCCCGGTGCAGATCTCCGCGGACGGCTCCCGCGCCACCCTGACCTGCGGCAGCACCACCTTCACGCTGCTCACGATGCCGGTCGAGGACTACCCGACCCTGCCGGAGATGCCGCCGGCCGCGGGTTCCATCGGCAGCGACGCCTTCGCCACCGCGGTGAACCAGTCGGCGGCCGCGGCCGGGCGCGACGACACCCTCCCGGCGCTGACCGGCGTGCGGATCGAGATCGAGGGCGACACGCTGACGCTGGTATCCACCGACCGCTACCGGCTCGCCGTACGCGAGCTGCGGTGGAACCCGGCCCGGCCGGACCTGAGCGCGTCGGTGCTCGTCCCCGCCCGCGCGCTGTCGGAGACCGCCCGGGCGCTCACCTCCGGGGCGGAGGTCTCGATCGCGCTTGGCCTGCCCGGCGAGGACGGCAGCACCGGTGAGGGCATGATCGGGTTCGAGGGCGGCGGCCGCCGCACCACCACCCGCCTGCTCGGCGGCGACTTCCCCCGCTACCAGACGCTCCTGCCCAGCCACGTGAACGCGGTCGCGGAGCTGACCACCGCCTCGTTCGCCGAGGCGGTCAAGCGGGTCGCCCTGGTGGCCGAGCGCAACACCGCGGTCCGGCTCTCCTTCTCGGCCGGCCAGCTGGTCCTGGAGGCCGGTACCGGGGACGAGGCGCAGGCGGTGGAGGTGCTCGACGCCGGCTACGAGGGGGACGACCTGCAGATCGCCTTCAACCCGACCTACCTGCTCGACGGGCTGAGCGCGATCGACTCCGACACCGCCCGGATGTCGTTCACCGAGGGCGGCAAGCCCGCCCTGATCACCGGCAAGCCAGCGCCGGACGAGCAGCCGGACTACCGCTACCTGCTGATGCCCATCCGGCTCGGGGCCTGAGCCCGGCCCGGCTGGGCTGCATAGCCGTCGGCTGGGCGCATCCCGGCGGCTGACGGCCCGCACCGGTAGCCTGCTGTTTGTGCACCTGACCCGCCTCGCCCTCACCGATTTCCGGTCCTACGCCGGGGCGGAGCTGAGCCTGGAGCCCGGGGTGAGCACCCTGCTGGGCCCCAACGGGCAGGGCAAGACCAACCTGGTCGAGGCGGCGGCCTACGTCGCGACGCTCGGATCGCACCGGGTGGCGACCGACGCGCCGCTGGTCCGGTCCGGCGCCGAGCGGGCGATCCTGCGCGCCGCGGTCACCTCCGGCGGCCGGGACAGCCTGGTGGAGATCGAGATCAACCCGGGCCGGGCGAACCGGGCCCGGCTCAACCGGGCGCCGGTGACCAGGCCGCGCCAGGTGCTCGGGGTGCTGCGCACGGTCCTGTTCGCGCCCGAGGACCTGGCCCTGGTCAAGGGCGACCCGGAGCAGCGCCGCCGGTTCCTCGACGACCTGCTGGTCGCGAGCGCGCCCCGCTACGCCGGCGTCCGGGCCGACTACGAGCGGGTGCTGCGGCAGCGGACGGCGCTGCTCAAGTCGCTGCGCGGTCACCCGGGCCGGGCGGGCCGGTCCGGCGCCCGCGCCTACGCGCACGCCGGCGCCCCGCGCGAGGCCGCGCCCGGCGGGACGGGCCACAACGGCGAGGGCCAGGACGGCCTGAGCCAGGACGGCGAGGGCCAGGACGGCGCGGGCCAGGACGGCGCGGGCCAGGACGGCGCGGGCCAGGACGGCGCGGGCCAGGACGGCGCGG
>DATINY010000495.1:0-1539 GCA_035473755.1 Streptosporangiaceae bacterium
CGCTGGCGGTGCCGCGGCGGCCGTGGGAGGTGGGCCTGGTCGCGTTCGAGATCGCGCGGCGGCACCGGTTCCACGAGGAGATGTCGTCGCTGCCGGACCGCGTCCGGGTGCACGTGCTGCCGACCGGCGGGGACCAGCTCCCGCCCGGCCGGGCGCAGTTCCGCTACCGGGACCGGTCCAAGGTCGGGCTCAGCATCGAGCGCGCCTACGCCGCGTCGGCGAGCTACCTCGCCGCGCTGGCCGCCCGCTGACGTGGCATCTCGTACGTTTCTGTCCGTATATGGGGCTGCATCGCTACGGTATTGGCATGCGCGACCGTGAGGTCGTCGCGGCCATCGTGGCGGGCGACCCCGCAGGGCTCGCCGAGGCGTACGACAGGTACGCGACACCGCTGTACAGCTTCTGCCGGACGATGCTGCGCGAACCCGCCGACGCCGCGGACGCCGTGCAGGACACGTTCGTGATCGCGGCGCCGCGGATGGCCGGGCTGCGCGACCCGGAGCGGCTGCGGCCCTGGCTGTACGCGGTGGCACGGAACGAGTGCTATCGACGGCTTCGGGCCGGCAGCCAGCACGCGTCCATCGAGGAGGCGCCGGACGTGACCGACGAAGCGGCCGACGTCGCGGCCGACGTGGAACGGGCGGACCTGCGCGCGCTGGTACGCGACGCGCTCGGCGGGGTCGGGCCGGCCGAGCGGGAAGTCCTCGAATTGCAGCTGCGGCAGGGCCTGAGCGGCGGCGAGGTAGCCAGCGTGCTCGGGATCTCCCGCAACCACGCGCACGCGCTGCTGTCCCGGGCCCGCGACCAGCTGGAGACCTCCCTCGGGGCGCTCGTCGTGGCCCGGACCGGGCGGCAGGACTGCCCGGAGCTGGACGCGATGCTCCAGGACTGGGACGGCGTGCTGACCGCGCTGGTGCGCAAGCGCGTCAACCGGCACGTGGAGCGGTGCGGCGTCTGCTCCGGGCGGCGGCGCCGGGAGGTATCGCCGGCCATGCTCCTCGGGATCGCGCCGATCGCGGCGCTGCCGCTGATGGCGGGGGCCCTGCCGGCCGGTTTCCGTGATCAGGTACTGCGGCTCGCCACCGGGAACTCCCCCGCCGCCGTGGCTGCACCCGCGGCCGGCCCACGCCGGCGCGGTGGCCGGCACCGCCGCCGCGGTCGCCGCGGGCGTCACCTGGATCGCCGTGCCTCCGCACCACGGCGTGCCGCCGGCCGGGGCCGCCACGCCGGGCGTGACCGGCAGGGCGGACCCCGCCCTTGGCCACGACGGCCGGTCCGTAATGCCCAGGGCCAGTGCCACGGCGCAGGCCAGCGTGCTGCCGACGGCCAGCGCCAGCACCGGCGCGGGGCGCCCGGCGGCGAGCGTGACGGCCACGCCGTCGTCCGCGGGGGCGGCCACCGCGACCGCGACCGCGACCGCGACCGCGACCGTGAGTCCGGGCGCGAGCACCAGCGACACGCCAGCGGCCGGGACGCTGAGCGTCAGCCCGGCCACGCTCAACGTCGCGCCGCCGGCCAGCGCTTCGATCACGCTGACCG
>DATINY010000496.1:0-4979 GCA_035473755.1 Streptosporangiaceae bacterium
GTGTAGTAATAGGTGGTCCCGTTGACCAGACCGGAGTCGGTGAAGCTCGTCGCGGCCACGTTGGTGGCCACCGGCGTGGCCGCCTCACCCCCGGCGCTCGTCCCCCGGTACACGTCATACCCGGTCACCGCCGAGCCGCCGTTGGAGGCCGGAACGCTCCAGGACACGGTGACCGACGAGTTCCCGCCGCTCGCCACCACCGCGAGCGGGGCCGACGGCGCCGTCGCCCGCGGCGTAGCCGACGCCTCCCCGGACTGCGGCGACAGGCCGGCCGCGTTCACCGCCGCCACCGTGTAGTAGTAGGTGGTCCCGTTCACCGCGCTGGTGTCGGTGAATCCGTTGGTCACCACGTTGGACGCCAGCGGCGTGGCCGACTCCCCGCCGGGGCTTGTCCCCCGGTACACGTCATAACCGGTGATCGGCGAGCCGCCATCGGTGGCCGGCACCGCCCACGACAGCACCACCGACCCATTGCCGCCCGACGCCACCAGCCGCGACGGCGCGGCCGGGACGGTCGCCTGCGGCGTGGCCGACGCCTCGTTGGACTGTGGCGAGACCCCGGCCGCGTTCACCGCCGCCACCGTGTAGTCATACGTCGTGCCGTTGACGGCAGAGGTGTCGGTGAAACCCGTCGCCGAGACGTTCGCCGCTATGGGAGTGGCCGACTCCCCGCCGGGACTTGTCCCCCGGTACACGTCGTAGCCCGTGACCGGCGAGCCGCCGTTGGAGGACGGGGCAGCCCAGGAAAGACTCACCGATCCATCGGCCCCCTTGGCCGTCAGTGACTGCGGCGCCGAGGGCACGGTTGCCTGCACGGACGCTGGCGTCGCGCTGGTCTCATTGGACTTGGGGGAGACCCCGGCCGAGTTGACCGCGGCCACCGTGTAGTAATAGGTCGTCCCGTTGACCAGGCCGGTGTCGGTGAAGCTCGTCCCCGCGACATTGGCCGCGATCGGTGTCGCGGACTCGCCGCCCGTGCTGGTGCCCCGGTAGACGTTGTACCCGGTGATCGCCGCCCCGCCGTTGCTGGCCGGCGGCGCCCAGGTCAGGCTCACCGAGCCGCTGGCCGCGGTGGCGGCGAGCGACTGCGGGGCGGACGGCGCGACCGGGGAAGCGGCCCCGATCTGCGCCCAGGGGCGCGACTCGTCCATCCGGCCGGAGACGAACTTCCCGTTGAGGCAGTGGCCACCGTCGACGCCGCCGGTGTTGAGGACCTGGCCGGTGTCCAGGTACGAGGTCGTGGTCCCCCCAATGGTGATCTTCACGTTGGGGATCGCGCCAGAATTGGCGCACGAAGCCGTGAGACCGCCGTTGTAGGCGTTCGGGGGCTCGTCGGAGAGGTCGAAGTTCTCGGAGTTCTGTGAGCTGCCGGTCTCGGTGAGCACCAGCGTCCCGTGCGCCTTGACGGTCTGGCTGGATCCCCACAGGCCATAGGTCTCGCTGCCAACGGTGACAACGGCCTGGACACCGGTGACGTCAGTGGCGCCCGGATTATCCAGCCGGATGGCGCCGGCGTCCCAGCACGTTGTGTCGTTCGGGTATTTGGGGCAGGGAGTCCCGTCGAAGCTCGACGGGTCCTTGTATGGCCACGGGTTCGGCTGGTTGGCAGTGAACGGGAACTCGTGGGTGTCGAAGTAACCGACGAAGACGTTCAGCGGCGACGCGGCCGCGGCGGGGCTGATCATCCCCGGTGCGAACTGGAAGAACGACAGCCCGAGGATCGCGACCAGGACCGCGTTCAGGCGCCGCAGGACCTGCGGGGCGGTCTTGGGCCGGGCCGCCCCGGACGTCCCCCGAATCGCCCGGGCCGGTGCCGGCCGTCTTCTGCTGCCCCTTGAGCGACGCACCCAGACCCCCCAGTCCGGTGGCACCTGATTTCAGTGCCCAGACCGTGCTACCACCCGGACGGTGGAGGGGGCTACCAGCAATTTACGTATCTTGGGCTTCGCCCAGTACTAGTCCTATGCGGGATGGGCATGGAACGGCACCGGTCTCAGTAGCTCAGCTGCTCGTCCCAGTCGGTTCCGCGTCCCTCCGGGGTGAGGTCGAACAGGTTCCACAGCGGCTCAAGGGTGCCGACATGCCGGGTCTCCTGCCCGGGCTCGACTGGTGCGTAGAACAGCTCCGAGCCCCAGAAGTGGCGGATGGTGTCCCCGTCGCGATGGAACACGTTCAGCATCGGCTGCTGGTCACCCTCGGGGGTCTCGGCCAGGTAGTCGCGGTTGTAGGTGGTCCCGGCCGAGGACAGCAGGCGCAGTCGCCGCCAGCCGCGTTCGGCGGCGAAGGTGAGGATGCGCTCGATCGGTGCCTTCCCGCAGACAGCGAGGTTGACCCGCTGGGCCGCATGCTCGGCGGCGCCGTCGAGCTGGTCGAGAAATGCCGTGCACGACGGGCACGGGCCCTGCGCCAGCGGCAGCAGCGCGGTTTGCCCGCGGTCAGGACCGGGCCGGTCGTCGGCCGGGTCGCGGGGGAACATCATGCTGTAGATCACCAGCGAGTCCCGGCCCGGGGCGAACAGCTCCGACAGCCGCACCTCGGCCTGGCCCCCGCCCGGCCCCCCGGCCTGAAAGACGTAGTCCTGCGGCACCACCCCGCCGGGCGGCAGCCGCCGCCTGGTGGCCGCCACCGCCTCCATGGCCCGGCGCAGTTCGATCTCCTGCTCCAGCAGCCGGTCGCGCGCGGCCCGGTACTCGGCTGACTCTCCAGGAAACGTGATGGCCATGGGTCCTCCCGGGAACTCGCGTCGTCTCGAGGTTGGACGGCCCGGCCGCCGGTAACTCATCGGCCCGGACCGAGGTGGGCAGCGTCACCGCAGCGTGATCACGTTGGCGGTGATCTGCGCCTGCGTTCACTATGCGCCGCCGGCATTTGGGCGCAGACTTGGTCACGGCAGCGCTCGCACTCTCGCTGGGGGAGGTGCTGGCAGTGGGGCTGACCTGGAGAGATCTCGTGTCGTCGGCCGCCGTCGTGACGATGATGGTGGCCTACACGGCGTTCAGGACCGGGGCGGACCTGCCGCTGCTTTCGAGCGCGTGGACCGCCAGCGTGGTGGAAATCGTCCTGGGCGGCATCTGTGCCGTGAGCGCGGCCGGTGACCTGCATACCAGGCCCCAGCCGCGCGAGGGCGTGATCTTCCGGAGGGTCACCACCGTGCTCGGCACGTTCGCGCTGCTGGCCGGGCTGATCGCGCTGATCGCCGACAGTGGGCATGCGCTGGAGATCCTGGTGGTGATCACCGGCTTCTTGTGGCTCACGGCCACCATCTGGCACGTGCTCACCATCGGATCCGAGCTCTGAGCGGACCGGGCCCGGGATCAGGGACCGGTACCGCGGGCGCGCCCTGGCGGGGAACGCCCGGGATGTCCAGGCCGGCCGGCCAGGGCCGGCCTGGACGTCGCCGTCAGGCCAGGTCGAACCGGTCGAGGTTCATGACCTTGTCCCACGCGGCCACGAAGTCGCGCACGAACTTCGCCTGCGAGTCGTCGGTCGCGTAGACCTCCGCGAGGGCCCGGAGGATGGAGTTGGAGCCGAAGACCAGGTCGAACCGGCTGCCGGTCCACTTCAGCTCGCCCGTCCCGCGGTCACGGCCCTCGAAGGTGTCCTCGGCCCCGGACGTCGCCTGCCATGCCGTGCCCATGTCGAGCAGGTTCACGAAGAAGTCGTTGGTCAGCGTCTCGGGCCGGCCGGTGAACATGCCGAGGCTGGACCGGTCGTAGTTCGTCCTCAGGACGCGCATGCCGCCCACCAGGACGGTCATCTCGGGCGCGCTCAGCGTCAGCAGGCTCGCCCGGTCGACCAGATGGTGCTCGGCCTGCTTCGGCTGGAGCTTGCCGAGGTAGTTGCGGAACCCGTCGGCGGCCGGCTCGAGGACGGCGAAGGACTCCACATCGGTCTGCTCCTGGGACGCATCCGTGCGCCCGGGCGCGAAGGGAACCTCAACGTCGTGCCCGCCGTTCTTCGCCGCCTGCTCCACGGCCGCACATCCGCCGAGCACGATCAGGTCGGCCAGGGAGACCTGCTTCCCGCCGGCCTGCGAGCCGTTGAACTCGCGCTGGATCCCCTCCAGGGTCCGCAGCACCTCCGCCAGCTCGGCGGGGTTGTTGACCTCCCAGTCGTGCTGGGGGGCGAGGCGGAGGCGCGCCCCGTTGGCCCCGCCGCGCTTGTCGGTGCCGCGGTGCGTCGATGCTGAGGCCCAGGCGGCCGAGACGAGCTGGGAGACCGTCAGCCCCGAGGCGAGGATCGTGCCCTTGAGCGCGGCGATGTCCTGCGCCCCGATCAGCTCGTGGGTGACCGGAGGGACGGGGTCCTGCCAGATCTGGTGCTCGGCCGGGACCAGCGGGCCGAGGTACCGGCTGACCGGCCCCATGTCGCGGTGGGTCAGCTTGAACCACGCCCTGGCGAAGGCGTCGGCGAGCTCCTGCGGGTTCTCGTAGAAGCGCCGCGAGATCGGCTCGTAGACCGGGTCCATCCGCAGCGAGAGATCCGTCGTGAGCATCACCGGGGGGTGGCTCTTCGCTGCGTCCTGGGGATCCGGTACCGTGCCCGCCGCGGCTGGATCCGTCGGGATCCACTGCCACGCACCGGCCGGGCTATTCACCTTCTCCCACTCGTAGCCGAACAGGGTCCCGAAGTAGGAGTTGTCCCACGTGATCGGGGAGGGCGTCCAGGCGCCCTCCAGCCCGCTGGTGATGGCGTCGTCACCCGCGCCGGTGCCGTAGTCATTCGCCCAGCCGAGGCCCTGCTCCTGCAGGGGCGCCCCCTCGGGCTCGCGGCCGAGGTGTGATTCCGGTGCCGCGCCATGGGTCTTGCCGAACGTGTGGCCGCCGGCGATGAGCGCGACCGTCTCCTCATCGTTCATGGCCATGCGGCGGAACGTCTCCCGGATGTCCCGGGCGGCGGCGATCGGGTCCGGGTTGCCGTTCGGTCCCTGCGGATTCACGTAGATCAGGCCCATCTGGACGGCGCCGAACGGCTTCTCA
>DATINY010000497.1:0-9796 GCA_035473755.1 Streptosporangiaceae bacterium
CCCTGCCGGACGAGGCCTTCGCCCGCGACGGCGTTCACAACGAGCGCGGGTTGGTGACGCTTGCGTACTTGGTGGAGAGCTACGTAGGGCACCTCGACCACCACCTGGGCTTCATTCGCCAGAAGCGCGGGCTGCTGGGCACAACGCCACCGACCTGCCCCAGCAGGGCGGAATACATCCGGGCGACGCCGCGCGCGGTCATGGTGCCAGCGGAGGGGATGTCGGATGCCAGGACATCGGCCCGGTTGGCGAACTCCGCGCTGGGCGCGACGCCGCGGGGCATCGCCCGGTCCTGGGGCGACCCGGGCTCGGGGAAACCCGGCGCCGGCCCGCCGGGCGCCACCTGCCGGGCGACGAGCGCCAGCAGCGGCCGTGGTACCCCGAAGCAGACCTCGCCCTCGACGCCGAGCGGGCCGGTGACCAGGTCGCGCAGGACCGCCGATATGGTCCGCCCGGTGGCCCGCCGCACGATCTCGCCCAGCAGGAACCCGAAGGTCAGTGCGTGGTAGCCAAACCGGGTGCCGGGCTCCCACCAGGGCTCGGCGTCGGCCAGCACCGCGCACATGTGATCCCAGTCGCAGAGGTCGCTGGCCGTGGTGCCCGGCGGGAGGCCGGGGACGCCGGCGGTGTGGAGCAGCACGTGGCGGAGCGTCACTTTGTCCTTCCCATGCGACCCGAACTCCGGCCACACGTCCACGGCCCTCATGTCGTAGCCGAGCTCTCCCCGCTCCACCAGGACGTGCGCGACCGTGGCGGCCACGCCTTTCGCCGTGGACGCCGCGTAGAACAGTGTGCCCCCGGAGACGGGCGCGCCCGTCCGGGGGTCGGCGACGCCCCGGGCGACGTCCGCCACCACCTGGCCATCCTTGACCACAGCCACCTGCAGCCCAGTCTCCACGCCGGAGGTGACCAGCTCGTCCGCCGCCGCCTCAATCTCGGTGTGAATGCGCTCACCCTGCATGCCGCACCTCGCTCGCGCCAGCGACCACGCCGGGCCGACGACTCTCCCTGGCCCCGGCGGGTAAACGGTGCGGGTGCCGCCGGGCGGCCCGGCTCGATCCCGGCCGGCGTTTCATGTTCCCAGCGCCCGTGTGAGCAGTGCGCGGCGGCTGCGCACCGAGGTCTTGGTGAAGATCGATTTGAGGTAGTCCTGCACGGTATGTTCCGACAGGAACATCTGGCGGGCCAGATCGCGGGTATCGCCTCCCGCGGCGAGCTGACGCAGCAGTTCCGCCTCGCGCGCGCTCAGGCCGAAGGCGCGGGCGAACAGCGCCAGCCGCTCGGGGGGCGAGGTCTCCTCGATGCTGACGGCGATGTCCCGGTCCTGCGGTGCCCCGGCGCTGCCGATCCGGGCCGCCCGCAGCGTCAGCCACCGGCCCTGCGACAGGTGCACCCGGGCCCGGGGCGGGTTCTGGTCGGCTCCCGCCTCGGCCGCCAGCAGCTGCGCCGCCACGTTGTAGGCACCGGCGGGGACGGGCGGCTGGTCCGGCGCCGGGGGGACGAGCATCCGCAGGTACTCCCGTGTCTCGGGGGTTTGCGCCCGCACCTCCAGGTCGCGGGACAGCAGCAGCACGACCGGGCCGGGTGGTACCGGCCCGGGCCGGGCGCCGCACATGAACGTGCCGGCCAGGCTGCGGCGCAGCGCGGCGGTGACCGGCCCGGCGATGGCGTCCAGGAAGCCGGCCTCGGCCGCCCCGAACCGCCCGGCCGGGCCGGCCCGCCACAGGTCGAGGAATCCCCAGCAGCCGAAACGGTCCCGATACACCGACGAGGCGATGTCGCTGACCGCGTAGTGGCGCAGCAGGTCACGCCACAGCGGGCTGCGCGACAGGTCGCCGCCCGTCGCCTCGGCCAGCAGCCCGGTGTTTCCGCTCAGCGTCGTCCACCGGTTGATCGTGGTGAGGTACTTGAGGCGGATGAGCTGGGGCAGCTGCGCCAGGCACGGCACATCGGCCAGCGGAGCGCAGCCCACCGAGGTCTCCGGGTCGGTCACCAGCCAGGCGTAGGCGTCGAAGCCGACCACCCGGCGGATCGCCTCGAGCAGCTCGAGCCGCAGGGCTCTCGCCTCGCCCGCGGCGTCGCAGATCCGCATCACCCGCTCGCGTTCCCGCGCGTATGCCGCTGAGCTGGCCACGCTCAAGCGTAGCCCGGCAGCTGGGGAATCCCGGCCTGCCGGCTCAGCGGGAGGCGGCATATCGAAGACCCCAGATATCTGGGGTAGGGGCCCTCCTCCCGCTCCCCTAGCGTGGCCGTTCAGCGGCACCACCCCTGAACCAGGAGGAATCCCATGGCTACGCTGCACATCGAGCATCCGGTAACCGACTTCGGCACCTGGCAGGCCGCGTTCGACCGCTTCGCCCAGGTGCGCCAGGAGTCGGGCGTCTGTGGGCACCGCATCCTGCGCCCGGTCGATGACGCCCACTACGTCGTCATCGACCTGGACTTCCCGACCGCGGTACAGGCGGAGAGGTTCCTGGGCTTCCTCCAGACCAAGGTGTGGACCTCGGCGGACAACGCCCCCGCCCTGGCCGGCACCCCGCAGGTCAGGATCCTCGAACCCGTCAGCCGGGGATGAGGATCGCCCGGCCGCGGATCCGGCCATGACGGAGGTCATCGATCGCGTCGGCGGTGGCTTCCAGGGGGTAGCGGGCGCAGTGAAGCGTGACCTTCCCCTGGCCGGCGAGGGTGACGAGGCCGGCGAGATCGGGGTAGGTGCCGATGAGGCTTGCCGCGATCGTGACTTCGCCCAGCACGAGCGGCAAGGTGGGAAGCGTCACCGTCCCGCCGTAGCCGACCAGGTAATACGTGCCTCCCGGGCGCAGCATCGTCATGGAGTCACCGATCGTGCTGTCTTCTCCGACGAAGTCGAAGACCGCGTCGGCACCTGCCCCGGTGAGGTCCCGGACCTGCTGCGCCTGCTGCCCGTCGGCGGTGATCACGTGGTCCGCACCGCAGTCCAGGGCCAGCTTCAGGGCACCCTCACTGGTATCCACCGCGATGACCTGCGCCGAGGTCATCGCCTTGAGGCACTGGATGCCGATGTGGCCGAGCCCGCCGGCGCCCACGGCGACCGCGAATGAGCCCGGGCTTAGCGCCGGGATGGCCTTCTTGACTGCGTGGTAGGCGGAAAGGCCGGCATCGGCCAGCGCGGCCACCTCGGCCGGCCCGGCGCCGGCGGGCAGTTTGACGACGGCCCGCGCGCTGGTCTTGAACAGCTCGGCCATCCCGCCGGCGCACATCAGGCCCGGTATGTTGGGGCCCCGCGCGCACCGCATGTCGTCTCCGATTCGGCAGGCCTGGCACACGCCACAGGTCAGGTTCGGGTGGCAGATGACGGGGTCACCGACGGCCAGGTGCTCGACCGCCGGGCCGACCGCGTGGATCCAGCCGGCGTTCTCGTGCCCGAGAACAAGGGGCAGATCCGCCGGGATGGCGTCGGCGAACCAGCCGTCGATGATGTGCAGATCGGTGCGGCACAGCCCGGCGCCACCGATCCTGACGACGACGTCGTCCGGCCCGGTTGCCTGGGGTTCCGGCACATCGTCCAGCTGGGGTGGCTGCCCATATGAGTGCAGTCGGATCGCCTTCATGGGTGCTCTCCTTTCGGGAGAGCCCAGCCTGCGCCCCAGCGGTCGCGGTACGGTCGCGGCCCGGTCGTGGTGCGTCCCGGCCGGGCGCGAGTACACCGGGCTAGGACACGAGCGCGCCGAGCTGCTCCGCCCGTCGCAGCCAGCCGGTCATGCCGATCCGCTGGAATTGGCCGGCCGCCGCCTCCAGCAGCGGGCGGGCGCTGGCGGGCCGCCCGTACCGGGCGTGCATGAGCGCCTGATCGAAGTCGGCGATCGCCCGCAGCGGGCGCGCACCCTGCTCCTCGAGGACCGGATGGGCCTGCCCGAACCAGTGGCTGGCTTCCTCCAGGCGGCCATCGACGGCGCAGAGCCGGGCGAGCGACAGCCGCAGGTCCATCATCGGGAACCGGAAGTCGGCGGGGAGCGCCTTGAGGCGCAGGGCGGCCTCGACGGACCGCAGATGGTCGCGGCGGTCCAGCAGCCACAGCGTCTCGGCGGTGTCCGAGGCGGTCCGCGTGTAGTTCAGGGCCCAGCCCGGCGCCCGTCCCAGCGCCTGGACCGGCAGCGCGAGCAGCGCCATCGCCCGCTCACCGTGGCCCAGGTGAGCCGCGGTCCGGGCACAGCCGGCGCACATGGGGGCGCGGGCCCAGCGCACCACGGGGTCATCGGTGCCGACGAACTCGTCGAACGCGGCCTGCAGGCCGGCCCAGTCCTCGCCCGTCGCCAGGGCCAGCGCGTCCCGCGCACCCACAACGTGGATCCGTTCCCAGCTCCAGCCCGTGCCGGGGATGCGGCCGGCCAGCTCACGGGCCTCGGCCAGCGCCGCCCGCGCGCCCGCGAGGTCACCGAGCGCGGCCAGCGCCCGTGCGATGCTGGCCCGGCAGTGGACCTCCCGCGCCAGCTCGCCACGGGCGCGGGCCCGCGCCGCAGCTTCCTCGAACACCGGCAGCGCCGGGCGCGGCGCGCCGAGCAGATACAGCAGCACCGTCGGATCCTGCGCCGCCTCGGCGGGCACGTTCTCCCGGCTGCCGTAGATGGCCGCGACCGCGTACCGGGCGAGGTCGACGCCGCGCGAGACCACCCGGTGCGACCGGTACAGGATGGCCAGCGCCTGCCGCCGCCTGGGCTGGTCCAGGGGAAGGCCGACATACCCCGGGTCGGCCGCCTCCTTGCGGTCCAGGGCCAGCAGGGTGAGCGCCGCCCACGCCTCGTTGCGCGCGGAACCCGCGTACGCCAGGCCCCCGGGCGCGAGCATCCAGGCGTGGGCGCTGCTGCCCGCCGCGCCCAGGGCGGAGGTCACCTCGGCGAGGTAGTCCGCGGCGGCGGGGGCGCCCTCGGTGTCCGCCACCCGTTCCGCGGCGGCGCGGGCTTCGGTCACCGCCTCGTCGAAGCGCAGCGCCCAGGCCAGTGCCAGCCCGAGCCGGGCCTGGATGGTGATGAGCCGCTCGTCACCTGGACCGGCGAGCTCGGCGGCGGTGGTGAGGAAGGCGACGACCGTATCGTGCGCTCCCGCGGCCTGCGCCAGGTCCGCAGCCTCGATCGCGGCCGGGACCCCGGCCGCTGCGTCCGGCAGGGCCCGGCTGCCCGCGTACTGGGCGACGATCTCGGCCGGCTCCGTGCAGGCGGGAAACCGCGCCCGGGCCGCCTCGAGGCCGTGCGCCAGCTGCCGGTGGAGCCGGGCCTGGCGGGATGGGCTGAGGGTGTCATAGATCGCCTGGCGGGCCAGGGCGTGCCCGAACTCGTAGCGTTCCGCGGTCTCGCCGGGCCGGATCATCGCGGCGGCGAGCAGCTTGTCCAGCGCGGCCAGCGCGGCGGTTTCGTCGAGGCCCGCGGCCGCGGCGGCAACCGGGAAAAGGAACGCCCCAGCGAACCCGGATGCGCACTCCGCCAGGCGATTTGCCGCGGCCGGGAGCCGCGCGCGGCGGCGGGCCAGGATCTGCCGCACTCCTTCGGGCACCGCCACCAGCGGAAGAGCGGCCTCCAGCACCCCGGAGCCGCCACCCTTGGCCAAGACGCCGGAGCCGCCCTCAGCCAGCGCGCGCTCCTCCATGAGGTGGCGGATCATTTCCTTGGCGAAGAACGGGTTGCCGCCGGTGTGCACCGCTATGGCCGCGGCCAGTGACGGCGAAACCGGCGCCCTTGCCTCAGCGGCAACCAGCTGCCCGACCGCCTCGGTGCCCAGCGCCCGGAGCGGGATCGTGCTGCACTCCGTCTCGGCCTGCAGCGCACCCAGCACGTCCGCCAGCGGATCTTGCGTCACCATCTCGGTCGTGCGGTAGGCCCCGGCAATCAGCAGGCGGCTGTGCGCGCAGCTCCGGGCGACATGGCGCATCATCATCGCCGTGCCCGCATCAGCCCAGTGCAGGTCGTCCAGGATGAGCAGGACCGCCGAGCGACCGGACAGCGCGGTGAAGAACTGTGCCGCCGCGTCCAGCAGCCGGAACCGCTCCGCGTCCGGCTGCAGGGCTGGCGGTGGGGTGAGACCGGGCAGCAGCTCAGGCAGCCGCGGCGCGATCCGCGCCAGCACGGCAGCGGCCGGGCCAAGATCGGCCGCAAGCTGCTCCGGGCCCACCGACTCGCCGTATCCGGTGATCGCTTCGGCGAACGGGCGGAAGGGCGGCACCCACGTGCCCTCGACACAGCGGCCGGTCAGCACGGTCGCCGAGCGGGCTCGCGCCGCCGCTGCGAGCTGCTGCAGCGCGTGGGACTTGCCGATCCCCGGCTCACCCGCCAGCAGGACCACGCCGCCCCGCCCGGCGGCCGTCTCCGCCCGGCGGCCCAGCAGGCGGGACATCTCCGGGACGCGGCCGAAATACCCCCGCCCGGCCGTCTCCTGCGTTTGCTGGTGGGGCTGCCACGCGAGCGCGGGCGACTGCTGCAGGATCGCCTGATACAGCTGACGCAGCTCGGTGCCCGGATCGACGCCCAGCTCCTGGGCCAGCAGCCGCCGCAGCCGGTGAAACGCGTCGAGGGCCTCCGCCTGCCGCCCGTCGCGGTAGAGCGCCATCATCAGCTGGCCCCACCGCCGTTCCCGTAGCGGGCCGCCCGTCACCAGGGCCTCAAGGCTGCCAGCAACCTCATGGTGGCGGCCGAGCGCGAGTTCCGCGTCGAACAGGTCCTCCAGCGCTGCCTCGCGCAGCTCCTCCAGCCTCAGCGCCTCCGCCGCCGCGAACGGACGGCCGGCGAACTCGGCCAGCGCCGGGCCCCGCCACAGGTCCAGGGCCTGCCGGAGCAGCCGCACGGCGGTGGCGGGATCGCCGCCGGCCATCCCCTGGCGGCCGGCACCGATCAGGCTCTCGGCCAGCCCAGCGTCCACCATCCCCGGCGCAGCCCGCAGGCAGTACCCCGCGGGCAGGGTCACGATGCCCAGGTCTCCACCGCCGGTTGAGCCCAGTGCCCGGCGGACGCGGAGCACGTAGTTCTGCAGCGTCTTTGCTGCCGTCCGGGGCGGACGGTCTCCCCACAGCGCATCCACCAGAGCGGCGGCGCTGACCGCCTCCCCGCAACGCACCGTCAGCGCCGCGAGCAGGCAGCGTTCCTTGACCCCGCCCAGCCGGGCCGGTCCCCCGGCCACCAGCTCGACCGGGCCCAGGATCCCGATCCGGACCCGGCCGGCCGGATCCCGCCTGGCCGCCGGCCGCTCAGATGGTCCTGGCTCACCGGTGGCGAACGCGGTGCCCGTGGCGATCACCCCTGCTCACGATACCGGGCCGCCTCCCGGCGCTTCCCCGCGCAAGCTGTATCGCTCGGGCCCGCCCGCGGCCGCGGCCGTCGCGCTGATGCGCCCCTGGTCGGCGAGGTGCCGCAGGCGGGCGGAAAGGCCGTGGTGGTCGGGATGGATATGGGTCACCACGATCCCGGTGACGTCGGCGGGTGAGGCTCCCGCCGCCTTGAGGCCCGCGGCCAGCGCCTGCCAGCCGGCCTCGGTGTCCCACCCCGGATCCACGACGACGAGCCCGCCGCCGGCGGCGACGAGGTAGGTGAGGGTGTAGCGGAGCGGGCTGTCCGGTATCGGCACCGGCACCGACCACAGGTCGGGGCCGGCCTGCTCGACCGGCGGGAAGGTATGGGCCAGCCAGGCGTCCCGCTGCGCCGTGCCGGTTACCCGCACGAGCCCGTCACTGGTTGCGCCACTGGGGCCGGCGTTTCTGCGCGAAAGCGGTCATGCCTTCGATGGCGTCGTGGCTGGTCATGAGGTCGTCGAAGGCGGTGGTCGGGTGGGTGACGGCGTCGACGGTGCCGGGAATGCCGCTGGTCTCCTCCATGAGCTGCAGGGAGATGCGTACCGACGTGGGTGAGCCGTCGAGGATCTCCGCGGCGAGCGCCCGCGCCCCCTCCAGCGCATAGCCGGCTGGGACCACCCGGTTGACCAGGCCGTAGCCGAGCGCCTCCGCCGCGGTGATGCGCCGGCCGGTGAGGATCATCTCGGTGGCGACCCTCGGCGGGATCGTGCGGGGCAGCCGGACGACCCCTCCGGCGCCGGCCACGAGGCCGACCCTGACCTCGCTGAGCGCGAACTGGGCGGTGCTGTCGGCGACGACGAGGTGGCAGGCGAGCGCGATCTCGCAGCCGCCGCCCATCGCGTATCCGTTGACGGCGGCGATGACGGGCTTGTGCATGTTGCGCCGGCTGGTCAGGCCGGCGAAGCCGTTCTTGGGGACCCACACCGGCTGGCCGGAGGCGGAGTACACCAGGTCGTTACCGGCCGAGAAGGCCTTGTCGCCCGCACCGGTGAGGATCGCCACCCAGAGGTCACGGTCGGCGAAGTAGGCATCGAAGACGTGATCGAGCTCGTCGTTCGCGGCGGGGTGCAGGCTGTTGCGGGTCTCGGGCCGGTTGATGGTGACCTCGAGCAGGTGCCCGTCCCGGCGGACGAGGACGTGCTCGTAGCGCTCGCGCAGCACCGCTGGCTCGGGCGGGAAGAGCTTGTCCATCTGCGCGCCGCTCGTGGTGACCCGGTTGCCGAAGCCGAAGGAACGCACGTGCACGCGCTCGCCGATCGGCTCGCCCGCGGCCAGCAGGTCCACGATGCCGGTGTCCCGGTCGTCGCCGCGGGCGACGAAGCGGCGCCCGTCCTTGTCCAGGCGGCCGACGATGATGCCGGTACGGGCGCCGTCGCGGCCGTGCTTGATCGTGTAGGTCTCGATGGTCGCCCATCCGTCGGCGTGGCGCGCCTGCGCGGGCGCGGCCCAGCCGTCGATCTCAGCCTGCAGCGCGCCGCTGGCGCCGGGGCGCCAGGCCACGGGCGTGGTGGCGTAGATGCCGACGGAGTACTTGCTCATGACGCCGCCGTTGGCGCCGACGAACCCGTAGCTGCCGGGGTTGGCGCGGGCGAGCTGGACGGTCTCGGCGATGGCGTGCATCGAGTAGTTGTTGCCGGCCCCGCCGAAGAACGGCAGCCCGCCGGTGACGGTGAGCCCGCGCGGGTCGTCCGGCGGCAGGCCCAGGCCGTCGCAGATGTTGAACACCGGGATGGGGAAGCAGCTGTAGAGGTCGATCGTGGCGAGGTCCCCGGCGCCGATGCCGGCCACCTCCAGGGCGTGCCGGGCGGCCATCACCGCGGCCGGGCTGGAGGACAGGTCGGCGCGGTCGAGCAGGTCCCGTTCCCGCAGGTCGGCATGACCGTGCAGGAACACCCACCGGTCCTGCGCGATGCCGAGCCGCCGCGCCGCCGCGACCGACATCAGCAGAACGGCCGCGCCCTGGTTGACCTTCTCGCGGGCGACGAGGTAGCGGGTGTATGGGTCGGCGATCAGCCGGTTCGACTCGGTTGGGGTGATCAGCTCGGCGGCGCTGCGGGCGGTGGGAGCGGCGGCGTGCGGGTTTCCGGCCGCGACCTGGGTGAACGGCGCGAACAGGGCGCCCATCGCCGCCGCGTACTCGTCGCGGGTCAGCTTGAGCCGGGCCCGCCGCGCGTTCTCGGCCAGCGCGTACTGGCTGGGGGCGTCGGTGAGGCCATGCGCGGCCAGCTGCATCGAGACCAGGCCACGCAGCCCGTAGCCGCGGTCGTCCAGGCTGCCGTCGGCGTGCTCGCTGAAGTCGGGCCGGTCCCCGGCCTTGGCGTAGTGCTCGATGGTGGAGATGGCCTCGGAGCCGAAGATCAGCGTGGCGTCGCTGTCACCGGCGGCGATCGCGGCGGCGAACTCGTTGACCAGGTGCTGGGGTGCCTGGCCGCCGACGACCTCCAGGACGGCCCGTGCGGGCGCGGCCCCGATGCGGGCGGCGAC